>NZ_JBGFCD010000006.1:0-224603 GCF_041205405.1 Falsihalocynthiibacter sp. S25ZX9
CACCGTCTGGCCTCTCGACCCGTCCAGTGACCCAGTGGAGCATCTCTGCGCCGCCGGTAGAGGGGTTCTAGTCCCACACACAAATACCCGCAACCCCTTTTTATGAAAAAGTCATAAAAACTTCAAAAAGCGCACGTTTCCTCAGTAAAACGAAGAAAAATGGTGTGAAAAATCGCGGACCAACACCCGAATTCCAGACAACCACGGCAAGAAATCCAACCAAAACACTCCAAATCAACAGTTATCCACAGACTCAAGGTGTGGCTTCGCGGAATTGTCACGTGAGTCTTTGTCGAGTCACCCGACTCACTCATTGGAAATGAAAATGGGGGCGTTTTCGGCTCGGTTGAATCCCAACACAACCAGGGAAGGTCGAAACTTCGGGAACTACCAGACCTACAACCCTATGCGAGCTTCAATCTGCGCAATTGCGGCAGACGGAGACCCAAAAGTACTATGATGATACCCAGATAGATCATCGGTTCAACTTGCCACCCCTTCACAAGGATCACGTAATGAAGCCCACCCGCCAACGCCGCACCATAGGTGAGCTTGTGCAGGTTGCGCCACCTCGCCCCACCCAGCTTCCGCAAGGAGAGATTGTTGGACGTGATCGCCAAGGGAATCATCAAGGCAAATCCAAGCATCCCAATGGTAATGTACCAGCGCTTTACGATGTCCTTTAGGATTTGCGTGAGGAGGAGCTGCATATCAAGGAAGAGCCAAACCGCCAGATGCATGGCGACATAGGCAAAGGCCAAAAGTCCGATGGCGCGGCGAAATTTGATCAGGTTGATGCCAAGCTTGGTCCGCAACGGCGTAATCGCCAATCCCGCTATGAGGAGTTGCAGCGCGATTTCCCCGAGTTCATGCTCAAGCCGTTTAACCGGATCAACCCCAAGGTTTCCCGCGAATAATTGAAAAACCAAAAATGAAACGGGTACGAGACCCAGAAAATACAGGCTCCACGCGGGAATTTTGCGCGCGGTTTGATTGATCGTTTGAATTGGGTCGAACATGCGCGCAGCGTCTCTCTGTATATAGGGCGTGGTTCGCATCGGCAATTTTGGGTGAACCCGCTTGCCGATGCTCAATATCGTTTAGTAGTTTTTCTTGAGGTCCATGCCCTTATATAGTCCGGCCACTTCTTCTTCATAACCATTGAACATGAGGGTCTCTTGGCGCTTGGCGATAAGCCCACCAATCTTGCGTTCACTCGCTTGGCTCCAACGCGGGTGGTCCACAGTTGGATTCACATTGGAATAGAAACCATACTCACGCGCGTTGATCATATTCCAGCTGGTTTCGGGCTGTTTGTTGGTCGCAGTGATGCGCACAATCGATTTGATCGACTTGAAGCCATACTTCCACGGCACAACCAGACGCATCGGCGCGCCGTTCTGATTGGGCAAATCATCGCCATAAAGGCCCGTCGCCAAAATCGTAAGCGGATTCATCGCCTCGTCCATGCGCAAACCTTCACGGTAAGGCCAAGGAATGGTCCGGCTTTGCTGGCCGATCATTTCGTCGGGGCGTTCAAGGGTTTCAAACGCAATATACTTTGCACCCGACTGAACTCCGACGCGCTGAAGGAGCGAGGACAAGTCAAACCCAACCCACGGGATCACCATCGCCCATGCCTCGACGCAACGGAAACGGTAAATCCGCTCCTCCAGCGTCATACCCTTGGTCAAATCAGCGAGGTCATAGGTCCCAGGTTTGTCGACCATACCGTCAATTTTTACACTCCACGGGTCCACAGTTAGACGCCCCGCATATTTCGCAGGGTCCCCTTTACCGGTGCCGAACTCGTAGAAATTGTTGTAGTTAGAGATGTCCTTGAGGCTGTTTGGCTTCTCACTTGATGAGTACTCGCTCGCAACAGTGGCGATTTTCGCGCTCACCGGACTTGCCGCGATCAACCCTGCCGCGCCCATTCCTGCCATGACTTGGCGCCGATTAAGGAAATCTGCGCGCGGGGTCACGTCGGACCATTTGAGATTAGTTTTAAAACGTTGTGCCATTTGAACCTCCAGCAATTTCTCCTAGAGTTAATCGAAAAGGCCCCAACAAAAAGATAAATAGACAGAACTCACGAATTTGTTTGGTGGGCGTGAGAATATTCGGTGTTTTCGGCATTCGTTGAAATATTCGCCCCACCTTTGCGAATTGTCTGCCTTGATTGCTACAATTTTATACGGATGTGGAAACCGCTTTAGGTGTTGATTAAGAGTTTCATGAGCAAATTACGGTTCTGAATCCCTATTTTAAGGAACACCGTATGAAACGTCTCTTCGTAACATCAGCCCTTGCTTTCAGTTTGCTCGCACACGGCGCACAGGCAATCGACACTGAAGCCAATATCTCAGGCGTCCTAGAAAACACACTTGCCGCATGGGTCGAAAACCCCACAGTGATTGACGCTCTGCGCGCGCAGAATGCGGCACACGCGACTCTCGTCGAAGCAGATATTATTAACCTAGACAATCTTTGGCGTGCCGAAGTCGGTGCAACTGAAACCCCGATTCAATCTGAAGTTATGGCGCGGGAAATCTCAAAATACCTGATTGAAAAACAGTTGTCGTCTAATGGGGTGGTATCCGAAGTTTTCGTGTTTGATATGGTTGGCCTGAACGTAGGTCAAAGCGGGCTCACGTCCGACTACTGGCAGGGCGATGAAGCGAAGTACCAAGAGACATATGGCAAGGGCAGCGGCTCAATTCACACTAGTGAGGTTGAACTAGACGAAAGCACTGGGGCCTATCTGGTTCAGGTTTCTTCCGCTATTTCCGACCCTGCGACCGGTGAATTGCTTGGCGGCGTGACCTTTGGCATCAATATTGGCTTGCTAGAATAAAGCCATCTCAAAGAGCGGAGCGTTCAGCTTCGCTCTTATTCGGGTGAATTTGGCTCATGCGCCGACTTGAGCCATCCGCCATCACCAAACGCACATGGCTACGTTGGATTTGTCGCGGCTCTAGAACACCAACGGAATGCGCGATGGTCTCAACCTCATGGATGATACCTTCTGCATAACGGGCCACCTTTTTGTACTTTTCTTCCGGCACCAAACCCTGCTGCAAATGCGGATCATGCGTTGTAATTCCGGTCGGGCAGGTATTTCTGTTGCATTTTAAGGCCTGAATGCAACCAAGGCTGAACATAAAGCCCCGCGCCGATGTAACAAAGTCCGCTCCTGCGGCCAGCGCCCATGCCACATCCCCAGGATTAACCAGTTTGGCGCTCGCAATGATGCGAATGCGTTCTTTCAACCCATAGGAATCGCGCAAAGCGGAAACCTTTGGCAGCGCTTCGCGAACGCTCATCCCAACCAGATCAATCAACGGCATGGGGGCTGCGCCGGACCCACCCTCCCCTCCATCAATAGTAATAAAGTCCGGTGCGCACTCAGGGCCTCGTTCGACAATCAGCTTAAACAACTCTTCAATTGCATCTGGGCTCCCAACGACCGTTTTGAATCCGACGGGTTTGCCCGAAACCTCTCGAATATGACCGATATAATCGAGCAATTCGCCCCAATTTGCGACCGCGGCATGTCGGTTCGGCGAAATACTGGCCTCCCCTTCGGGAATCCCACGAATACTCGCTATCTCCGCCGTCACTTTAGACGCGGGTAAAATACCACCTTTTCCCGGCTTTGCCCCCTGCGCCAATTTTAACTCAAACATCTTGATTTGAGGGTGCGAGGCAACTTCGCGTAGCTTTTCGTCACTCAGGCTTCCATCCTCGCTTCGCACGCCATAATGCGCAGTACCGATTTGGAAAACAATGTCACAGCCGCCCTCATAGTGATAGGGCGCCGCACCACCCTCCCCCGTATTCAACCAAATTCCAGCCTTGGCCGCACCACGACTGAGCGCGCGAACCGCTGGCTTAGACAAAGCGCCAAAACTCATCCCCGAGATATTGAAAATCGATGGAGCAATATAAGGAGTGCGTGCAAAGGGGCCAATTTCCATTGGCTCAGTTTTGGTGATTTGATCATCAAGCGGGGGAAACGCGGCATTGACAAAAATCGGTGTGCCGACAACCGACAAATTGCGTGTACTCCCAAAAGCGACCGTGTTGCTCGCGCCTTTGGCTGCGCGATCGATCCATTCTCGTTGCGCGCGATTAAATGGAAGCTCCTCGCGATCCATCGCGAAAAAATACTGTCTAAAAAATTCGCCTAGAGTTGTGAATAAATGCCGAAAGCGCCCGATGACCGGATAATTCCTGCGAACCGCGTCCTCTTTTTGCACCTTGTCGATCACAAACATGACCAGCGCCATAAGTACAAAAAAGCCAATGATGAAGACGAACAATAGTGCCAAAATTTCGAGCGCCTGTCCCGCCCACCCCATGAATCGCATCATTAAATCTCTCCAAATATATTTGGCGAATGATGCGGGGGGAAAAGTTCCGATACAAGTCAAATACTTCTGCACTCTTAATTTGACCGAAGAAAAACCCAGCCAATCTGGCTGGGTTTGACCTGGCGCTATTGTGTGCAGTTAATGGACAACCGCACTCTCTGGTGGCCGTTTTTCGGATGGAGACAGATGATCGCCCACAATCAAGCCATCACTGCCCGCCGAAACCTTGACGGTATCCCCATCCAGAACGTCGCCAGCCAAGATCATCTCAGCAAGCTCATCTTGCAAGGCACGTTGAAACACGCGCTTAAGAGGACGCGCCCCAAAGACCGGATCATACCCCTCATCCGCTAGCCACTTTTTCGCAGCCAGATCAAGTTCGAGCGTAATGGATCGTGTGGCCAGACGTTTGTTCAAAAGACCAAGCTGGATCTCCACAATTCCACTCATATCCTCGCGTGCAAGACGGTCAAATATGACGATATCATCCAATCGGTTGAGGAATTCAGGCCTAAAATGCGCCCGCACCGCATCCATCACATCCCGCTTGGCATCACTTGCGTCCGCACCATCTGGCAGTTGGCTCAACGCTTGCGCCCCAAGATTCGACGTCAAAATTATCAACGTCTGCTTGAAATCAACGCGACGCCCCTGACCATCCGTTAAAATCCCGTCATCCAGAACCTGTAACAAGACGTTGAAGACATCAGGGTGCGCTTTCTCGACCTCATCAAAAAGGATGACTTGATACGGTTTGCGCCGCACGGCCTCGGTTAAAACACCGCCTTCTTCATAGCCAACATAGCCCGGAGGTGCCCCGATCAAACGCGCAACCGAGTGTTTCTCCATGAATTCCGACATATCAACCCGCGTCATCGCGTTGTCGTCATCAAACAGGAATTCTGCCACCGCCTTCGTAAGTTCGGTTTTCCCCACACCAGTGGGCCCAAGGAATAGAAACGACCCAAGGGGACGGTTTTCGTCATTCAAACCTGCCCGTGCACGGCGCACGGAATTCGAAACCGCTTTTACGGCCTTGCGTTGTCCGATGACACGCCGCCCAAGGCCCTCTTCCATACGCAGCAGCTTGTCGCGCTCGCCTTCAAGCATTTTCGAGGTCGGAATTCCGGTCCAACGCTCAACCACGCTGGCGATTTGTTCTGGACGAACCGCTTCGGCAACCATCGACTCGCTCTCGCTCGCTTCGGCAAGTTCCAAACGCTTTTCAAGATCAGGGATGACACCATACGACAGCTCCCCAGCTTTGGCGAGATTGCCTTCACGTTTAGCGATTTCAAGCTCCGCCCGTGCGCGATCCAAATGTTCTTTTATATCCCGCGCATTGGCCAGTTTGCTGCGTTCTGCTTGCCAGTTTGCCGTCATCTCGGAGGATTTTTCCAACAAACCAGATAGCTCGACGAGCAATTTTTCCAGCCTATCCTGACTCGCTTGATCGTCTTCGGACCGTAAGGCCTCCACTTCAATCTGCTTTTGCAAAATGTCGCGATCAAGGGTGTCGAGTTCCTCAGGTTTACTGTCCACCTCCATGCGCAAACGGCTCGCGGCTTCGTCCATCAAATCGATAGCTTTGTCGGGCAAAAACCGATCCGTAATATAGCGGTGGCTTAGGGTACTAGCAGCAACAAGCGCGCTGTCGGTAATGCGAACGCCGTGATGAAGCTCATATTTTTCCTTGATCCCGCGCAGGATCGAGATTGTATCCTCGACAGTAGGCTCTTCCACCAAAACGGGTTGAAAACGACGTGCAAGGGCGGCGTCTTTTTCAACGTGTTTGCGGTATTCCGCCAAGGTTGTCGCGCCGATACAATGCAACTCTCCCCGTGCGAGAGCAGGTTTCAAAAGGTTGCTTGCGTCCATCGCACCGTCCGATTTACCGGCCCCAACAAGGGTGTGCATTTCGTCGATAAACAGGATAATTTCACCCGCTGCCGCCGTGACTTCGTTCAGGACCGCTTTAAGGCGCTCCTCAAATTCGCCACGATACTTCGCACCCGCAATCAGCGAGCCCATATCAAGTGACATGAGCTTTTTGTTGCGAAGACTTTCGGGCACGTCGCCACTTACAATCCGCAAGGCGAGTCCTTCGGCAATCGCCGTTTTCCCGACGCCCGGCTCCCCAATCAAAACGGGGTTGTTTTTTGTGCGACGACTCAAGACCTGCATTGTACGGCGGATTTCTTCGTCGCGCCCAATAATCGGATCAATTTTACCTTCCTTGGCAGACTGTGTCAGGTCGGTCGCGTATTTTTTGAGCGCCTCATAACTATCTTCGGCACTCGCACTATCTGCGGTGCGTCCCTTGCGAACATCATTGATCGCTTCGTTGAGTTTTTGCGCAGTCACCCCCCCAGCATCCAACGCCTCTTTGGCTTTGGATTTGGTGATCGCGAGGGCCGTCAAAATGCGCTCAACCGGAACAAAGCTGTCGCCAGCCTGCTTGGCCAATTTTTCCGCCTCGGCCAAAACTTTGGCAGTCTGCGGGTCAATATAGACTTGTGCGGCATCGCCCGTGACCTTGGAGAATTTCCCCAAAGCAACCTGAAGCGACTCGTCTACAAGTTTTAGGTCCCCGCCAGCGGCGGTAATCAAATTAGCCGCAAGACCCTGATCGTCATCCAATAGCGCCTTGAGCAAATGCTCCGGTGAAAGACGTTGATGATTTTCGCGTACTGCAATTGTTTGTGCCGCCTGAATAAATCCGCGCGACCGTTCGGTGAACTTTTCAATATTCATTTTAGTCTCCTGATTAGCACTCATATTCGAACCGCCCGCCATTGCAGCACAGTTCCCTATTCGCCTGATCTTAAAATGGTACTCAGACGGGCTCTAATCAAGGCCTAACGGTGGATTTTTCGCCTGCCCCGCTTGATGGACCCGCACGGGCCGCGTAAGAGAGGCCCAACCCTTTGCCAACCGGAGCATTCCCATGTCTGATGATCGCCTTATCGTTGCCCTCGATGTCCCTAACGTGGTGACAGGCCTTGAACTTTGCGCGAAACTCAACCCTACCGTGGACTTCTATAAAATCGGTCTTGGTATGCTGACGGGTGGCGGATTGGCCTTGGCTAATGAGCTAAAACAAGAGCATGGCAAACGCATTTTCCTCGACATGAAGTTCTTTGACATTGGCGCGACGGTCGAGGCGGCTGTACGCGGAATTGCCCAGTATGATTTCGATTTCCTAACGGTGCACGGCGACCCGCATGTTGTTCGGGCGGCGGGCGAAGGCAAGGCGGGAAGTGATTTGAAAATTCTCGCGGTAACGATCCTGACGTCTCTTGATCGCGCCGACCTTGATGCAGGCCTCATAAAAGCAGGCGATATTCAAGATTTGGTGGTGGAACGGGCAGCAAAAGCGCTTGAAGCTGGCGCCGACGGCGTAATCGCAAGCCCCCAAGAGGCCGCCTTGATCCGAGCGTTGCCCCAAGCCAAGGGCCGCCTCATTGTCACTCCCGGCGTTCGGCCAGCGGGTGCGGATTTGGGTGATCAAAAGCGCGTTGCAACACCGCGCGACGCCTTGACTGACGGGGCCGATTACATCGTTGTCGGCCGTCCGATTTGGCAAGCAAGCGACCCTGCGGCCGCCGCCCGATCCATTCTTGCGTCCATCAAGGACGTGAAGCGCAATGCCTAGTCGTTGATGTCTTTGTCAAAAAACTTGACCTGCCCCTTACGCACTCCAAGGTACCTGCGCAGCACAAACCACGCGAGGGCCGAGATAACGGCGAAAACGAGGAAAGTCGTGTAGACTCCGCCAAGCGGGATGCCGAGCAAAAATAACAGCCCGACCATAAAAGCCCCGACAGCAAACCCAAGGAAAATCGCCCCCGGCAGGATGACCTCAAGGATCGCGAGCGCGACCCCTGCTGCCATCCAAACCCACCAGTCGGTCCAGTTCATTACACTTTCCCTTTCAGCAAATTAAACGCATTGCCAAAGGCTTCAATTGCACTTGAGGGCAGGATAATCGTTTGCTGCCCTTCACCTTTGCCAATGATTGCGAGGGCCTCAACTTGCTTGAGCGCCACTTGGTATTGCGCGGACTCAATGCCGTGGGTCTTGATCGCCATCGCAACAACTTCCGTGGCATAGGCCTCGGCATCCGCCGAAATCCGGCGCGCTTTGGCTTGCTGCTCGGCGGAGTAAAGTTCCGCATCGGCATTAAGTTCAACGGCGCGTTTGGTGCCCTCAGCCTCGGTGACTTGGGCGCGACGTGCACGCTCTGCATTCAGCTGTTGCAACATGGCTTGGCGGGTTTGCTCGTCCAAGTTCACGTCCAGAATTTCTGCCCGAGTTACCTGAATACCCCAGTCATCCACCGCGTCTTCGACTTGGGTTTTGATTTGGGAAATCAATTGCTGACGATTGGATTGAACTTCGTCCAGTTCCATCGTTCCGATTCCCGACCGCACAATCCCAGCAACTGTTGTAGCAATCGCCGCATCCACATCGCGAATCCGGTAAACGGTTTTTTCTGGCTCAATGATGCGGTAGAAAACACTGGTCTCGACCTGTACCAAAACGTTGTCCGCCGTAATGGCATCTTGAGATGCGCTTGGAAGTTGGCGCTCAAGGATCGAAATCTTGTGGCGCACAGTATCCAGAAACGGAACGATAAAGTTGATTCCAGGCCCTAAAACGGCTTTCAAACGCCCGAGTCGCTCAACCACATACTTTTCCGACTGGGGAACAATCTTAATTCCTTTGAAAATCAGTATGATTACAAGGCCCGCAAGCAAAAGCACGACGATGTTACCGCTCAATAAATCGAGCACAATCTGTTCTATATTCATAATAAATTCCTTTTGTTGTACTCGTTATGGGCTGAACTGCTCACGGATCAAAGCGCAAAACACCAAAATGCGTCCATTGTGTAATTCTAGCCATGGGCTTATTTTAACCTCATGCCAGCCCTTTGTCGAAACTGTTTATCCTATTTTGAGACACCGACATCCCTTAGGTTGCGGTGTACGGAGTGTGGCAGCCCACGTGTTCTAGTCCATCCCGAGCTTTTCGACCTTTCGACCGCCCATATGGACTGTGACGCGTTTTATGCCAGCGTTGAAAAGCGCGACAATCCGGAGTTGCGGGACAAACCTGTAATTATTGGCGGCGGGAAACGGGGCGTTGTCTCCACCGCTTGCTATATTGCGCGGCTCAAGGGTGTGCGATCCGCGATGCCGATGTTTCAGGCCCTCAAGCTTTGCCCCGAAGCCGAAGTCGTGAAGCCGCGCATGGACGCCTATGTTGAGGCCAGCCGTGCGATCCGCGCGATGATGGACGAGTTGACCCCGAAAATAGAACCGCTTTCGCTGGATGAAGCCTTCCTCGATCTCTCAGGCACGCAGCGACTTCATGGCCGCCCCCCCGCCGTTATGCTCGCGCGTCTGGTGAAACGCATGGACGAGGAGTTGGGGCTATCGGGGTCTATCGGACTGTCGCACAACAAGTTTCTCGCCAAAGTGGCCAGTGATATGGACAAACCACGCGGGTATTCCGTGATCGGCAAAGCCGAGACACCCGCGTTTTTGGCAGGGAAACCGATCCGCATGATTTGGGGCGTCGGCCCTGCATTTCAGATTTCGCTGGAAAAGGCGGGACTGCGCACCTTTGATGATCTTTTGCGGTGGGAGCGCGTGGATTTGACCGCGCGTTTCGGCAACATGGGCGATCGCTTGTGGCATCTGGCCCGCGGCCAAGATTATCGCCGCATAACCGCCAATGCCTCGGTGAAATCCATTTCCAAAGAGACTACTTTTCTCGACGATATTTCCGATGTCGACCTTCTGGACGGCCACATGTGGCGATTGGCCGAGCAAGTCAGCGACCGCGCCAAAGCCAAAAACATGGCGGGCAAGGTCGTGACTCTCAAGCTGAAACGCGCCGATTTTACCGCGCTGTCCCGCCGCGTATCCCTGCGCGATGCCACGCAAATGGCCGACAAAATTTATCGCACTGCCAGAGACTTATTCGACGCTGTTCCCGATCACAAACCATACCGCCTCATTGGTGTAGGGATCAGCGATCTTATTCCAGAGGCCGGTGCCGATTTAACGGGTGACCTGCTCGATCCCGAAGCCATCAGACGCGGCCGCGCCGAGCGGGCCGCCGATGAAATCCGGGCACGCTTTGGCAAAGATGCTATCATGAAGGGGCGCTCTTTGCGCTGACTATTCCGCCGCCATGCGCGCTTCAACGCGCCCGATATCGGCGATCTGCACCGTCACATCCTGCATCATCTTGCGAAACGCGTTGAAATTCCCATTCGGGCGGATCATCTGCTCGTTCATATAAAGGGAGCGGTCAATCTCGATTTGAACCGCGTGTTGGTTCGCACTGATACGGCCATATTCTTTTGTAATATAGGCGCCCGCAAACGGCATATTGCGCAGAACGCGTAGGCCTTGCGCCCGAAATATTTCTTCAATTTGACAAACTATCGCTTCGCTGGCCGAAGCCCCGAAGCGGTCCCCAATCACAACATCGGGACGCCGCGCACCCGAACGCGCAATGGCATCCAACGCTTCATGCGGCATCGAATGGCAATCCACCAATACCGCTTGACCAAATTCCGACAGATTGTGCGCCATGATGCGATGCAATATGTCGTGGTATGGGTGCCAATAATCGGCAATCCGCTTTACCGCCTCATCATGGGTAATCTTGCCGCGATAAATTGCGCGCCCGCCCGAAACGACGCGCGGGATAACGCCCAGCCCCGATGCGATGCGCGGATTAGTCGTGTTCTTTTTCAGGCCTTCGATCAGCGCCGGATCAAGTTCGTCAACATTTCGGTTCAAATCAACGAACGCACGCGGAAATTTTGCCGCCAGAAACACGGCTCCATACTTCGGTGCTGTATCAAAAAGCATGTCCACGAACGCATCTTCCGAGGTTCGAATCGATTTTTCGTCGAGAATCGACTTTCTTTTGAACTTTCGATCATACTCGCGGCCACTATGTGGCACGGCAAAAACCACCGAAGTTTCCTTATTTTCAGGCATTTTAAGCGAAAAAGTGGTTTTGATCATTTAAGCCCCCCGTTACAATCACTATAGACCGAAATAATTCCGCACCAAAGGCCTTGAACACCGCCACGACTCCTTTTATAGACAGCGCCAGTTGACGCGGTTTTTCCGCGTCCTATTTGTTTAGGGCGCAAAAGGCACCGCAAAAATTTGGGCGCGTAGCTCAGTGGTAGAGCACTTCGTTGACATCGAAGGGGTCACTGGTTCGAACCCAGTCGTGCCCACCATTACTTCTGATTCGTCAGAGTGATGTACCAAATTCCCCCGCAAGGGGCCGATTGTAACCCGAGGCGCCACGCGCCGCGATAAAAGGAGAAGGCCATGAAAGTCCGGAATTCGCTCCGCTCGCTCAAGAACCGTCATCGCGATTGCCGCGTAGTACGTCGCAAGGGCCGCGTTTATGTGATCAACAAAACGCAACCCCGCTTTAAAGCGCGCCAGGGCTAACCCCCTCTATAAATTAGAAAAAAAGCCGCCTTTTTTGGGCGGCTTTTTTTTGGGCCGCGATTGTCGGCGTGAAATAGCCCTTTTGTTAAGAAAACAAATACAAATAGATGGCAATATATGCTTCACACCCTTACATTGCCCCCAACGAGCACGTAATAAAAAGAGAGCAGCATGAACCAACTCGCTTCCCAGCCCGTCCCGCAGTCGGACGTGTCGGCTGAACCTAAAAAGGTTGATACAGCCCGCGATTGGCTTCGCGTTCTCGCAAAGTACCGCGAGCCTATTCTTTGGCGCAGCCTATTTGAACTTGCGGTAACATTGGTACCCTTCTTTGCCCTTTGGGCATTGGCTTGGTTGGCTTTGTCCGTCAGCCCATGGCTGGCTGCCGCAATTGCGCTCGTGAATGGCTTGTTCCTTGTGCGCCTGTTTGCAATTCAACATGATTGCGGCCACGCCGCGTTCTTCGCCAACAGAGAAGTTTCCGATTGGGTTGGACGTGCGCTCGGCGTTTTGACTTTGACACCTTATGACGTCTGGAAGCGCACGCACGCTATTCACCACTCCGCCTCGGGAAACCTAGACCAACGCGGCATGGGCGACGTCATGACGCTGACTGTTGAAGAATATAAGGCACGCTCGGCATGGGGAAAATTCGCCTATCGCCTCTACCGCAGCCCGTTGGTTCTGTTTGTCATCGGTCCTGCGTATGTTTTCTACCTTCAATATCGCTTGCCCATCGGATTCATGAAATCCCGCAAATATTGGACAAGCGCGATGGGAACCAACGTCGCAATCGCATTGATCCTTGGTGTTATTGTCTATTTTGGCGGTTGGGCTCCAATCCTAATGATCTTTTTGCCAACAACTTTGCTTGCCGCGATGGGGGGCGTTTGGCTCTTTTACGTCCAGCATCAGTTTGAAGACACGCATTGGGATGTGGCCGAAGATTGGGAAATGCACGACGCCGCGCTGCACGGCAGTTCCCACTATGAATTGGGGGCGGTCCTTCAATGGCTGACCGCAAATATCGGCTTGCATCATGTGCACCACCTCTATTCTCGCATTCCCTTCTATCGCCTGACGGAAGTTATGCGTGACCATCCCGACCTCAGCGTCAACCAGCGCCTCACGATTCTAGAAAGTATCGCGTGCGTGAAACTCCGCCTTTGGGATGAGAAAGAGCGCAAACTTATGAGCTACAAGCAAGTCCGCGTACTCTACGGAAACTCTTAGGATCTGCTAAATTGTCGACAAAAAAGGGGGCCCGCAAGTCGCAGGGCCCCCTTTTTTTGTCTCTGAGAAATCAGTCGTAGCTACGCTGATCGTCAATCACTTTTCCGTCGTTAGGTAAGCTTCCAACGGGAACTATTTCAATGTTCCCGCGCAGTTTGAGCGTTTCAATAACGCTGGCAGCAAGCACAGCGGCATCGCCAAAAGTTGCCTCGACTTTTACAGTGAGAATATCCTGCTCGTCTTTGCGCGTGGCAATCACGCGGGCTTTCTGAACTTCCGGATGCTTGGCCACGAAGTCCGCGACTTGCTCAGGTCGCACAAACATACCCTTGATCTTGGTCGTTTGGTCCGCACGCCCCATCCAGCCCTTAATCCGCATATTCGTTCGGCCACATGGGCTTTCTCCCGGTAAAACCGCGCTCAAATCGCCTGTGGCGAATCTGATCAACGGGTAATCGGGATTGAGTGTCGTCACCAAAACCTCGCCAACCTCCCCCGCCGCAACGGGTATTCCCGTCCCCGGGATGACGATTTCAACAATCACGCCTTCGTCGACAATCATCCCATCCATCGCCTCGCTTTCATAGGCGATATTTCCGAGGTCCGCCGTTGCATAGCATTGCAAACACGTGATCCCACGGTCCGCATATTCCTGTCGAAGGCTCGGGAAAAGGGCTCCGCCACCGACGACAGCACGCTTAATTTTTAACGCTAGACCCTCCGTCTCAGCGCGGTCCAAGATCACTTTGAGGTAATCCGGCGTCCCGGCATAAGCGGTGACGCCGATATCATGCGCTGCCCTCACCTGAAGTTCCGTCTGACCAATTCCGGCGGGCAACACCGTAGCACCTACGGCGCGCGCACCGCTCTCAAAAATCATCCCAGCAGGTGTCAAATGATAGCTAAAGCAGTTCTGGATGATGTCTCCACGCCCCACTCCAGCGGCATGCAAAAAGCGCCCCATACGCCACCAATCACCACCAAGACGGCCCGGCTCATAGATCGGCCCTGGGCTCTGGAAAATATGCTCGAAGTCTGAGGCTCCCACTGTGGTAAATCCCCCGAAAGGCGCGCTCTTGGATTGCCCAGAAACCAGTTCGGACTTGCGCGTCACAGGAAGGTTTGCCAAGTCGGCAACCGATGCAATACTAGACACATCAATGCCCGCCAACAATGCCGCAATCGCAGGTGCCTTTTGGGCTGAAGCAAGTTGAGCTGGCAAAGCCCGTGCGATCCCCGCCGCACGTTGATCTGCACTGCGCGCCTCTAGTTCGTCGTAATATCGCATCCGGTCGCCCCGCATTAACTCAACCACCGCTTGCGCCGGCGATAACTCCGCACGTCACGGAAGGATTTGCGCCCGTCATCGGACATCCCCAGATAAAATTCCTTCACGTCCGGATTTTCCCGCAACTCGGAAGCAGGGCCATCCATAACAACGCGACCGCTTTCAAGGATGTATCCGTAATGCGCAAAACGCAGCGCCACATTGGTGTTTTGCTCCGCCAGAAGAAAACTCACGCCTTCGTTTTCGTTGACCGATTTCACGATCCCAAAAATCTGTTCCACGAGCTGTGGGGCGAGGCCCATTGACGGCTCGTCCAACAAAATGGTCTCGGGACGGCTCATGAGGGCGCGGCCAATGGCGCACATTTGCTGCTCGCCGCCAGAGGCATATCCAGCCTGGCTTTTGCGTCGCTCTTTGAGCCGCGGGAAATAATTGTAGACCATCTCGAGATCGGCGGCGACGGCGGCTTTGCCATCGCGGCGCGTATAGGCGCCCGTCATCAGGTTTTCTTCGATCGTCAAATGCTCAAAACAATGCCGGCCTTCCATGACTTGAATCACGCCCTTTTTCACCAAATCCGACGGCGTAAGGTCTTGAACCCTCTCGCCACGATAATGGATAGACCCCTTTGTAACCTCGCCACGTTCGCTGTGCAGCAGGTTGGAAATGGCCTTCAAGGTGGTGGTTTTTCCAGCTCCGTTCCCTCCCAATAGGGCGGTAATTCCCCCTTTGGGAACAGTCAGGCTCACCCCTTTGAGCACGAGGATAACGTGATTATAAATCACCTCAATGTTATTCACCTCCAAAAGAGGTTCGGCTTGGGGTGTAGGTGTGGCGTCCAGCATTGTATTCACCATTTTCTCAATTAAATAAGTACCCTTTGGCCACAACACACGCCGTGGCCAAAGGGATTTGTGTTTAGTTACAACGCTCTTCGATGTTGTTTTCCGCCGCATAGGCCATCGAATCTTCAAGGACCAGTGCGTCGATGATTTCGCCATCAGAAGGTGCGAAATCACTAATGAGCGACCAAGTTTTTGTCGACGCATCCCACTGTTGGATCGCGCCAAGACCTGGGCCGCCATGGTTTTCACAGGTGACAGTAAACGATGGACCAAAGTTGGGCATCCCGAGTTCGGCCATACGCGCTTCGGTGATCTCAAGAGATTCCATGCCCTTAAGCATATCCGCCGCATTGATGTCGGCTTTGCCCGCTATCTTCTGTGCGTTCAAAGCCGCTTCTGTCGCGAGCATCGCCGCATAGAAACCACGGTTGTAGACCGCCGTGCCGATTTGATCGCCGTTACCAGCCGCTTTGCCGGTATCCACAACGTATTTCTGAACGTCATCGAAAACTGGGAAATCGTTGCCAACATTGTGGAAGGTCACCGCTTTATAGCCATTCGCCCCATCGCCAGCCGGTAGCACATCATGCTCGCCACCAGACCACCAAACGCCAACGAAGTTCTCCATTGGGAAGCGAATATTTGCCGCTTCTTGGATCGCAACTTGGTTCATAACGCCCCAACCCCACATCAAAACATAGTCGGGTTTTTCGCGCCGGATTTGCAGCCATTGCGATTTTTGCTCCTGACCAGGGTGGTCAACGGCCAAAAGGGTCAGCTCAAATCCGTACTTCTTGGCAAGTTCTTCAAGGGTGCGGATCGGCTCTTTGCCGTAGGCAGAGTTGTGGTAAACAAGCGCAACTTTTTTGCCCTCGAGGCTACCATCGTTCATGTCGAGCAAGTGGTTTACCGCGATCGAAGCGCCATCCCAATAATTTGCGGGATAGTTGAAGACGTTACTGAAAATCTTGCCGTTTTTAGCTGAGGTCCGGCCATAGCCCATTGTGTGAAGCGCGATTCCATCGGCGGTCACTTTGGGGATCAACTGATAGGTGATGCCTGTGGACAAGGGTTGATAGATCAACGCGCCCTCGCCCTTGGTGCTCTCGTAGCATTCAACGCCTTTTTCGGTGTTATAGCCAGTTTCGCATTCGACCACGTTCGCTTTCACGCCGCCGATACCGCCATCGCGCTCGTTAAGCAACGTGAAGTAGTCGGCATAACCATCCGCAAAAGGAATACCACCAGCGGCATAGGGGCCGGTGCGGTAAGAGAGCGATGGGAACATAAGGTCCGCCATCGCGGGGACAGCAGCAGACAATGCAGCGGCTGTTACCATAGTAGCAAGTTTCATTTTCATCGTTTTAAGTCCTCCCTAGGGTACAATGTTCGAGTTGTGCCGAGGGTTTTCCCCTCGATCTATTTGCGCCGCCCCATTTAATGCGGGAAGGGCCACAATCTTAGTTTTTCTTTTGTCACGCGCCAAAGTTGCGCGAGGCCATGTGGTTCAGCGATGAGAAACACGATGATCAGTGCCCCTACAATCACCAGTTCAAAATGCGCCGCAATATCGGTGGGCCAGCCCAAGCCGCCCACGAGTACATTTTTCAAAAGCACCGGCATCAAAACCATAAAGGCCGCACCCGCAAAGCTTCCAAAAACACTCCCCAAACCGCCGATAATAATCATGAACAACACAAGGAAACTCTTGTTAATACCGAAGACTTCACCAACCTCAACCGACCCCAGATAGACCGAGAAAAAGAGCGCGCCTGAAATCCCTACAAAGAATGAGCTAACAGCAAAGGCCGTCAATTTGGCCTTGAGGGGGTTCACCCCGATGATTTCCGCAGCGATATCCATGTCGCGCGTCGCCATCCATGTGCGCCCGATTGTGCCGCGTGTGAGATTGCGCGCAAGCCATGCACAGGCCGTCACGAAGATCAGACAGACAAGGTATTTCGCCCAGGCGTCCGTATTTGCACCCGTCACTTCGATGCCGAAAACAGTTCTTTCGGGCGCGGAAATCTGGCCCGAAGCCGAATAGTTGTAGAACCATGGAACTTTATTAAACAGCCACACGAGGAAAAATTGCGCCGCGAGCGTGGCAACAGCAAGGTAGAACCCTTTGATGCGTAGGCTCGGCAGGCCAAATAGAACACCAACCAGCGCCGTGATTATACCCGAGATAACAACGTGAACGAGGATTGAAACATCGGGAAAGGACGTCATCAGTTTGTAACAAGAATATGCCCCAACGGCCATAAAACCGCCCGTTCCCAAGCTCACTTGACCGGCGTATCCAACAAGAATATTCAGTCCAATCGCGGCGATTGCATAGATCAGAAACGGAACGAAAACAGCGCTGGCCCAGTAATCATTGATGAAAAACGGGATAACCAAGAACGCCACAAACATAATGACGTAGTAGCCGATGCGATCAAATTTGATCGGAAAGGTCTGGTTATCTTCACTGTAGGTGGTCTTAAAATCACCGGCTTCACGATAGAGCATCAGACCCCTCCCCGTTTTTCAAGATGGTAAAATCCAAGGTCATATTTACACCCTCTCGATGATTTTTTCGCCGAACAGCCCCTGTGGGCGGAACACGAGGAACACCAGCGCAAGCGCATAGGCAAACCAGTTTTCGGTGGCGCCACCGACCATCGGACCGATGGAAAACTCAAACAGTTTTTCGCCCACGCCGATAATTAGGCCCCCCACAATCGCGCCGGGTATGGATGTAAATCCGCCGAGCATTAAGACGGGCAAGGCTTTGAGAGCGATCAACGAAAGCGAGAATTGCACGCCTGATTTTGCGCCCCACATCATTCCCGCGACAAGCGCGACAAACCCAGCGATCGACCAAACGAGGATCCAGATAAAGCGCAGCGATATGCCTACCGACAAAGCGGCCTGATGATCGTCGGCAACTGCGCGCAAGGCGCGACCCTGTTTCGAATATTGCGAGAAAAGCGTAAGTCCAGCCACCAAGAGCGCAGCAATACCCGTCGCAACAATGTCCAAACGGTCGATGAAGAAGCCATAGCCAAACCAGTTGTAGGTCACCTCTTCGACGGTTTCGGAAATGCCCTGTGGAAGGCCCACGTTTAACGCCTTGATTTCGGAGCCCCACATCAGGTCGCCCATGCCTTCCATGAAGTAGGCGAGGCCAATCGTTGCCATAAACAGGATGATATCGGGTTGGTTGACCAGATGCCGCAGCACGAACCGCTCCACAAGAATTGCCAGCCCGACCATCACAACGCCGGTTAGAATAATCGCGAGAACGGCTGGTACATGCCACCCAAATTCATGGATATCGGTTCCGAAAACCGCGTTGATGAGATGCGAGAACGGAACTTGACCGTCCATTATTCCCACAAGGGTCAGCGCGGCAAAAAGTGCCATAACACCCTGAGCATAGTTAAAGACGCCAGACGCCTTAAAAATAAGCACAAAGCCCAGCGCAACAAGGGCATAAAGCACCCCAGCCATCAGCCCGTTCACCATGACCTCAGCGGCCCAAAGGAATTGTTCAGGCATTGGCGTTCTCCACGAAATGTATTGTCGAAACGGCGGGTGATTTAGTCATGGGAGACCCCCAAATAGGCGTCGATCACTTCTTGATTGTTGCGCACTTCTTCGGGTGTCCCGTCGCCAATTTTCTTGCCGTAATCCATCACCACAACGCGGTCAGAAAGGTCCATCACTACGCCCATATCGTGCTCAATAAGGGCAATCGTTGTGCCAAATTCATCGTTCACATCGAGGATAAAGCGGCTCATGTCCTCTTTCTCCTCAACGTTCATGCCCGCCATCGGTTCATCAAGCAGCAAAAGTTTCGGCTCGGCGGCCAGCGCACGTGCCAACTCAACCCGTTTCTTAAGACCATACGGCAGACGCCCGACGGGGGTTTTGCGAATGCTTTGGATTTCGAGGAAATCGATAATTTCTTCGACTTTTTCGCGGTTGGCAACTTCTTCGGCCTGCGCCTTGCCCCACCAAATCGCCTGACTGAAAAGACTCGATTTCATATGGGTCAATCGGCCTGTCATGACGTTGTCCAAAACACTCATGCCCTCGAACAAGGCGATGTTTTGAAATGTGCGCGCGATCCCTTGCTGGGCAACTTTATACGGGCGCATTTGAGGACGTTTTTTGCCGTGAAACAGCACGTCACCTTCTTGGGGATTATAGAACCCAGAGATCACGTTAAGCATGCTCGACTTGCCCGCCCCATTGGGGCCAATGATCGCGCGTATTTCGCCTTCGCGAATGTCAAAACTGATGTCTTTGATCGCAACAACGCCGCCGAATTTCAGGGTGATGTTTTTCATTTCCATCATGACGCCGCCGATTTGACGGCCATCTGCGGTTACATATCCGATATCATTCGTGGTCATTCTGCGGCCACCTTTGCGTCTAGTGGCTGCACGGCCACATCCAATAGCGAGAGTGTTGCGCTTATTTCGCCTTTGCGACCGTCTTCGTAGGTCACTTCTGTGCGGGTGAAAATTTCATCCGAACCATCGTAAAGCGCATCAATGAGGTCAACGAACTTCTCTTCGATAACCCGACGACGCACTTTGCGCGTCCGTGTCATCTCGCCATCATCCGCGTCGAGCTCTTTGTGCAAAACGAGGAATCTGTGGACTTGGCATCCCGCAAGCATTTCATCTTGGGCGATGCTTTTGTTCGCTTCGGCAATGTGATCGCGGATGGTTTCCAAGACTTGGGGATGCCCCGCAAGTTCTTGATAGGAAGCATAGGCGATGTTGTTGCGCTCAGCCCAATTTCCCACCGCCGTTAGGTCGATGTTGATAAAGGCCGTACACATGTCCCGCCCTGCGCCAAAGACCACGGCTTCGAGGATATTGGGATAGAACTTCAGTTTATTCTCAACAAACTTCGGTGCGAACATCGCCCCTGTCGCCATTTTTCCCACGTCTTTTGCACGGTCGATAATACGCAAATGACCGGATTTTTTCTCGATGAAGCCCGCGTCGCCTGTGGCAACCCAGCCCTCAGCGTCTTTGGTTTCCGCCGTGCTTTCGGGGTTTTTAAGATACTCAACAAAAACACCTGGCGAGCGATAGAAAACCTCGCCCGTATCGGCAATACGGATTTCCACACCGGGGCTTGGGACGCCCACGGTATCGTTGCGCACTTCGCCATCGGGTTGCTGCGTTATGAACACGCTGGCCTCGGTCTGACCGTAAAGTTGTTTGAGGTTGATGCCGAGGGAGCGATAAAATTCAAAAATTTCCGGCCCAATCGCTTCGCCCGCCGTATAACCCACGCGAACGCGGCTAAAGCCAAGTGTGTTTTTCAACGGCCCATAAATCAGAACCTCGCCCAATTTGTATTTCAGGCGGTCAATACTGCTAACCTCTTTTCCGTCCAAAATCGCGGGGCCAACACGTTTCGCCAACCCCATACATTTGTGGAAAAGCCACTGTTTAAATTTCCCAGCATCCTCCATGCGGATCATGACGCTGGTTAATTGCGTTTCAAAAACCCGCGGCGGCGCGAAATAATACGTCGGACCAATCTCGCGAAGGTCCGTCATCATTGTGTCGGGGCTTTCTGGGCAATTTACACAGAAACCCGTCCAAAACGCCTGACCGATCGAGAAGATGAAATCCCCAACCCATGCCATTGGCAAATATGCGAGCACTTCATCATCAACATTCAAGTTGTCAAACTGGGACGAGGCCTTGGAGGTTTCGATGATATTGCGGTTTGAAAGAACAACCCCCTTGGGCTTGCCTGTCGTTCCGGACGTATAGAGCATAACGCATATGCTGTCGTAATTAAGCAATGCCGCACGCTTGGCCAGTTCGGGTGCCAATTCGTCACGTGCGGCAAGTCCTTGCGACATCACGTGCGAAAATTCATGCAATTTCGAGTGGTCGTATTTCCGCATTCCCCGTGGATCGAGGTAAATCATGTGCTCAAATTGCTTCAGACCCTCTTGAACCTGAATAACTTTATCGACTTGCTCTTGGTCGCCTGCGATCACGAACCGCGCACCACAATGCCCCAAAACATAGGCCATTTCTTCGGCGTTTGCGTCATTATAAAGGGGAACGGGGATCGCACCGGTCGCTTGAATCGCAACCATCGACCAATAAAGACTCGGGCGATTGCGACCGATTATCGCCACAAAGTCGCCTGTGTTCACACCAATATTAATAAGCCCTAGCGCCAATGCCTCAACATCTGCTGCGACGTCCGCCCATGTTTGGGTTTGCCAAATGCCATACTCTTTCTCACGAAAGGCGGGGCTTTTTGGAAATACCTTTAGGTTCCGCGCCAAAAGCGCAGGTATGGATTGCAAGTTCTCAGCTGCCTTTGGCAACGCTGAATTCGATTGGGCCAATGCGTATTCCTCCCTACCGTCAGCTCCCCCCGACGGTCACAGTCGCTTTTGCGATTCTCTCTCGCTCTAGCGTGGCCCTTTTTATCTAGCGGTCAAATTGTTCCTGACTATTTCCGAACTATTTCGAATTGTAACAACGCAACGTTGGGGCTTCTCCAGAGGGAAATCCCCTGATAGCGATAGGGTATGATACAATCAAAAGCCTCCATCGCGCGCTATACCCAAGCCGGTTTGAACCTTATTCAACAGGCACTTTCGATTTATGATGCCGATTTGAAACTGGTCGTCTGTAACGCGCGCTTTCAGGAAATGTTTAGCCTTCCCGAATGGCTCGTGACCCCCGGAGCGACATTTATCGACACCATTCGATATCTCACCGAGCGCTTGGAATACGGCGAAGTCGATGACGTTGAGAGCTTTGTGCAAGAACGCGTAGACGTGGCGCTCGCCTTTGAGCCCCATTACATCGAACGGGTACGGTCCAACGGTCAAGTTGTCTCCATTGAAGGGGCGCCCCTGCCGCAGGGGGGCTGGGTCACGGTCTATACCGACATCACGCCGATCAAACGCCAAGAAGCCCTTTTACGCGCACGGTCCGAAACCCTCTCGGATCAGGTCTTGAGCCACTCCGAGCAACTCGGAACAACCAACCGCGAATTGGCAGCGACGATCGGTGCGCTTGAGCAAGCAAAACGCGAACTCACCGAAATTGAGGCCCGAACGCGCCTCACGACCGAGATGATGCCAGCGCATATTGCGCATTTGGATCCGGACGGGCTGTACACCTATTCTAATCGGCGCCTGTCGTCGGTGATGCCGGGGCGTCCAAACAATATCCTCGGGTTGCATATGCGCGTGGCCCTCGGCGAGGCCGCCTATGCGAAAACGGGGCCGTATTTAGAGCGCGCGCTTGCAGGCGAAGCCTCCGTGTTTGAATTCACTGATGAAGTCTCTACCCGCCGCATTAGGGTCGCATTTACGCCGGATATACGGGAAAATGAGATCACGGGCGTGTACATTCTTTCTATGGATATCACGCAAGAAACCCAAGCCCGCGCAGCGCTTTCCCAAACCCATAAAAAGGAACTCGCCGCTCAAATGACGTCTGGTTTGGCGCATGACTTCGCCAACTTACTGACGATTATTTTGGGTATGCAGGCCCAATTGGCCCGCATGGGTTTACCCGACGACGCCAAAGAGCTGATCACCGCCACTCAAGGAGCGGCCCGACGCGGCGGTGTTTTGCTTGATAACATCGGTAAAATGTCAGGACCGCGCCCAATGCACCCTGCCCCCTGTGATGTTCCCAATCTCTTGCGCGAGATCGTAGTCTTGGCGACTCCGAGCCTCGATCAAGACGTGCACCTAACCACGTCCCATGTGGGCCTGTTAGAGCCTCTTATGTTGGACGCAGGCTCCCTTCAGGACTCACTGCTCAATTTGGTGCTCAACGCTCGCGATGCAATCGGGGCCAACTCAGGACGCATTGAAATAACCGCGCGAGCCGAACAGGATACGTGGCTCGAGATTCAAGTCGCGGATTCGGGGAGTGGATTTTCAAAAGAGGCTCTAATCAACGGTCTAAGCCCCTTTTTCACCACAAAAGGCGGCGAAGGATCAGGGCTCGGCCTCTCTATGGTTTATGATCTCACCAAGCTAGCAGGTGGGCAAGTGGCCCTGGAAAACACCGATGGAGGCGCGCGCGTCACCATTAAACTCCCGCTCAGGGCCGCACCAAAAACCGTCAGTCCAACCATGGTTCTTCTGGTCGAAGACTCGCCCGAAATTCGCCTCTCTGTACGCGATATGTTGATTACGGAAGGCCACGTTGTTATCGAAGCCGAAACGGTGCAGGAAGCGTTACAACTCGCTCAACTGTCTGGCGTCGGGATGGTAATTTCCGATATTTCTCTCCGCGGCGAAGGGACGGGCCTCGAACTAATGGATAAATTGGGCGCGTTGGGTCTAACCGTTCCAAAGTATCTCATGACCTCACGCCCCCCAAACGATCCGCTACACAACATTGCGATTACACGCTATCCTGTCCTTCAGAAGCCTTTCGATAGAAAGCAATTAACGGCTTTCCTTGCCGCAAAGGACCCCACATGACCAAGCCTCTCGTGACAATTCTCGACGACGAGCCAGAAATCCGCCGCATGCTCTCCGAAGCCCTCCAAGAGGCTGGATACCGCACAGCGAGTTTCGCCAGAGCAACAGAATTTGAAGCCTCTCTAAAAACCTCGTCGCCCGATGTATGCCTCGTTGATTTGGGACTTCCCGACAAGGACGGCCTCGCTTTGGTGCACCGTCTTGCTCTGGAAAGCGGTGCGTCAATCATCATCATTTCTGGCCGCGCGCAGGTTCAGGATCGCATCACGGGTCTCGAACTTGGGGCGGATGATTATATCATCAAGCCCTTTGATCCTTCCGAGGTGGTCGCCCGTGTGCGTGCCCGTATGCGGAGCACAAAGCCCGTCGGACGTGTTTCCGAGACGGCACATTTCTCGGGGTGGATAGCGCAATTTGACAGCTACGTTTTGCGCGATAAAGATGGTGTAGAAACGCCGTTTTCACATGCAGAAGGCGAAGTCTTGCGCATGTTTCTCAACAGCCCCAAACGCCTTATTTCCCGCGCACAGATGCAGGAAAACCTTGGCGGCGCGGCAGGCGAAAGCTTTGATCGCGCGATGGATGTCCGCATCTCGCGGCTACGCACGAAGTTGCGCGAAGACCCCAAAAACCCTCAGCTTATCAAAACGATTTATGGTGCCGGATATATTTTTCTTGGCGATGTCACTTGGGACTAACTTGCGACCTCAAATAAGGCCCTATTCTTGCGAAAAAACGCAACCAGAAGCTCTTTAAAAGCCACTACTTTCGCGTTGGCCCACAAATCTTTATGCGCCACGACCCAGATGTCGAGGAAGGGTTGCGGAGGAAGATATGGCACCAGAATGAGGTTTTGCTCGCGCCCCAAAAAGAGAGGCAACCGCGCGACACCCAAGCCCGCTTTCGTCGCCTCCAACAAGGCAGCCATATCGTCAAAAACGAGCCTAATACGGCCGTTTGGATAGGAATCCAATGGTGAGGCCATAGCGTGGGAGAAGGCGAGCCAGTTAACTCGTTTTGCTGGATCCGCCTCAATCCGTTCATACACTTCACGCGTACAGAAAGATGCCGTCTGCTGCCCCGTCAATCGCCGCCCCATCAGCGTATCACCGGGGGAATCGCTTATCCTAATTGCAAGGTCCGCCTCACGACGATTGAGGTTCAACACCTCATTGCTTGCGCGAATGGAAAGGTTCACATTTGGGTGCAGATTTAGGAACTGATCCAAGACCGTCGCGAGGTGACGACCAAACAAAAGTTGCGGTGCCGTAACTTTGAGACTTCCCGACAGTTGCGCCTCTCGTCCCGCGACCTTGAGACGAAATTCCGTTTCGGAGGTTTCCATCCGTTCGGCAAATTCTGCCGCTTCCCGGCCCGCATCGGTTGGAACATACCCTTGCGGGAGTCGATCAAAAAGTCGCGTGCCATATTGCTCTTCAGCATGGGCAATTCGTCTCGATACCGTCGTATAATTCACACCCAACGCCTGTGCTGCGGAGGACAAAGATCCGTGGCGCACCATAAATAAAATAGTGCGCAGATCATCCCAGTCGTTTCTCATTCTGGTTCCTCATTGGGCACTTTTTTGCGCGCGATTACTGCAAGCGCGCTGGCCTCACTCAAAATAGGATTTTACACCCCAGTTGAAATGTACATAGGTACCAATTCCAAATTTCCAAGACGTCTTTTGTCCCCCAAGCCAAATGACATGCGATTAATGCCTAGCGAAACGAAATTGAGCCGCTTTTAGAGCGCCTCCGACATCACGACTTTTTCCGCTCGCACCGCAGAAAACTTGAATTCCGGAATTTTTCCGTAAGGATCGATCGCTGAATTTGTCAGGATATTTGCGGCGGCCTCAACGAATGCAAACGGCAAAAATACCATATCCTCGGCAACCGCACGATCCGCCCGCGCCATCAGTGCAACGGTTCCGCGACGAGTGGTCAATCGAATGAAATCACCCGCAGTAATACCCAACGCACGCAGCGTTTTGGGGTGCAGGGAACAGTTCGCCTCTGGCTCCACCGCATCCAAAACCTTACTTCGGCGGGTCATTGATCCAGTATGCCAATGCTCCAACTGTCGACCCGTTATCAAAATCATCGGATACTCAGCATCTGGTGCCTCGTCAGGGGCAATCACATCCGCAGGCGTAAATTTGGCGCGGTTATTGTCGCGCGGGAAACCATCGCCAAACACAATGGCCTGACCGGGATCTTCAGGCGAGAGGCTGGGGTAAGTTACAGCGTTTTGTGTCTCTAACCTTGCCCAAGTGATATTCGAAAGGCTTTTCATATTGAGGGCCATTTCCGCGAAAACTTGACTCGGATGCGTGTAGGTCCAATTCAATCCCAATCGTTTTGCCAGCTCAACTTCGATCCACCAATCTTCGCGCGCATCCCCAGGAGGGGCAACGGCGGGACGCCCCATTTGCACCTGTCGATTGGTGTTGGTCACGGTTCCGGTTTTTTCGGCAAAGGCGCTCGCGGGAAGAATGACATCCGCGTAATTGGCCGTTTCGGTGACGAAAATATCCTGAACGACCAAATGCTCAAGTTTCGCCAGCGCGTCTCTGGCGTGTGTCACATCTGGATCGGACATCGCGGGGTTCTCACCCAGAATATACATTCCTCGTGTGTTTCCCGCGTGGATATCATTGATAATTTCGGTCACGGTCAGGCCCTTTTCAGCGCTAAAATCGCCACTCTGCCAAACCGAGGTAAAAGCGGAGCGAACCCCGTCATCCGTCACACTTTGATAGTCGGGCAGGAACATTGGTACTAGCCCAGCATCCGAAGCGCCTTGCACGTTATTTTGGCCGCGTAAGGGATGCAGCCCCGCGCCAGATTTACCGACATTTCCTGTCATAAGCGCCAGCGAAATCAAGCAGCGCGAGTTGTCCGTGCCGTGAATATGCTGGCTAACCCCCATCCCCCAGAAGATCATACCCGCTTTCCCCGCGGCGAATGTGCGTGCCACGTCGCGAAGAGTTTGGGCATCTATCCCACAGATGTCGGCCATTTTCTCTGGAGAGAAGTCGGCAAGATGCGCCTTTTCCGCCTCCCAATTCTCGGTCATACTGCTGATATAGGCGGCGTCGTAAAGTCCTTCCTCAACGATCACATGCATAATCGCGTTGAGTAGGGAAACATCCGCACCGGGACGGAACTGCAGCATATGGGTAGCAAAACGGCTTAGGGATTGGCCGCGCGGGTCCATAACAATCAGTTTGCCACCGCGCTTGGTGAACTGCTTGAAATAGGTCGCCGCAACGGGATGGTTTTCGGCGGGATTGCAGCCAATCACAATCGCCACATCGGCATTTTCGATTTCGTTAAAGGTGGCCGTGACCGCGCCAGAGCCGACATTTTCGATGAGAGCCGCAACCGAGGATGCGTGGCAAAGACGGGTGCAGTGATCGACGTTATTATGGCCAAATCCTTGGCGGATCATTTTTTGGAACAAGTAGGCTTCTTCGTTGGTACATTTCGCGCTGCCAAATCCGGCGACCGACGCACCGCCATGGGTATCGCGCAGATGCGCCAACCCGTTTGCCGCCACGTCCAATGCTTCGTCCCATGTTGCTTCGCGAAAATGCGTGAGGGGATTGGCAGGGTCGACGTTGAGGCCCTTTTCTGGGGCATCCTCGCGACGGATCAGCGGTTTTGTGACGCGGTGCGCGTGATGGATATAGTCAAAACCAAACCGCCCTTTCACGCAAAGCCGCCCCTCATTTGCTGGCCCATCCAGCCCTTCGACAAATTTCACGCGCCCATCTTTGACTTTCAAGGAAATCTGACACCCTACGCCGCAAAAGGGACAGACGCTGGCAACTTCACTGTCGTAATCCTCGGAATCACCTGTCTGTGCGCCATCCAAAACCGCCGCAGGCATAAGCGCCCCAGTTGGGCAAGCTTGCACACATTCACCGCAGGCCACACAGGTGCTATTGCCCATGGGATCGGCCAAATCGAATGTCGGATAGGCATCATGCCCGCGCCCCGACATGCCGATCACATCATTGACCTGAACATCACGACAGGCGCGCACGCAAAGGCCACATTGTATGCAGGCATCAAGGTTCACGCTCATTGCAACATGGGAGTTGTCTAGCAAGGGAATGCGCGGTTTTTCCAGCTGGGGAAAGCGGCTCTCGGACACACCCTGCGACGCGGCTTGCTTCCAAAACTCCGAGGATTTGTTATGGGCAACCTCTCGTTTGGGTTGGTCGGCCACTAGAAGCTCAATCACCATCTTTCGGGCGTTTTGGGCCCGAATAGACTCTGATTCTATCTCCATGCCTTCGGTGGGGCGTCGTACACAGCTTGCCGCCAAAACACGTTCGCCCGCGATTTCGACCATACAGGCCCGACAGTTTCCATCGGGATCATAGCCTTTGGCGGGCTTGTGACACAAATGCGGAATGTCCACGCCTTCACGCTTTGCGACGGTCCAAATGCTCTCGCCTTCATGTGCAACAACGTTGCGCCCATCGAGTATAAAACTGACTGTATCCGACATGCCATTCTCCCTATTACGGCCAGCTTACTCCTAAACCCATGCCCCCTGCCCACACTTTCTGCGACACATCCCCACCTTTTTCCGCCATTTCGTAGCCGATATGCGCCTCCGCGTACCCAACACGAAACTTTCACCCAATCACTACGATTGCCCATTGCACATTCTTGTCCTACTCCTGTGTCAAACAGGGAGGTGACGATGACACATTTATGGGTGCGCGCAGAGCAGCGCGAGAATGAAGATCGTGTTGGCTTGACGCCAGAAGGTGCGGCCGAACTTAAGAAAGCTGGCCTGCGTGTGACGGTGGAAAAAAGCTCCGTACGTGCTATTCCGCTTCAAGGGTACATTGACGCTGGATGCGAAATTGCCCCCGAGAATAGCTGGCCAACAGCGCCGTCCGATGCCATCATTTTCGGCCTCAAAGAGCTTCCTGATGACGGCACCCCCCTATCCCATAAACACATTATGTTCGGTCATGCCTACAAAGGCCAACCCTCTGGCCGTATCCTACTGGACCGCTTTATCGCCGGTGGCGGAACGCTCTATGATCTTGAATACCTCGTGGACATGGACGGACGTCGCGTTGCGGCCTTTGGTTATTGGGCGGGGTTCGCGGGCGCAGCTGTTAGTCTCAAATGCTGGACAGCCCAACAGCGCGGAGAGGCCTGCGCTGCGGTACACTCATATGCTGGAAAAGACGCACTTTTGGCTGAGTTAGGCTCTGAACTGCGCGGATTTACACCCCCTGTTGCTCTCGTGATTGGCGCTCTTGGGCGGGTTGGAACGGGGGCTGCGGACCTATGCGAAGCGCTCGGAGTTTACGTCACAAAATGGGATATGGCCGAGACTGCATCGGGTGGACCTTTCCCAGAAGTGCTTGACCATGAAATCTTCCTGAACTGCATCCTCGCACGCCCCGGCACGCCTATTTTCGTACCGGAAAGCGCCAAAACCGCGCCCCGCAAACTCTCGGTCATTGGCGACATTGCTTGTGATCCTGACAGCGATTTTTCACCAATCAAAGTCTATGATCGGACAACCTCATGGGAAGAGCCGGCCCTGCGGGTTGCAACCAACCCTGTGCTCGATGTAACGGCAATCGACAACCTACCTTCCATGCTGCCCGTCGAAAGTTCGATGGACTATGCGTCTCAATTGCTGCCTTCCCTCTTGACCCTAACTGACCTGTCGACTGGTGTTTGGGCACGGGCGGAAACCACTTTCAATACACATAAATAGGAGACGCCATTATGACAATTCATTGGTGTGGAACCGGCCTCTCATCCGTCCCCGGACTTCGTCGCATACTTGAAGCAGGCCATGACGTGACCGTTTGGAACCGCACATTTGAGGAGGCCGACCAAGCTGTCGGCGACTTGACCCAAAACATCAAGATTTTCGCTTTTGACGCGCTCCAAGCGGACCTCAAAGCGGGAGACATCGCCGTTTCCATGCTGCCAACCGACTTTCATTTACCCGTCGCAAAAATTTGCCTCGCAGAGAACGCGCATTTCGTTTGCTCCTCCTATATCTCGCCCGAAATGGCGGCACTGGACACCGAAGCGCGTGCGAAGGGCCTGTGTTTAGTCAGTGAAGTTGGCCTCGACCCGGGGATAGACCATTTAATGGCCCACCACCTTGTGGCCGACTATCGCGCATCGGATGCCTATGACGTGAACAACGTTATTTCATTCAAAAGCTTTTGTGGTGGTGTTCCTAAAATCTCAAATGCGTTTCGGTACAAATTTAGCTGGTCGCCAATTGGCGTGCTCAAGGCCCTTATCGCGCCAAGTCGCTCCATCCGCAATTTCACACCTCTCAATATGACCCACTCATGGGATGCCATTCGAAACTATGTGGCCCCGCTTCCCACACCTGAGACCTTTGAAGTTTACCCAAACCGCGACTCGCTGCCCTTCATGGAAGAGTACCATTTTGACGAACATTGGAAGGTCAAGGAATTCGAACGTGGCACACTTCGCCTCAATGGTTGGGCAGATGCTTGGGCCGACGTTTTCAACGAGATTGGCTCCGTGAGTGGGCCAGAAGGCGACGCACGCCTGCAGGAGATGTCAGATCAGATGTGGCGCGATCACGCCTATGAGAAGGACGAACCTGATCGCACAGTTATGTGCGTCGATTTCGAAGCGGAGCGCGACGGTATCCCCGTTTATCACAAAACATATGTGCTGGATGCGTGGGGCGATGCGCGCGGTTCGGCGATGTCGCGCCTTGTGTCCGTCACCATGACGCTGGCGATCGAATCCATTCTCAATCGCGAACTTCCTGTTGGTGTTTCCGCCGCGCCGAAGGATCTGAAATTGGTTGAGAACTGGATGACAGCAATTGAGCCACAAGCGCAATTCCTCGCGCTCAAATCCGCGCTATAACAAGATTTTCCTCGCTGATCACTCAGCAATCAGCGGGGCAACCACCTCTGGATCGGGTGCAATTTCCTCGAAATCGAAATTGTCCAAACGCTGAGCGCGACGCCCCGCTTTGTCCGCCGAGACCTTGATTTCAGAGATGTCTTTTGCGGCCTGTCCAAAATGGCGATCAAGACTCTCAACCCGCGTTCCCAAACGATCAACGTCTCCATGCAAAAGCGCCAGTTCCTTGCGGATTGCCCCTGCTTGTTCCCGCATTCTGGCGTCCTTTAGGACAGCGCGCATGGTGTGAAGCGTCGCCATACAAGTCGTCGGAGATACGATCCAAACCCGCGCCGCAAACCCTTCACGCACGATTTCAGGGAAGTTGGCGTGGAGTTCTGCATATACGGATTCAGACGGTAGGAACATAAGCGCCCCCTCCGCGGTTTCGCCTTCAACGATGTATTTCTCGCTAATCGCCTTAATATGAGCGCGAACGGAAGTGCGCATCGCCCGTGCCGCAATTTCGCGCTCAGGTTTTGTTTCCGCATTGCGCAAGCCTTCGTAGGCCTCAAGCGGGAATTTGCTATCGACAACAATCGGACCGGGAGGGTTGGGAAGGTGGATCAGACAATCTGCACGTTTGCCGTTCGATAGGGTCGCTTGGAAGGTATAGGCATCCGAAGGCAAGGCCTTGGTCACGATATCATTGAGCTGAATTTCGCCAAACGCGCCGCGCGTCTGCTTATTAGACAAGATATCTTGTAGCCCCAAAACGTCGCCCGACAATTTTTCAATATTGGCCTGCGCTTTGTCGATTGTCGCCAACCGCTCCTGCAATTCCGTCAGGGATTTCGTGGTCCGAACCGAACTACCATGAACGGAAGCGTTAAGTTTTTCCTGCATTTCAGCCATCGTATGTGCCGCTCTCACAGAGCTATCATGCAAGCGTTCCTGCATGTTCTGTTGCACCGCTGCCAAACGCATTTCCATCGTTTGTAGAATTTGATTGTGCGACGACGCCTGTGTTTCGGCACTGGATTGCAACCCACCCGCAAGCCGTTCCTGCCCGTTCCCTAAGTTTTCGACGGCATAGGAAAGTTGCCCCAATTGGTTCATCATCGGGCCGGTCAGTTTGGCCGCCTGCCCGCTCGCGCGGACCATTTTTCCGAGCATCACAAGCACAAGCACGACAATACATATCCCCACAAACGACGCGATTACGCGTGGGTCTGAATAGGCATAGTCAATATCGTTGATGGTAATCATGTGCGTCCGAACAGTCGCTCAATGTCCGACAGCTTAAGTTCGACATATGTTGGGCGACCATGATTGCATTGGCCAGAATGTGGCGTGGCTTCCATTTCGCGCAACAACGCGTTCATTTCATCGGCTTGCATACGGCGCCCCGAACGGATGGACCCGTGACACGCCACCCGCGACAGGATCGCCTCAATCCGCGCCTGAACGGAATGGCTGTCCCCCAAATCGGAAAGCTCGTCCAGAATATCAAGAATCATCCCGCGCGCATTCACTGTCCCTAAAATCGCAGGGGTTTCCCGCACCGCAATTGCGCCCGCGCCGAAGGGTTCGATCACCAGCCCAAACGTTTTAAGTTCTTCAGAAACTGAGAGGATTTCTTCTGCGCCCCCTTGGGAAAGCTCGATAATATCGGGGATTAAAAGGGCCTGTGTCGCGACACCATTCTGCGCCATTTGCTTTTTCAGCTTCTCGTAAACCAATCGCTCATGCGCTGCATGTTGATCAACAATAACCATGCCGTCTTTGGTTTGCGCCACGATATAATTTTCATGCACTTGTGCCCGAGCGGCTCCCAAAGGAAGCGCGTTATGGCTGGCAACCTCATGCGCGTCCTCAATAAGCGGCTCTACTCGGGCTGAAGGAGCCGAAAACCCGCCTTCCGCGAACCCAAAATTGCTGGAGGGAGGCGGTGCGGTATACGCCCCGTAAGATGCGCCGGGGGCGGAACGGTCCATCTGGTAAATCCGCGGCGCTCCGGCGCTTGGTTCAGACGTTTCAGGGCGAAACGCCCCGAGTGTTGCATTCGCAACGGTGGTACTCGCGCGATGCCCCGCTTGCGCCAATGCATGACGGAGGGCCGAAACGATCAACCCACGCGCCACACCGGGTTCACGGAATCGGACCTCGGATTTTGCGGGGTGAACATTCACATCAACCCGTGTTGGCTCGACCTCTAGAAACAGAACTGCCGCAGGGTGACGGTCGCGCGAAAGGAAATCGAAATACGCGCCCCGCAACGCCCCAACGAGCATTTTATCCCGAACGGGGCGACCATTCACAAACAGGAATTGCGCAACGGACGACCCGCGCGAATAGGTCGGAAGGGCCGCATAACCCGTCAGCGAAATACCTTCGCGTTCGGCATCAATCAGCAGCGCATTCTCAGCAAATTCCGCACCCAGAATTTTGCGCAAACGCGCATGGAGCGCATCAAAAAGGTCACCGTTTTCTGGATCCGCGCGAAAGGTAACCCGCTCGGCCCCGCCGCCCGATGCATCCCGCAAGATAAACCCAACGTGTGGTTCCGCCATCGCCAAACGCTTGACGACATCCGTGATCGCACCCGCTTCTGCGCGGTCGGTCCGCATAAATTTCAGCCGCGCAGGAGTGGCATAAAACAAGTCACGCAATTCTACGACCGTTCCCGACGTAAGGGCCGCGGGTTTTACGGCGGATTGAACACCTCCTGCGGTCGAAATCGTCGCGGCCTCTTCACCTTTTGGGCGGCTCGTAATTTTCAGGCGCCCAACTGCACCGAGGGAAGGCAGCGCCTCTCCGCGAAAACCGAATGTATGAATGTTAAGAAGATCACTGCCGTCGATTTTACTCGTGGCGTGCCGCGCCATCGCGAGAGGCAAATCTTGTGCTGGAATCCCACATCCGTCATCCACCACGCGGATAAAGGTCTTGCCTCCATCAGCATAGGTGATCTCAATTCGGGTGGCCCCCGCGTCGATTGAATTCTCAACCAGCTCTTTAACCGCAGATGCTGGCCGCTCCACCACTTCACCCGCCGCAATCCGATTGATTGCGGAGTCGTCGAGTTGACGGATTACAGGCATCGTGGCGGTACTATTTGGGCTCATATTGGGGTTTCCATCAGGCATACCACTAGGATTAGCATGCCTAAGGCCGATTCGACTATGCAGAAAACACGGGTTGGTTACTGACCAAGCCCCACGCCTACAGGCTCCCCGACAACCACGAAATGCAAATCGTCTGGGCGCAGAATCCGCTTAGCGACACGCTTGATATCCTCCATCGTCACGGCATTTACCTTGTCGTTCCGCGTCGCGATGTAATCAATTGGCAAGTCTTCGGCCTGCATCCCAACCATGATTTCTGCGATGGTTCCGTTGCCATCAAACCGCAGTGGATAAGCCCCTGTGAGGAAGGTTTTCGCGTTTTCAAGCTGTTGTTCCGTCACGCCGTTCTCGGCCATATCCGCCCAGACATCACGAATAACGGCAATCGCTTCGCCGATCCGTTCGTTGGCAGACGCAACTTGCCCCATGATGAGCGCACCTTGATCACGCGGCGCCAAAAATGACGATACGCCATAGGTTAATCCGCGCTTTTCACGGACCTCATCCATCAAAGTTGAACCCAATCCACTGCCACCCAACACTTGGTTCAGCACATAGGCCGGAAAGAAGTCTGGGTCATCGCGGGCGATCCCTTCGTGGGCAAAAAGTGCCACGGATTGCGGGGTATCAAAAGGCACGACAGTCTCGCCACCTTTGGGTAAGCCATAAACTGCTTGCTCAGGAAGATCAGGGCCAACTTCGGGCAAACTGCCAAGGAGTGTATCTATAACTTCGCCAAGTTTTTCAGGCGAAATATCTCCCACGGCACCGACATAGATACGGTCCAAAGTGAGGGTGTTCGCCTTGGCTTTAATCAGGTCATCGCGAGTTATTCCCGCAACCGTTTCGAGCGTTCCAACGCGAGGCGTCGCATAGGGATGATCGCCCCAAGCCATTCTATTGAGAGTCTCGGACGCAATATCGTTCGGGCTTTTCTCGTTGCTTCGAATGATGGATTCGACTTGGCCGCGCACACGTTCAATAGCATCCGGATTAAAGTCCGGCTCTAACAAGCTCGTGCGCAATAACTCAATCGCTTCGTCTTGATTTTCCGTTAGAAACCGCGTGGAAACGACGAGGGTATCGTCAAAAACCGTATATCCAAACGAAGCGGAAAGTTCTTCTCGGGCGGTCGCAAACTCTTGGGCGTTCAAACCCGCAGCGCCTTCTTCAAGGAGGCCCGTCATAAGGTTGATCGCACCGCGTTTTCCGGGTTCATCAAGCCTTGCGCCACCTTTGAACCAAATCTCAATCGCGGTGAAAGGGATTGAATGCTCCTCGACCAACCACGCGGTAATTCCCTTAGGCGAAACCACTTCTTGGATGGCCACTTCGGCGCGCAAAGGGGTTGCCAAAGTCAAAGCCACAAGAGCCGTTTTGAAAGCACGCATCATTGGCTTGCCTCCCCTTCATTTGTTAGAAAACCAGTCACCGCATTGCTTCTATCGAACACTTTTTCTGCGGCCTCGAGAATATCCTGTTCCGTGATGGACTGGAGGACATCCGGCCACGCTTGCACGTCTTCAACCGTGAGGCCTGTCGTCAAAGCTTCGCCATAGCGGCGGGCCACGCTGGCGACATCGTCTTCGCCATAAATAAGGCCTGCGCGCAATTGCAATTTAATCCGATCAAGTTGCTCAGGATCAACACCCTCGCTGATAAATTCGGCCACAGCGGTATCGAGTAAGTCTTCCGCTTCTTCCAAAGAAACGCCTGGAACTGGGACCATCACCAAACCGAATGTCGTCTCATCAAGGGACATGCCCTCATAGAACGCGGAAACATAGATCGCGTTTTTCGTATCGAATTGTAGTTTTTTCCCAAGCACCGACGTCGCGCCTGTTCCACCTAGAATTTCCGATAGCATAACAAGCGCAGCGGCGTCTTTTTGGGCGCCTGCATTACGTTCTGGTGCCAAATAGGTGCGCATAACATAGGGCTGTGCGACGCGCGGATCGGAATACGTTAAGCGACGTTCGCTGCGTTGGGGGGGCTCGATTGGACGCACCCGTTCGGGCAAATCAACCGTAGGCTCTAGGACACCATAGTATTCTTGCGCGAGCGCGTGAACATTCTCTGGATCAACATCACCAGCAACAATCAGGATCGCGTTATTGGGGGCATAATACCGACGATAAAACGCGAGCGAATCCTCAAGCGTGAGCGATTCCATTTCATGCTTCCAGCCGATCACAGGAATCCCATAGGGGTGATTCATATACTGCGCCGCGCGGCGTTCCTCTGAAAACAGGGACCCCGGATCATTTTCGGTACGTTGGTTGCGCTCTTCAAGGATCACGTCGCGCTCGGGCAACACATCGTCGTTGGAAAGCTGAAGGTTGCGCATACGATCCGCCTCCATCCGCATCACCAATTCAAGGCGGTCCGCCGCTATACGTTGGTAATACCCCGTGTAATCCCAGCTTGTGAACGCATTATCGGTGCCGCCGTGGGCGCTGACCGTTTTGGAAAACTCCCCAGGGGCGAGGGTCTCGGTTCCTTGAAACAACAAATGCTCCAAGAAGTGCGCGATTCCCGATTTTCCGGCGGGCTCATCAGCAGCCCCAGCCTTGTACCATACCATTTGCACAACGACGGGTGCGCGGTGGTCTTCAAGCACAAGAACCTCCATGCCGTTATCGAGCGTATATGTTGTGAGTTGTTCTGCCGTTGAAACTGTTGGGATGGAAAGAAGGACGAGGCCAGCTAGCGCACTAAAAACGCGAGTCATAAAGTTTCTCCGTTGGGGTCCCTAAATAGGGTAATCACTCTTTGCAAACCATCAAGCCTCCATACGAAGACGTGAGAAGTCGTCATCTATTCAATGTTTGGGTTGGGAGGAGCCGCCGGCGTCTTGCGCCCTGCGGCCCGCCATCTTTCAAGCTCTTGGTACTGATCCAATGACATTGTGTTATAGGCTTTGAAATAGACGTTTATGTTGAACAAGCGCTCCAAAAGGCGCCCGTCGTTTGCTTTCCGCCAGCTCAAATCTTCTTTGGCAAGCGTTTGGCGAATATTTGCTTCAACGCCATATCGAAGCGCGTAGTTCATTAAGGCCGCTGATCCCGCCGAGCCACCGTTTGGCTTCCCGCCCAAGGCGACAATTGCATCACTTGATGGCGTCAAGTCAGTAATGTTGCTCCCCCCAGGTGTCGGAACGGGAAGATCCCTATAGTTTGGAGGGGTTTGAAGCGGTTTCGTCGGGAGAACAGAAAACTCGTCCGGTCCATCATTCGAGGCCGCAAGGTTAAGCAATTTCGGATTATCACTGCTGCCACAACTCGCGACACCAAGCAGGGCAATAAGACTTGCCAAAGCTATACCAGCCCGCGTGAACATGCTCTTCTCCTTAAATCTGTGGCTATCTTTAGCGCAAAGGAATCCCCGCGTCACCCGCCCTTTTTCCCGCCCGTAAAAAGGATAAGCCCAATAGCGCCAGCAAAGATTGCAATATCTGCTACGTTAAAGGAATAGGGATTTTCAAACCCACAGCAACTCATGTTCAAGAAATCCGCCACGGCGCCATAGAGAACGCGGTCAATCACGTTGCCCAAAGCCCCGCCAATCAACAAACCAGCCGACGCCATGCCAATGCGATTTGGCCGTTCGCGCCAGACCCAAACGAAAACCCAAGCGGAAATTCCCAGCGCCAAAGCGATCAAGATATACTTCGCAATATGTCCGCCACCGCCTAGGCCGAAATTAACCCCGTCGTTCCACGCCATACGAAAATTAACGAAGGGTGGGAGAACATCGATTTCATGAACTGATTTGAGGTCCAACCCCTGCACAACGCCCCATTTACTCACTTGATCCAGAAGGAGCGTGAAGAAGGTAAATAGAAACAAAATACGCATGTGCTGGACCCTCGATTTAGTGGCGGAAGTGACGCATACCAGTGAAGACCATCGCTAGACCTGCTTCGTCGGCGGCAGCAATCACTTCATCGTCGCGCATAGATCCGCCAGGTTGAATAACAGCGGTTGCACCGGCGGCGGCAGCGGTCAATAGCCCGTCCGAGAAGGGGAAAAATGCATCCGACGCAACAACCGATCCGATTGTGAGCGGTTGAGCAAGGCCCAGCGCTTCGGCCATATCTTCGGCTTTGCGGGCCGCGATACGGCAGCTATCTACGCGGCTCATTTGGCCTGCGCCCACACCGACGGTTGCGCCGTCTTTGCAATAGACGATGGCGTTTGATTTCACGTGCTTCGCAACTTTCCATGCAAACAAAAGATCCGCCATTTCGGCGTCTGTTGGTTTGCGCTTTGTCACGACCTTCAGGTCAGCGAAGTCCACAAACCCAACGTCTTTGTCCTGAACCAGCATGCCGCCCGCAACTGGGCGATATGTCAGGCCACCAACGCGCACGTCCGGCAAGCCGCCGGTTGTTAGTAAGCGCAGGTTTTTCTTGGCCGCGAAGATCGCTTTTGCCTCGTCGTCGGCTTCCGGCGCAATGACAACTTCGGTAAAAATCTTGGCGATTTCTGCGGCTGTCGCGCCATCAAGCGGCTGGTTCAATGCAATAATACCGCCAAACGCCGACGTGCTGTCACAGGCAAGAGCGGCTTTATACGCCTCAACCAAACTCGTCCCACGGGCAACGCCACAGGGGTTAGCGTGTTTGATGATCGCCACGGCAGGACCTTGCGCGGGGTCAAATTCCGCCACCAATTCAAAGGCCGCATCGGTATCGTTGATATTGTTATAGGACAGTTCTTTGCCCTGATGCTGGGTCGCTGTGGCAACGCCTGCGCGCTCAACACCATTGGTGTAAAATGCGGCATGTTGGTGCGGGTTTTCGCCATAGCGCAACCCCTGTGCCAATGTACCAGCAAAGGCTCGACGACGGGGTGTTTCCACGCCAATTGCTGCCGCCATCCAAGTCGACACAGCAGCATCATAAGCCCCCGTGCGCGCATAGGCCGTTTGAGCACAGGCTTTGCGGAACGCATCACTTGTCGCCCCGTCGTTGGCATCCATATCGGCAATCAACGCATCGTAGTCTTGGACATCGACAATCGTAGTGACAAATCCGTGGTTTTTCGCCGCGGCGCGGATCATAGCAGGGCCACCGATATCGATATTCTCGATACAAGTGTCATAGTCCGCACCCTTGGCAACAGTTTCTTCAAACGGATAGAGGTTCACGACCAAGAGGTCGATTGGTCCGATACCGTGCTCTTCCATTGCAGCAATGTGGTCCGGATTGTCGCGCAGGGCCAAAAGACCACCGTGTACGCGTGGGTGCAGGGTTTTAACCCGACCATCCATCATCTCAGGAAATTCAGTAATTTCGGCAACGTCCTTGACGGTCAGTCCCACAGTGCGCAACGCAGCGGCGGACCCGCCCGTCGACAAAAGTTCGACTCCCCGCTCGGCCAATGCACGGCCCAAATCAACAAGGCCAGTTTTATCGGAAACAGAAAGAAGCGCGCGGCGCACGGGTGTTTGATCGGTCATGTTTTGCATCCCCAGAGTGGCAAATTACAGCTTGAGTATCTCATCCGTAGCAAGGTCACGCAGACTATTTGGCGTGTCCTGTGCCTTGGCGAGATACCATGTGACACGCGTCGCATAGTCCATTGCGCGCCCAGATAGAACGATTTGTTTTGCCGCACGCGGTTTTAATCGCGTTTTTTCGAGGTAAACGCTTGGTTCAAGCGATAATTGGGCAGAACTGTTGTGTCGAAACACCCAAATCTCACCACTCTTGAGCGCAAGCGACACCGCTGTTCCGCCCATATCAAGCGCGGCCTCGACGTCTGGATGCAAATGGAATCGGCAGGAAAACCGTATCCCCTGCAATTTCACCTCATCCATCCGCGCGTCAAACAAGCGTTTATTGACATGCGATTCAGCCAGCAGGGAATCTTGCCCCGCAAGGCCGCGACCATCAAACCCAAGGTCCAAACGGCGCTGATGCAGGATACCATGCGTGGCCAAATACCCGTCGTGGCTCGCGCCAAGCTTCATGCCCGATTGTCCTGTCGATTGCTGGCATTTCACGTCCTTTGGCCCATCCACTAAGCTCTGTTGATTACGCCCTGCGACCAGCGTTTGTTTGCCAAGGCGCGCCGAGGAAAACCCGTCCAAACTCAAGGTTGAGTGCGAAGGCGTGGCCCGCCCAGCGCGCCGCCAACTTTCGCCAAAACTAACTCCGCTACCGCAATTTACAATCAGTGGACGCCGTCCGGAGGTGAGTTCAAACGCAAGCGTTGAGGCATGCCCATCCGAAGACGCCTTGCCCATCGGCGGCTCACTTGTATCAACGATCACACTGGTGCGGCCCGCGTGTAATCGCGCAAATCCCATCGACAGAGTCGTGAGGGATTTCGCCCGAACCCCAGATGCCGCAAGCGCATTGTCCAACCGCCCCTCAAGGCCGCGTCCACCGCCGTGAAACCGTGCCAATCCACCATCCGAGTGCCGCAATGCGCGCAGGGTCGGAGCAATACGTTCAATAGCTTTGAGGTGCTCGCGTGCCGCCATTCGCCCCGCATCCGAGAGCGCAGATGCCGCCCAAGTCAGAAGCGTAAACACCTCCAGAAGTTCTTCGGGATTGCGGGTTGGGATACCACCCTGCAGGTCGATTTGATCCACGCATTCTTTGGCCAAGGCATCCATCGCTGGTTTCACGTGCCGTTCCATTCCCGTCAGGGCCAACCCCGCATAAATCAAACCTGTGAGAGCCTCAAACCGTGGCAACCCGGCCTCTGCGGCTTGCCAACGTCGGGAGAGAAAGGCTGTTTGCTGCGCGAGGGCACTGAAATACGCTTCGGATGCAGCACTATTTTGCCCATTTAGATAAAACAGCGCGTGATTGATCCACCGAATAACGCGACGCCCTGTCATATCGGGCGTCCATCCCGAGCCTTTGCCGCGACCGTATCGATTTATCCAATCGGTGGTCCATTCTTGTGCCCTTTTACGCGCCTCAATATCGCCAACAGCCGCGAGATCATCGAGCCACGTAAAGCCGTGCAAGTCTTGCTCGAAGCTTTTGTCGGGCATGGGCAAATCCCAAATCGGCGTTTTAGGTGCTTCAACAAGGAAACCCGCGAAGAGGAAATTGCCCGCAATAAGCTGACGTCCCCGCGCAAATGAGCCGATCGTGCGAGGCTCAGGTTGCGACACAAAGCCCGTTGCCGGACGTGACAACACACTTACGCGCGCCTGAATCCGGTTCGCGATGCGCGTTCTCCGCGCCGAAATCCCTTCGGTGTTTGCCACCCTGCCTGCCTCGCCTGTAATGACGTTTCTATTATTGTTGTCACAGCATACGGCGCGCGGGCTTTGGTGTCACCGATGATTTTAGGAAGATTTACCGTTCAGGCGCAGAACCGCGATATAGAAGCCATCCATACCCCCACGATCGGCCCAGTAGTCTGGACGGATACGAAGGCCGCCTTCTTTGGAAATCCAAGCGGGATCAACGCCTTGCACTTCTAATGCCGCACGATCAATCGACAAATTCGGATGCCTCTTTAAAGCGTCTTCAATTTGAATTTCACCCTCATCAAGCAGGATACTACAGGTGCAATAAATCAACCGCCCATCTGGCTTAAGCAGACTCAGCGCGTGATCGATCATATTCTCCTGAAGCTTAAAGAGTTCGGGGAATTCACCACCGTCTTTTGCGTAGGGAAGATCGGGGTGACGACGAATAGTCCCCGTCGCCGTACAGGGCGCATCCAAAAGGATCGCGTCATACAGCTCAGATTTGAATTCCAGCGCATCCGCAACGACAATCTCGGCGTTCAATCCAGTACGGGTCAGGTTTTCAGATACACGCGCCATCCGTGCTTCGGAAATATCCAACGCCGTCACTACAGCTCCAGCCGCCGCGAGTTGCATCGTCTTCCCACCGGGGGCCGCACAGAGTTCCAGCACGCGTTCGCCAGCTTTGGGAGCAAGAATGGCCACGGGCAAAGCCGCCGACGCATCCTGAACCCACCAACCACCTTCGGTAAAACCAGCAAGTGAGGTCACCTGTCCAGCGTCCGTAATGCGCAGACTACCAGTCTCTAGCATGGTGCCTTCGGGCAAAACCGCACCTTCCTTGAACGACAAATCGAGCGGCGCGCCCTTGGAATGCGCAAGCTCCATCGCCTCAACGGTGGCCTTGCCGTAGTCCCCAATCAAGGGTTTACGAAGCCATTTAGGCAAACGCGGGACGGGAAGCTTTTCCCAATCGGACATCGGCATGTCACCCAAGCGCCGCACAATCGCGTTGACCATACCTGCGCCGTGGGTTGTTTCGCGCTCTTCACGGGCAATCGTCACCAAGGCGTTCCCGACCCCGTGGGAGGGCGCGCCTTCGACAAAAATCTCGACCACAGCGAGGCGCAGAATGTTGTGCACTTCAGAGGCTGGACGGCTACGCAGGAAAGGCCCCAAAAGGCGATCTGCGCGATCCATGAACCGCAACGTATTGGTCGCAAGGCGCTGGGCGCGAGCGCGATCGGCGGGTTCAAGCTTGGCCAAGGGACCCTTCGGCCCCATCAACTCAGACATGAGTCGTTGCTCCACCGTAACGGCGTTTAAGAGTTGAACGGCGGCGCGACGGGCAGGTAGGCCCTGCAGGGAAGCGGAATTGGGGGTTTGCTGTGACATGCGGGCTGAGTTATATCATGCCCAAGCCCAAAACAAGGACTACTGACATGAGTGAGCAAGCTGATCTGCCCGAAGCCGCAAAACGGGCCTTAGTTGAGGCCGCAGAGCGCCGCAAAAAGCAGAAACTCGACCTCGCCAAGGAACTGGGTGGGCGTGATGGCCCCGAACCTGTGCGATTCGGGGATTGGGAACGCAATGGGATTGCAGTCGACTTCTAGAACCTAGAGGCCAAGCACATCCATCATATCATACGCGCCAGGTTTCTGTTTGGCCGCCCAAAGCGCCGCCGTAATCGCGCCACGACTAAAGACTTTGCGGTCGGTCGCGATATGGCGCAGCACAACGCGCTCGCCGGGGGCTGCAAACATCACATCATGCTCGCCAACAATGTCGCCACCGCGCACAACCGCAAAACCAATATCGCCCCGCTTGCGCGCGCCCGTGATGCCATCGCGACCCCGATCAGACACATCCGCAAGGTTAACGCCACGCCCTTCGGCCGCCGCTTCGCCCAGCATTAGAGCCGTTCCGGATGGGGCATCGACTTTGTGATGGTGATGCGCCTCAACAACCTCAATATCAAAATCTTCGCCCAGCGCCGCCGCGACTTTCTTGGTCAGTTGCACTAAAAGATTGACCCCAAGACTCATGTTGCCCGCACGTACAATCGCCGTGCGTTCGGCCAATGCATTGAGGTCCGCAATATCCCGATCCGACAGACCAGTTGTGCCAATCACATGAGCGGTTCCACTGTCCGCCGCGACCTTAGCAAAAGCAAGCGTTGCCAAAGGTGCGGTGAAATCAATCACAACGTCGGCGGCGGCAATAACTTGCGCGGAATCTTCCGACACAAGCACACCAAGCGCCTTTCCGCCCATAGCTGTGCCAACATCCTGCCCGACCCAATCATGGCCCGAGCGTTCAATAACACCCGAAAGTTCGGCGGAATCAGTCTCTAATACGGACTTAATCAACATCTGCCCCATGCGCCCAGAGGCACCCGTGATGGCGATTTTTGTTTTCTGGCTCATGATGCACCCTCATTATCTGATCTTTCCCCCGTTTAACGCCATGCGCCGTCCAAAGCAAAGCCCTGTTGCCCTTGAGGTCAATCATGCTTAAGTGCTCTCCATGGCAAAGAACCAAAATCGCGCCGGTCGGGCCCCCTCACAACGTCAGCTCCGCGTAGGCGAGCTGATCCGTCGTACCCTTTCTGAAGTCTTGATGCGTGGTGATATCCACGATCCAGACCTCAATCGCATGTCCATTACCGTGAGCGAGGTTCGCGTCACGCCTGATTTGCGTCTCGCAACGGCCTATGTGCTTCCACTTGGTGGGCAAGGCCAAGAAGAGGCGCTTTCGTCCCTCCGCCAAAACCGCCACGAATTGCGGATGGTTGTGACCAAAAAGATGGCCCTCAAACACTCGCCAGAAATTCGCTATGAAATCGACACCACGTTTGATCGGATGGACGAAACACGTCGCCTTTTGGATCAAGACAACGTGCAGCGCGATCTGGCCGTTCCCGATGATGCAGGCGATGAAGACGCTTAGAGTCGCCATAGTCTTTTGGCTCGTTGGACTTGTCACACCAGCTTTCGCTGACTGTGTGGAAAAGAGCTTTGAAGGCATCAAGTATACGACCTGCGAAGCTACCCTTGGACAGGACCTGCGGTTATTCCTCAAAGATGACCAAGGCGATATCCTAGGGTCCTTTGGCGCAGCCAACGGCCAGCTGCCAGAGGGGAAAAAGCTCGCTTTTGCCATGAATGCGGGCATGTTTCATCAGGATCGCAATCCCGTCGGGCTCTATATAGAAGATGGACAACAGGAAGCATCACTTGAACATGGTGGCGGATACGGCAATTTTGGCCTCTCCCCTAACGGCGTGTTTTGCATCAGTGCGTCCGAGTTGCAGGTTTACACGAGCGATGACTATGAGGCCAAGCAACCTTCCTGCCAATTTGCGACCCAATCGGGGCCGATGCTTGTTATCGACAATGAATTGCATCCGCGCCTAATCCCCAACGGTTCTTCCAAACATTACCGCAACGGTGTCGGTACCAGTGCGGACGGGAAGCGTGCCGTGTTCGTGATTTCGGATCAGCGCGTCAATTTCCACGATTTCGCCCGCTTTTTCCGCGACGATCTCGGATTGCCAAACGCATTGTTCTTCGACGGAAAAATCTCGCGCCTCTATAGTCCCGCCAATTCCCGCAACGATTTAGGGTTCCCGATGGGGCCAATGGTCGGGCTGGTCGTTGACCGTTAACCCAATCACACATTGACGCTGCCTCCAGACAACGGTAGGTCGCGCGACTTGAAACAAAGATAGGACAGTCTCATGGGGCGCAAGCGCAAGGGTCGTGATATTTCGGGTTGGGTTGTTGTGGATAAACCCGCAGGCATTAGTTCGAGTGCCGTCGTGAACAAATTGCGCTGGGCGATGGATGCCCAAAAGGCAGGCCACGCAGGAACGCTTGATCCCGAAGCCACAGGCGTTTTGGCGATCGCGCTCGGCGAAGCCACCAAGACCGTCCCCTACATCACGGATGCCCTCAAGGCCTATGCGTTTACGGTTCGGTTGGGACAAGCCACAAACACCGATGACGCCGAAGGCGAGATCATCAAAGAAAGCGATATCCGGCCCGATGACGCCGCAATCAAAGAGGCGCTGTTGCCCTTTGTTGGCGAAACCATGCAGGTTCCACCAAAGTTTTCCGCTGTGAAAATTGACGGCGAGCGGGCCTATAAATTGGCGCGTGATGATGCGGAATTCGAGATTTCGGCGCGTCCCTTGTGGGTAGAGGAACTTGTTCTCGTGGACCGCCCCGATGCCGACCATGTGACGCTTGAAATGACCTGTGGCAAAGGCGGATACGTCCGCGCCATTGCGCGGGATTTGGGCGAGGCCCTAGGATGCTATGGCCACGTCCGCGACTTGCGTCGCATCTGGTCGGGTCCGTTTGATGCAGAGGATGGCATTTCCGTCGCCACAATCGATGAATTGGCTAAATCCGGCAAGTTAGACACTTATATCCTACCGTTAGAGACGGGTTTGACCGATCTGCCGGAGGTGAAATGCACCCCCGAAGGGGCGGCGCGTTTGCGCAATGGCAATCCCGGAATGGTTCTGGCTGCGACTGTGGAATATGGCGACGAATGCTGGGCGTCTTTTGAAGGCAAAGCTGTTGCCGTTGGGCGCTACAAAGCGGGTGAACTGCACCCGAGTCGCGTCTTTAACCTGCCGCAATGACACTCACACGGATACATCAAAAAGGCGATGCGTCGTCCGTGGCTGTGTATTCCGATTGCGAGGCCTATCGCTATTCCCTAACGCGCGTGTGGGACGAGGCCGCCGCGCGTGTTTTCTTTATCATGCTCAATCCTTCGACCGCCACTGAAGTGCAAAACGATCCAACGGTTGAACGCTGCGAACGGCGCGCACGGGCGCTGGGGTATGGCGGGTTTCGCGTGGCCAACATTTTTGCGTGGCGCGATACGGATCCGCGCAAAATGCGGGCGGCAACCGATCCTGTTGGCCCCGAGAACGACCGCACAATTCTTGACGGATGCGCGTGGGCAGACACGATTGTCTGTGCGTGGGGCACCCACGGTGCTCACTTAAATCGTGGGCCAGTCGTTGCGGAGATGCTCAAGAATCACACGCTTTTCCATCTTGGCTTGTCCAAGGCTGGACACCCAAAACACCCTCTCTATATAGCTTACACGGTGCAACCAACCCTCTGGGAATTGCAGGCGTAATCCGTATAAGAAGCATTTAGAGTGTATAAACCCGCTAGTGGTTGCGATTTCCTCAAAGCCGCTTAACACAAATTTAGCATCCCGTGGGATAACCTCTGTTTGGGGTTTTTGGTTCAATTTGGACCGGTGTTTGAGGGTTGTATTATGTTTGGTCTTATCGGCCTATTTGGCGCGCTGTTCATGGGATTCATGGCAGAGGGGATAATGTCGAGTGATATCGACGTTACCGACGATGACGAATCGGACGAAGACGACTCGCTACCTGTGACACTTTCCGGCGATACTGGTGACAACCTTCTTGACGGTGGATCCGGAGGCGATCTCCTGAATGGCGGTGAGGGCGACGACGAAATTCATGGAAACGATGGCGACGACGGACTTTATGGCGCTGACGGGGATGACCTAATTTATGGCGGAATCGGCCATGATGTTGTTCATGGTGAAGGTGGCGACGATGTACTCTATGGCGGCACCGGAAGCGACGAACTTTTCGGATATGGCGACAACGACATTATTTCTGGCGGTGCAGGCGATGACACGCTTATCGGCGGCGAAGGCGACGATAGCCTAAATGGCGGCGACGGTACCGACTCACTTGAGGGCGGATTTGGGAATGATTACGTGTTTGGCGGGCTTGGGCAAGACGCACTCATGGGCAACGATGGCGACGACCATATTGTTGGCGTTGTGATGGGCGAGGAAACCGGTGAGGACACCGATGAACGCGATTTCCTAAATGGGGGTGAAGGCGACGATCTTTTGGTCTTGGGCAACAGTGACTATGGTACGGGAGGCGCAGGCGAAGATACCTTTGCCCTTGGAGAATGGTTTGCTGAAGGCTCCGCAGCAACAATCACAGATTTCAACTCGGAAGAAGACACACTTGTTGTCCACTATTCTGAGGACGACGAAATTCCAGAGGTGAGCGTCGAAACCGAAGATGGAAACAGCATGGTCCTATTGGACGGGGTTGTAATCGCGACATTACTTGGAAACACCTCCTTTGATGTTTCACAAATTAGCATGATCGGCACTTAACTTCCTGTCACCAAGCGCCCCTACCCAAGGCACTCAAAACGTTTTTCCTTTCTTTCGTTCAAGAATCCTCCTATACGCGCCAAATCTCGCTGCCGAATCCTTCTGGGTTTTGCGACGGATATACTCCACGGGCTTTGCTGGACGACATCCCGGCTTGTGCCATTCACCCTTTAATCAAGGAGACCCCGATGTCGATTACTGCAGAAGACAAAGCACGCGTCATGACTGAATTCGCAACCAAAGAAGGCGACACAGGTTCGCCCGAAGTACAGGTTGCTATCCTTTCCTCGCGCATCGCGACACTCACAGAGCACTTTAAAACCCACAAAAAAGACAACCACGGTCGTCGTGGACTTTTGAAAATGGTTGCTTTGCGTCGCAAACTTTTGGACTATCTTCGTGGCAAATCCGAAGAGCGTTACCAAGACTTGATCAAACGCCTCGGCCTTCGCCGCTAAGCCTCGTACCACCGAATTAGGAAAACGCCCGCGCATTGTGTCGCGGGCGTTTTTCGTTCTATGGCAAGCCAAATAAGGTTTTTAGTTTTCTGCTATATTGAGCAATATTTCTGCAACCTCTTCCTTCGAAGGGCTGACCTCCATTAGCGGGTGGGGTCCTTCAAGAGTTATCACCGGCCATCCTCGTTTTTCAGCGCGTTCTGGGGCTTGGACTTTGCGCATATGGTTAAAGACATCACCTTCTGTGCCAACGATAATTGTCCCTGAAAAATCGGGTGTATTTTCAGGTAGATCAATTCTCTCAATGTAAGACTTCCAAGGGTGTGGGCGCATCGTCGGTTTCGCCTCCCGAAGTGTATCAGAAGGAATGACCCAACCGTCTCCTGCTTCGTCGACAGCTTTTTTGGCCACATCATAAACATCAGGTCCAAACCCATCTATGAGGTTTTCGCCGTGATCCAGCGGCACTGTATCGATGAAAACAAGGTGTTTAACACGATCCGGTTCATAGGCCGCCACGCCTGTTATGACTGGACCTCCATAGCTGTGAGAAACCAGAATTACATTTTTCAGGTCACGCCAGCTCATTATGTTGGACACGTCCAATATATGTGTCATCAAACCAGTTTCCTTAGACAGCAGGTGCTCCTTTTCACCAAGCCCCGTCAGCGACGCTTCAATCACCTCGTATCCGGCGGCCTCGAGGATTGTGCTCAAAGGCTCCCATTGACCAGCCCATTGAAACGTTCCGTGGACCATAACAAAAACTGGTTTTCCATTTCTGTTTCACTCTCTGTGCTCTGAGCACTAGCTGTTTGAAAAGTTGACAAAAAAGTGGTGCAAGTGATGATTCCTGCGATTAGCAGGCGTAAAAAATAAGACAATGTAGATACCTCCAAATGAAAACTAGCTCGTATCACTGATACAGGACTTTAAAGCGTTCGCAAAACGGTTCCATAAGATGCCAAAATGAACTTTTGAAGCGCCAAGCAGCGGTCACTTGAAAGGAGACGTAACCCGTTGACGTTTGGCTAAAGGCTACGGACTTTTGAGCGAATGATTGCGCAATATCCCCTTGCCTGACCGACAAACAGAATTCCTGTTCCCAAACGCCCTATTTTCCTGTATGCGCCGTGCATCTGAGACGTGGCTCCCTGACTCCGGCGCCGTGAAAGAAATGATAAGGGAGTCGGCGGCAATGCGGCCGCCATTGAAACGGGAGACTGGGAACGCCCAGCATGCTCCCTATTAGGAAACGATGAATGTTTACTGAAACTAAGAAATCCATGGAGTGGGGCGATGAAACGCTCACACTCGAAACGGGTAAAGTTGCCCGCCAAGCCGACGGTTCGGTTATCGCTACTTTGGGCGAGACCTCGGTTATGGCCAACGTTACTTTTGCTAAAACGCAAAAGCCGGGTCAAGACTTCTTCCCTTTGACTGTTCACTACGGTGAAAAATATTATGCCGCTGGTAAAGTTCCGGGTGGCTTTTTCAAACGCGAAGCGCGTCCTACGGAAAAAGAGACACTAACAAGCCGTCTTATTGACCGTCCGATCCGCCCTTTGTTTGTTCCAGGCTTCAAAAACGAAGTTCTGTTGATCTGTACAGTTCTGTCGCACGACCTTGTTAACGACCCTGATGTTGTCGCAATGATCGCGGCCTCTGCTGCTTTGACAATCTCTGGCGCTCCTTTCATGGGCCCAATTGCTGCTGCACGCGTTGGCTTCGTTGATGGCGAATACACGCTGAACCCATCGTGCGATGACATGCACCAGCTTCGCAACAACCCCGAGCAGCGCCTCGACCTTGTTGTAGCCGGTACAAAAGACGCCGTGATGATGGTTGAATCCGAAGCGTATGAGCTTTCCGAAGCTGAGATGCTCGGTGCGGTTAAATTTGCCCACGACTCGTTCCAACCTGTGATCGACTTGATCATTGAATTGGCCGAAGATTGTGCGAAACCACCGTTCGACTTCCAAGCACCAGATTACTCCGATCTGTTCAATGCTGCGATGGCGGCTGGCGAAACGCAAATGCGTGCTGCTTATGCAATCACTGACAAGCAAGAGCGTACAACCGCGGTTGCTGCTGCACGTGATACGATCAAAGCTGCCCTCACTGAGGAACAACTTGCAGACGAGAACCTCGGTTCCGCTCTCAAGAAAGTTGAAAGCAAGATCCTTCGTGGTGACGTTGTTAAAACGGGCCGTCGTATCGATGGCCGCGACACAACAACCGTACGTCCAATCGTTTCCGAAACTGGCTTCCTTCCACGTACACACGGCTCCGCGCTGTTCACACGTGGCGAAACTCAGGGCCTCGTTGTAACTACATTGGGCACCGGCGACGACGAGCAAATGATCGACGCGCTGACTGGCACATACCGTTCCAACTTTATCCTGCACTACAACTTCCCACCCTACTCCGTAGGCGAAGTTGGTCGCTTTGGCTTCACTGGCCGTCGCGAAATTGGTCACGGTAAGTTGGCTTGGCGTGCGCTTCAGGCGGTTCTTCCGGCTCCGACTGATTTCCCATACACCCTGCGCGTTGTATCCGAAATCACTGAGTCCAACGGGTCCTCTTCGATGGCTTCCGTTTGTGGCGGTTCCTTGTCGATGATGGACGCTGGCGTTCCGTTGAAAGCAGCGGTTGCTGGTGTTGCAATGGGTCTTATCCTTGAAGACGATGGCTCCTACGCGATCCTCACCGACATCCTCGGCGACGAAGATCACCTTGGCGACATGGACTTCAAAGTTGCCGGTACTGAAGCTGGGATTACCTCCCTGCAGATGGACATCAAAATCGCAGGCATCACGCCAGAGATCATGGAAAAAGCCTTGGCTCAAGCCAAAGACGGCCGTATCCATATCCTTGGTGAAATGGCGAAAGCTTTGACAGAAGCCAGCGAATTCTCGGCCCACGCTCCACGCATCGAGACCATGCAGGTTCCAACAGACAAAATCCGCGAAGTGATCGGTTCTGGTGGTAAAGTGATCCGTGAAATCGTTGAAATGTCCGGTGCAAAAGTCGACATCAACGACGATGGCATTATCAAGATCGCATCCGCAAACGCAGAAGCCATCAAAAAAGCCTACGACATGATCTACTCAATCGTTGCAGAGCCTGAAACTGGCGCTGTTTATAACGGTAAAGTTGTGAAAATCGTCGACTTTGGCGCATTCGTGAACTTCTTCGGAAAACGCGATGGTCTGGTGCACGTTTCTCAAATCGAGAACCGTCGTTTGAACCACCCATCTGACGTTCTCAAAGAAGGCCAAGACGTAAAAGTTAAGCTTTTGGGCTTTGATGAGCGCGGCAAAGTTCGCCTGTCGATGAAAGTTGTCGATCAGGAAACTGGCGCAGAAATCGTAGAAGAGAAAAGCGAAGGTTAAGCTTCTCTCTTCCGAAAAAGAGAAAAGGCCCCAGATTACTCTGGGGCCTTTTTTGTTTCTTAATAGCGCGTTCTTATTTTGGAAGTTGCGCGGTACGAAGATACGGGAAGTGTGTTGTGAATTCGCCGAATTTAGCTTTGGCATCCGCGTCACTTACGCTCGTGGGAATGACAACATCGCCGCCCGGCGTCCAGTTTGCTGGAAGCGCCACGCCGTGGCCCGCCGCCGTTTGCAACGCATCAAGTGCGCGCAAAACTTCCGCAAAGTTGCGGCCAACGTTCATTGGGTAAGTCATGGACAACAGAAGCTTCTTGTCGGGAGAAATGATGAAAACCGAGCGCACTGTTTGGCTATCCGCAGGGGTGCGGCCATCAGGCAAATAAGCTTCGGCGGGCAACATGTCGAAAGCTTTGGAAACGGCCAAACCTTCGTCAGCAATAATTGGAAATCCTGCTGGTACGCCAGCGTATTTGGAAATGTCGTTCTTCCACTTCTTGTGGTCTTCGACGCCATCCACGGAAACACCAATCACCTTGGTATTGCGCGCGGCCCATTCGTCGGCCAATTGCGCAACTGCGCCGAATTCGGTCGTGCAAACGGGGGTGAAATCTTTTGGGTGGCTAAACAAGATAGCGTAAGAATCGCCAATCCAATCGTGGAATGAAATCTCGCCGTCGCTGGTTTGAGCCGTAAAATCTGGAACAATATCGTTAATGCGAAGTGCCATGTGGGTCTCCTGTTAAATGGTTGTTAGTTTATATATAAGGGCGCAAACCCAAGAGTTCTATGGGGGCGCCCAGTCGTTTTTCAAAAGGGACAAACAGCCCGAAATCGTTGGCCTTGTCCTCCTTCGGGGTGGCGCAATCGCAACTCCTCTGCGTGCAACATCATGCGGGGCGCATCGCGGGCTTCCCCTGTTGCATAAAACGGATCACCCAAAATTGGATGGCCGATTTCCAACATATGCACCCGCAATTGGTGGCTGCGGCCCGTTTTCGGAAACAAGCGAACTCGCGTTGCGTTTTCTTCGTATTTCACGACTTTCCAGTCCGTGATGGCCTGCTTGCCCGTTTCATAATTCACGTGCTGAAGGGGACGGTTTGGCCAATCCACAATCAGCGGTAAATCCACGGTTCCGGTTTTTTCCTTCATAAGCCCAAAGACGCGGGCCACGTAGGTTTTCTTGGTTTGCCGCTTTTCGAACTGCAGGCCGATATGGCGTTGCGCGTGACGCGTCAGAGCGAAAACCATCACACCCGATGTATCGCGATCTAAGCGGTGGATCAAAAGGGCATCCGCAAAGGCCGCCTGTACCCGCGCAATAAGACAGTCGGCGAGATGCTCGCCCTTGCCCGGAACAGAGAGCAAGCCTGCGGGTTTGTTTACCACAATCAGGTGGTGGTCAAGATGAAGGACATCTAGCGGATCTTGGGGCGGGTTATATGCATCACTCATGAGGGGGTGATAGCGGGAAATCTAGTACTTGGCCAGTTGTTCAGGACCTTCTTCGATTTCGTAATAGTCGCCCTTGTCCTCGGTAAAAATATGGGTTTTGATTTTGAAGTCGGTAGGAGCTTCTAATGCGCCCGCGCCAATGGAAGTTTTATCTTCCCCCTCCATTTTCCAAAACAAGGAACTACCGCATTTATTGCAAAAACCGCGTTGCGCATAATCAGAGGATCGATACCAAGCAAGGCTTGAGTCGGAAAGAAGTTTGAGCTTGTTGGATGGTACCGCCGTGGCCGCCCAGTAATGCCCGGACGTTTTGCGGCATTGGCTACAATGACACGCGATTGGATCGCGCATTTCGCCCTCGAGTTCAAACGAAACACCGCCGCATAAACAACTTCCCCGCATTGAAACTCTCCTCAAATATCCCTGAAAACATCTGCCAAAATCGCTGCAATAGATACTGAATCCGCCTGTGAAAATGCATCGCGCAAATTACTATCGATATCGAAAACACCTATCAGTCGACCGCCCTTGCCAAATACAGGAAGTACCAATTCAGACTGGGTGCTGCTGGCGCAGGCGATATGCCCTTCAAACGCATTCACATCCGACACAAGTTGCGCTTCGCCGGTGCGGGCCGCAGCACCGCAAACGCCACGCGAAAACGGGATTTGCAGGCACCCGTGCCCCCCTTGGTACGGCCCAATCTTGAGTAAATCATTGCCCACATTTCGGTAAAATCCCGTCCAATCGAAACGCGTATCCGCATGGTGAAACTCACAGGCAACCGTCGCCATTAGCGCGACTTCGTCCTCTTCGCCCTCGGTTAAGCTGGCGATGGATTTCGCTAAGGTTGCATAATCCGCCGTCATGGTCGCTCGATTGCAATGGCTGTGCCCTCGCCTCCACCGATACAAATCGCAGCAACACCCCGTTTAAGGCCACGCGCTTCCATAGCATTGAGCAGCGTCACGATGATCCGTGCGCCAGAAGAGCCAATCGGATGGCCCAGCGCACAGGCACCGCCGTTCACATTGAGCTTGTCGTGCGGGATTCCCATTTCCGCCATGAAAGCCATCGGGACAACGGCAAAGGCTTCGTTCACCTCCCAAAGATCCACATCGTCAACGCTCCACCCCAAGCGGGCCAGAAGTTTTTGCGCAGCGGGTACGGGCGCGGTGGTAAACCATCCAGGGGCTTGGGCGTGGCTCGCATGCCCCATAATCCGCGCGCGCACGGGTAAGTTTTTTGCAGCAGCTGTTTCGGAGTTCGTCAGGACCAGCGCTGCTGCACCATCGGAAATCGAGGAGGCATTCGCCGCAGTCACGGTTCCATCTTTTCGAAACGCAGGGCGCAGGGTTGGAATTTTTTCTGGACGTGCTTTTGCGGGTTGCTCGTCTTTTGATACGATTGTCTCGCCTTGGCGCGTTTTCACTGTAACCGGTGCAATTTCATTGGTAAAACCGCCGTTTTCCTGCGCTGCAACGGCACGAGACAAGGACGTCAACGCAAAATCGTCTTGGGCTTCGCGGGTAAACTGATATTTCTCTGCGCAATCCTCGGCAAATGTCCCCATCAAACGACCCTTATCATAGGCGTCTTCAAGGCCATCCAGAAACATAGAATCCATAACTTGGCCATGACCAATACGGGCACCGCTGCGCATTTTAGGCAGCAGATAGGGCGCGAGAGACATGCTCTCCATGCCACCGGCAATCACGACATCACTTTGGCCCAGTGCTATTTGGTCGAAGCCAACCATAGTGGTTTTCATACCCGATCCGCACATTTTGTTGAGCGTCGTCGCGGGGACGGCCTCGCCCAAACCTGCGGCGAAACCGGCTTGGCGTGCGGGTGCTTGGCCCTGCCCCGCGCCCAAAACGCATCCCATAAGAAGCTCGTCCACATCATTTGGCGTGAGCGTCGACCCAATTAGAGCGGCCGCAATCGCGGCTCCTCCTAACTCGGATGCGGGAACTTCCGCAAAATCCCCCTGCAAACCGGCCATAGGCGTGCGGGCGGCCCCGACAATTACAACTTCTTTCATGGGAATTTCCCTTTTTTGGCATTCGCTGGATTATGCATACCGAATGGTAACGATTGGCGCCTAGTCTAATCGCAACCAACACATGGAGCAAGATTTTGGAAATTTCATCCAGAGTAGTAGACGACGCCCTCATCGCCACCGTCGATGCACAACGAATCGACTCGGCGGTCGCCGTTCAATTCAAAGATAAAATGCGGGAAGTTACGGAAAACGGTTTTAAACGAGTCATTCTTGACCTGTCGAATGTGAATTTCCTCGACAGTAGTGGTCTCGGTGCAGTTGTTGCCGCCATGAAGCAACTTGGGAGCGAACGCATCCTTGAAATTGCCGGCCTAACCGGAGCTGTTGAAAAAGTGTTTAAACTTACGCGAATGGACACAGTGTTTATCATCCACCCAAATGCTGAGGCTGCAACTTCGCGCGCCTCCTAAGTTATAAATGTCCATTGAGTGAGCTCCTCTTTATGCCAGAAGACTTGGGTATGCAGCACATTAGTATTACCCTTCCGGGAAATGCATTGGCAGTCAGATCAGCGCTCGAAAATATACTCGAGCAGCTAATGGCTTTTGGGTTTTCGGGCGAGAACTGTAGTGTAACCGAATTGGTTTTGGCTGAGGTCATGAACAATATTGTTGAACATGCCTATGCAAATGGAGATCCTGGACCAATCCTCATTTCTATTTCTGCGAAAGGTTTACACCTGTCGATAGAAATCATCGATCACGGCGATCCTATGCCACACTATTCCCTCCCACAAGCGACTCAGACGAATTTGGATTGTGCGCTTGATGATCTTCCTGAGGGAGGATGGGGTTGGCTCATCATCCATGAGATCGCCGAGAACCTTGTGTACAATAGAATTGGCGCAAGCAATCATTTGAGCTTTCAGCTTTCTAGCAATAGAGCGTTCAATGCGCCCAAATAAGCGTATCCAATTTACCGAGTGTGCCAAATGCCGCAAAATTGCCCTATTCGCACCTTAACGTCGCCTGAAATGACCAGCATATTGAACTTGTAGCTGCATAAAGCTTCCCTCGACGCTGTGATTTACAGCCCCCACCCAGTACCGCAGCGTCGAGGCACTACTTCCCCCCATTTCGAACTTGGAATACCGCCAGAGCCGCTCTAGTCTCCGTTTCTAACGTGAGGAGACCAGCATGCGTGATTTTCAACTACCCGGACGTTCCCCAGTTTTTGCCGAAAACGGTATGTGTGCCACTTCGCACCCTTTAGCGGCGAAAATCGCTTGCCAAATTTTGGAAGCTGGTGGAAATGCGGTTGATGCTGCGATCGCGGGCGCTGTTGTCCTTGGCGTTTGCGAACCCCAAATGACAGGAATAGGCGGCGACTGTTTCGTTCTGGTTAAACCCGCAGACGGCAACGATATCATCGCCCTAAATGGCTCGGGCCGCGCGCCAGTCGGATTATCCGCAGAAATATTGCGCGCAGAGGGGCACAAGACAATGCCCGTCGGGGGCGTCGCATCTATCACAATTCCGGGTGCGATCGACGCCTTTTGTCGGCTTTCAAAAGATTATGGAAAAATGGGATTAGCGGGTTCATTGGCCCCCGCGATTCACTATGCAACTGCGGGTATTCCGGTTGCACCACGCACCCAAATGGACTGGAAGATCGCTGAGGACTCCCTGCAGGGTGTTGCCCGCGACTACTACCTAATCGACGGGAAAACCCCTGAAGTTGGGCAAGTTTTCCGAGCGCCACAACAAGCAGAAGTCCTGCGTAGAATCGCCTTGGACGGACGCGATGCGTTTTACACCGGAGAAGTTGCCCAAGACATGGTCGACTCCCTACAAGCGCTTGGCGGAACCCATACTCTGGACGATTTTGAAACAGAATCCAGCGCGTACACGACCCCGCTTTCGGGAACCTATAAACATCTCGAATTGTTCGAGCATCCACCCAATGGCCAAGGCGCAACCGCCATTCTGATGAACAATATTCTCAGTCATTTCGATATCGCATCAATGGATCCATTCGGTAGCCAGCGCGCGCATGTTGAGGCCGAAGCCGCCAAACTTGCCTATGACGCACGTAACCGGTTCCTTTCTGATGCGGATTATGTAGGCCGGTTGGACCACATGTTAGCCGCAAAGACAGCAGAACAACTCGCCGCGTTGATTGACCCTAAGCGCGCGATGGCCGCGGCCGCCCCGCTTTCAGAATCCGTTCACAAGGACACCATTTACATTACGGTCGTCGATCGTAATCGCATGGCTGTTTCGTTGATCTATTCTATCTTTCACAGCTTTGGATCCGGCCTTGCGTCGGATAAATTCGGCATCCTCTTTCAAAACCGTGGCGCGGGTTTCACGCTGAACAAAGGCCACCCAAATGAGGCCGCGGGCGGCAAACGCCCCATGCACACGATCATTCCGGGTATGCTCAAACAGAACGGCAAAGTTATCATGCCGTTCGGGGTTATGGGCGGCGCGTATCAACCCAATGGACACGCGCGATTCGTCTCGAACACAGCGGACTTTGGCATGCACCCACAGGCAGCAATAGATGCGCCGCGCAGTTTTAGCGACGCTGGGGTTATGAACATCGAGCGCGGCTATTCTGCGAAAGTTCAGCAGGAACTCGAAGCATTGGGGCACACTTTATCCACCCCGGATACTGCAATCGGCGGTGCCCAAGCGATTCTCATTGATTGGGAGCGAGGCGTCCTTCAGGGCGCATCCGATCCCCGTAAAGATGGCTGTGCTTTGGGGTATTAGGGGTTAATTGAGCTGGAACTGAAGCGGATAGCTTCCGTCTTCAAAATCACCGAACATGTCACTCAAATCAGGGTGGCTTATCGGAATCCCCGTATAATCCGCAATGAGGTTCTGCTCGGAAACATAGGCGACGTAGTAGCTCTTATCGTTTTCGGCCAGCAGATGGTAAAATGGCTGATCTTTGTTGGGGCGACTCTCGGCAGGGATCGCCTCATACCACTCATCGGTATTTGCAAACATAGCGTCGACATCGAAAACCACACCGCGAAACGGATGTTTGCGATGGCGAACAACTTGGCCAAGATAATATTTTGCACGTGTCTTCAGCATAGCTTAATAGCTCCCCATAAGGTTACTAAACAATGGAGACGGGGATTGTCCATGATAGAGACGCAAAATGCTGGAAACAGACTGTGGACGTAGTTTTAACAGTCCTCGAAATTGTCGCTCCTGTCTTCATTTTAGCAAGCATCGGATACGTCTGGGTGCGGCTCGGATTTGAGTACCGCGTACAGTTTGTAACCGGCATGGCCATGACAATATCGATCCCCGCATTGATCTTCGTCGCTTTGATGCAAACCAAGATTGACCCGTCGGCGCTGTCGCTATTGCTCGTCGCATCGATCGTTACCTATGCCGTTTTGACGCTGGTCTTTTATCTCGTTGTGCGCGCGTTGAAATTGGACGTCCGCAGCTTCCTCCCCTCCCTCATTTTCGGCAATACAGGTAACGTTGGCCTCCCCCTTGCCTTCTTTGCGTTTGGCGAAGAAGGTTTCGCCTATGCCATTGTAGTCTTTGCAGTAATGGCGATCTGGAGTTTCACTTTTGGGGTCTGGATTGTCTCTGGTGGGGGCAATTTGAGCAAAGTCCTTAAGGAGCCGATGGTCGGCGCCACACTACTTGGTGCGATCTTCATGTGGCAAGGCTGGGAAACCCCGAAATTTTTGACGAACGCGCTTGAGCTTGTGGGGCAAATGGCCATTCCGATGATGCTCATAACGCTTGGTGTCGCAGTCGCGCGATTAAAGCCGGGGCGGTTGGGGCAGGCGTTTTGGCTTTCCCTCCTTAAGGCTGCGATTTGTATCGGTGTGGCTGCGGGAATCGGTGTTTGGCTGGACCTCCCACATGTGGCACTGGCGGTTTTGATCCTGCAAGTCGGGACACCCGTTGCTGTCACCTCCTACATGCTAGCCGAGAAATATGGGGCTGATTCCAATGCCGTTGCTGGCCTTGTTGTGGTTTCAACCCTCATTTCTGTCGCCGTGATTCCCCTCGCGCTTGGATTCCTGATCTAAAATCAACTGATTGTTATTTCCAAATGGGTGAATTTACGTTATCCTGTTTGAAAAAAAGCGAGGGGCATATGAGCAGACTTCTTCGCGCAACAGTATTGATGATTCTGGTCGCCGCATGCGGTGGGGGTGATAATTCCGCCCCACGCAATTTAAACGACGCCTGTTCAATCCTCAATCAGCGCGGTAAATATTACAAGGCCATGAAAAAAACCCAGCGGCGCTGGGATATTCCAATAAACGTGCAAATGGCGACTCTTTACCAAGAGAGCAAATTCATCGGCAATGCGCGCACGCCACATCAGTATGCACTGGGTATCATACCTATGGGCCGTCAAAGTTCTGCCTATGGCTATAGTCAGGCGCTGGATGCGACTTGGGATGAGTATCGCGCGTCTACTGGACGTCGCAGCGCTAAGCGCGACGATTTTTCTGACGCTGTCGATTTCATGGGTTGGTACATGGACGAAAGTGCGCGCAAGCTCGGGATTTCCAAAGCAGATGCGCGCAACCAGTATCTTGCCTACCATGAAGGCAGAGCCGGCTATGCGCGCGGATCGCATAATTCCAAAGCATGGCTCATTAGAGTTTCACAAAGCGTCGACGACCGTTCGAGGCTTTACGAAGCTCAACTTAGGCAGTGCGGCAAGATTTAGGCCGCACAGACTATCGCTCTCTCGAGGCGAGCGTAATATTAAAGAGGCTGGCGGGTAAACTCACGCCAGTCTTGAAATCGCCAAAAATAACGCGCGTGCCCGCATTCCCCGCCGCGTCGTTAATTATCCATTCGATAAGGCGCGTCGGATTCGCTTCAAAGATGAGATCAATACTTCCGTATTCGGGGTTTTTCGGATCTTGGGCGCGCACAACGGTATCTGTGCCGCGTGTGCCATGCCCAACCACCATTCTCGCTCCGCCAAGGTTCACATTTTTCGCAAGAATAATGCTTAATGGCGTACGGTTGAGCGGATACTGCTCAGGTCCCGTGTTGGATTTTTGGTCAAAGATGGCCACTTGGCTCCCACCAGCAATCACCAGCGTGTCATCGGGCTTATCATACTCAAACCGCGCCCTGCCCGGCCTTTGCATAAACATATTGCCCGATGATTTTGAACCATCGGCATTCACTTGGCTAAAGCGACTCTGAGCAGTTGAGAAGCTATTGAAATAGTTGGAAATCTCCTTGAGAGAGATTTTCTCGGCAGCCGCAGGCAAAGCCATGCTGACGGCCAAAACGGGTACTAAAAGGAAGCGTAAATGTTTCATGCGTTTATACTTAACTGCTTTCGGCCAGATTACTACCCAGCCGAAATCACAAAGCGTTGTTCTGCCGTTATCTATTGTTCGGGCACCAAAATTTCGCGTTTCCCAACGTGGTTGGCTGCGGAAATTAAGTTTTCGTCTTCCATTTGCTCAACAAGACGCGCAGCCTTGTTATAGCCGATGGCCAATTTACGTTGGATATAAGAGGTCGAACATTTCCGATCTTTCAACACAATCGCAACCGCTTGGTCATAGAGCGCGTTTTCACCTGTGGTGTTCCCACCAAGGCCAAGCACGAGGTCGATTTCACTCTCCGCACCCTCTGCAGGCCCATCAACAATACCGGACATATATTCAGGCGTGCCATAGGCCTTGAGGTGGTTAACAACTTCCTCGACTTCTTCATCGCTACAGAACGGGCCGTGAATACGGTTAATTTTACCGCCGCCAGCCATATAAAGCATGTCGCCCATACCCAAAAGTTGCTCGGCGCCCATTTCGCCAAGAATCGTACGACTGTCAATCTTGCTTGTCACTTGGAACGAGATACGGGTCGGGAAGTTGGCCTTAATCGTCCCTGTGATAACGTCAACAGACGGACGCTGGGTGGCCATGATCAAGTGGATACCCGAAGCACGTGCCATTTGGGCAAGCCGCTGGATACAGGCTTCGATTTCTTTGCCCGCGACCATCATAAGGTCTGCCATCTCGTCAACAACAACAACGATATAGGGCATTTTTTCTGGCGCAAATTCTTCGGTTTCAAAAGTTGGATCGCCAGTTTCATCGTCAAAGCCCGTTTGCACGGTTCGGCTGAACATTTTGTCCTTCGCAAGAGCGTCACTAACGCGCCCGTTATAGCCATCAATATTCCGAACGCCCATTTTGGACATCTTGCGATAGCGTTCTTCCATTTCGCCAACGACCCATTTCAGGGCCACAACGGCCTTTTTAGGGTCTGTTACGACGGGGCTAAGCAAGTGGGGGATGCCATCATAAACACTCAACTCAAGCATTTTCGGGTCGATCATAATCAGGCGGCACTCTTCGGGCGTCAGCTTATACAGCAGTGACAAAATCATCGTGTTGATTGCCACGGATTTACCTGCGCCGGTCGTCCCCGCAATCAAAAGGTGGGGCATTTTGGCGAGGTTGGCTACGATCGGTTCCCCGCCAATATCCTTACCCAAAGCAAGCGGCAATTTCATGCTGGAATCGCCGAAATCCCGCGCCGCAAGAATTTCGCGCAGCACAACCATTTCACGGTTTACGTTGGGCAACTCGATCCCAATAACCGAGCGACCAGGTACGGTGGAAACGCGCGCGGAAAGCGCCGACATTGAGCGCGCAATATCATCCGCAAGGCCGATAACACGGCTGGCTTTCAAACCGGGCGCAGGCTCAAGTTCATACATTGTGACAACTGGGCCGGGACGAACGGCGACGATTTCGCCTTTCACGCCATAATCGTCCAATACATTTTCAAGCATCCGCGCGTTTTCTTCGAGCGCTTCATCCGACAAAATGTGGCGCTGAACCGAACCTGGGCTGGCCAACAGCGAGAGGGGCGGTAACTCAAACTCGGTCGCAGATTCGTCAAATTGCAATGCAGGCTGCGCTTCGGCTTGCGCCTGACGGGAAGGAAGGATCGGTTTGCGTGCGCCGTGTTGAACCATAGGTTTTGTGATCGGCGCAGAAGGAAGTTGGGGTGCGGCCACTCTGGCAACAGGTGGCGGCGTCGGGGCGATATCAGGCGTAATCTGCGGTTCTACCTCCTGCGGATACTCATAGGTATCAGTCTCTAACACGGCCTCTTCGGTTTCGTATTCTGCAAAATTTTCGACTGCGGCAGGAGAGTTCAAAACCAAGGGGGCCGGTTTTTGGGATCGTAGCATTTTGGGCTCTGCCCGAACACTGGCACGCGGCGCATGACGCACACGAGACTTGATGATCTCAGAAATTCGCGCTTTGATTCGAGCCTCGTCGTCCATATCACCCGACGCCTCAACCTTGGCAGCGGGCATGTCTTGAACAGGCGCAGGGCTACGTTTTTTCAGCAAAGGTACGCGCGCAAACAAACCCGGTTTAGGAGCAGGTGCCGCATGTGTCGGTGCAGCCATGGGGGCGGGAGCGGCCAAGACCTGTGCGGGTTCTTGGATGTCACGTGCAGGGGCGGCACGCGATTTCGGTGCCGAAAGAACAGGTTCCGCACGCACAACCTGTGCCGGCCGATGAGCTTTTTGAGGGCGAGCAACCACGGGCTGTACGTTAAAATCACCGTCTAGATGCTCTTCGAAAACCGCGTCTTCCTCCGCAATGCGAGCCGCCATTTCACGGCGCTCGTTCCGGCTCTCTTGAACACGTTTCGCGGCCAGAACAGCTTCATTCGCACCACGCCCCATGAGGGTCATTAGGCGCGCGTACCCCATGATCAAACCCACGAGGAGGAACCGGCCGATAACGCGCAATTCAGGTTTGGTGAAGCCCAATACAAAGACAGCAGCCCCCAACATTGCCACGCCAGAAATCAGCGAAAACAGTTTGAAACCGACCGTTGTTGTGACGCCAACTGCGTTGAGCAATCCTCCGGATACCATTTCGCCGAACATACCGCCCAACCCAAAGCTATGATCCCAGCTTACGGATGGCGCGTAAGTTTCGGCATGAACCGAAAAAATCGCAATCCAAATCGGTAGGAAAATCAACCGTGAGATTGCGCGCTCTTCGCCTTGATGCGCCGCAAATCGCACGCCCCAAACAAGCATCGCAATGGGAACACCCCAACTCGCGACGCCTGCGATAATGAAAAGTGGCGACGCGATCGCCGCACCAAAGCCACCCAACCAGTTTTGGATCGGGGCGCTTGTTGCGGAAAACCAACTCGGGTCTGTGGGCGAGTAAGACGCAAGTATCAACGTCGTCAACAGGCCTGCAACGACCATTGCGACACCAATGAGCTCTTTGCCACGTCTTTCGATGGCGGCCGTTACATTGGAGTCCAACAATGGGTCTCGTTGCCGTGTTTGATACGCCATACTCTACTATCCTTCGCTATAGATACAGTTTCGGATCTTCTTCAGACCCGCCCGCACCTCTTCTTTTGGGGCCACGAGGGCGACACGAATGTACCCCTGACCCGGATTATATCCGTTAACGTCGCGACTAAGATAAGCGCCGGGAAGAACCCGTACACCCGTTTCGCGCCAAAGCTTTAACGCTGCCGCCTCGCCATCCTCAACCGGAAGCCAAAGGAAAAAACCGGCTTCGGGAGATTCGTAATTTTCGATGCCGTCGAATATTTCATCTGCAATATCGAATTTTTCCGCATAGAGCATTCGGTTTGCAACTACATGTGCTTCGTCATCCCAAACTTTTGCGGCCGCCATTTGAAGTGGCAGAGGCAAAGGGGCGCCAGAATAGGCCCGAAGCAAGCTCAAACGCGCCATCGTCTCTGGGCCACCCGCAATAAATCCAGACCGCAAACCAGGCAGGTTTGATCGCTTCGATAAGGAGTGAAAAATCACGACGCGCTCAGGATCAGCACCCATTTCTGCAGCAACTTGAAGAACACCAACCGGTGCATCAACCCGATATATTTCGGAGTAACACTCATCCGCTAGAATTTGAAAATCATACTTCTCGGCAAGGGTAATCAGTTCTTTCCAATAGGCGCGGCTTGCAACTGCGCCCTGTGGATTAGACGGCGAACAGATATACGCGAGGGCCGTACGGCGAAGAGTTTCAGGCTCTAATCCAGCGTAATTTGGCATGTACCCCGTCTCAAGCTCGGCAGAAACATAAATGGATTCCGCGTTCACCGAAATCGCGCCAATCCCGTAAACTTGATAAAACGGGTTAGGAATAAGCACGACCGGAATGCCGTTTTTACTTTCGGGGCAAAGCGCCATCGCCGCATTGTACAGCCCTTCCCGTGAGCCATTCACAGTCATAATCTGAGAACTGGGCAGGTCAACATTATATCGCCGCTCAATCCATCCAGCGATCGAGGCCAAGAGTTCTGGCGCTCCATCATTTGGAGGATATCGGTTAAAACCCGCAGCATTTTCAGCGATTACGTCGGTGACAAAGGCTGGGAACGGATGTGTCGGCTCGCCGATGGTCATAGCAAATGGCTCGCCGCCGGGTGCGTGCGAGTCCAATAGCGTTCTTAAACGCGGAAATGCGTATTCTGGCAGATTCGAAAACCGCTCTGGAAAAACCATATATGCCTCAATGTCGGGATCATAAGCGCCCCGTATGTTTCGAGACTACCTGTGCAAAGGGATTTGGTCCAGAAAAACGCCGTTGTTATCCGCAGCTTGGCCATATGCATGTGGCATTTAGGTCAGCCTATTGAGCAAGTGCAATTTCCGCGGCACGCCCAATTCTGAGCAACGCCTCTTCGCCCATGGGCTTTCCCATCAACATAAATCCAGCCGACGCCACACTTGTGGGCAACGTTAGAGCCGATAGTCCAAGCAAATTCCCAATTCTGGTATTTCGTAATGCCAGTAAATTCCGTGAAGAATAGTATGAATGGTCCGAGAGAAGACGTTTTTGGTTTGGCGGAAGGATCGGAGCAGTGGGTAGGACAATCGCGTCATACCCTGCCATTTCCAAATTCCACTTTGCGCGAATTTCATCAATCTTGCGCCAACCTGCAACAAAGTCGGATGCGAGAAAAGTTGCCCCGCTTCGGAAACGCTCCAAAATTTCGGGAAACATTTTCTCGGGGGTGTCTTCGATAACGTCCTTCCATGTCCCATATGCCTCGCTAGAAAACAGTATCGGGGAGAGCACCATCGCCTCATGCAAATCGGGAAAAACGACATCCTCAACATGTGCTCCATCCGAATTCAGGCGAGTTAGAGCCTGACTGAAGCCAAGAGCTGGCTTATCTTCCACGTCCGCTTGCGCAATGGTTTGCAGCACACCTAGACGAACATTTCCAAGCCCCACGCCCCCAAGGTCAACAGGTTTTCGCCCCTCAATGAGCGCCAAAGCCTGCGCCGCATCCTCAACCGACCGACACAGCGGCCCCACGGTATCAAACCGCGCACAAAGAGGCACGACGCCTTTACAAGATATCCGCCCAGATGTGGTTTTAAGGCCGACCAGATCGTTCCAAGCGGCCGGAATCCGCACTGACCCTCCCGTATCAGAACCAAGCGCAATAGGGGCAAGCCTATAAGCCACCGATGTCGCAGCCCCCGACGAACTTCCACCGGGGACAGCCTCCGCATCATTCACACAGGGAGGGGTTTCCTTCACTGGGTTTAGCCCAAGTCCCGAGAACGCCAACTCGGACATATGCGTTTTTCCAAGGCAAACAGACCCGCCAAACGTTGCGACTTTCAGCACTTCGGCATCGTTTTCAGGCACACGGCCAGCGAGTAAATCGCTCCCCGCTTCGGTCGCCACCCCAGCACTATCGAATAGATCTTTCCAACTGACGGGTACACCGTCCAACAGACCCAAACGCGCGCCAACTCGTGCCCTTTTTGCCGATTCCGCAGCTTCGGCCAACGCGCGTTCGCGTGTTACCTGTGTATAGATCTTGGCGCTTAGAGGGTGCGTATTAATGGCATCAAGATAGCATTGAGCGAGTTCAACGGGGTCAATATCACCGCTCCCAATCGCTCGCCCCAAATCCGAGGCCGTCGCTTTTAGCCAATCCATTTTTCCACCCCTAATACCATATTTGCAATTTGCGACTCTAGCGACGACCGACCACATGGACAATCCCGCTAAAAGCGCCAATATACCTTTATGAAATTTGATTCCGATATCCTGATTGTAGGCGGCGGGCTAAACGGCGCGTCAATGGCTTTGGCCCTCGCTCAAGGTGGGATGAGTGTCATCCTCGTTGACGCCCTCCCAACCCAAGTTCGAAAAGCGAATGATTTTGACGGGCGCGGATATGCGTTGGCGTTGTCCTCACAAAAACTACTAAGCGCTTTGGGAGTTTGGTCGGGGATCGCGCATCATTCCCAACCAATCTTGGATGTAAAAGTCACCGATGGGCGCGCGGGCGAAGGTCCTTCTCCATTTGTGCTGCACTTTGATCATCGTGAACTCGAAGAAGGCCCTATGGGGTATATGATTGAGGATCGCTTTCTAAGGTTCGCACTTTTGGATGCGTTGAAAAAAGAACCCAGAATAGAGACTATTTCGGGTGAAACCGTTGTTTCCCAAGAACAGACGGCAACCGGTGCCACTGTGACATTAGCCTCAGGAAAAACCCTTGCTGCCCGCCTCCTCATTGGTTCGGATGGCAAAAAAAGCCAGACCGCAGAGCGAGCGGGAATTACCAGAGACATCAAAGATTACGGCCAGACCGCCTTGGTTGCCGCCGTCGCGCATGACCTTCCACACGAGGGCTGTGCGCATCAATTTTTCATGCCGTCGGGGCCGCTGGCGATTTTACCCCTTCCGGGAAATGTTTCTTCCATTGTCTGGAGCGAAACGCACGAGAATGCCGATAGGATCAAGGCGCTCTCGGACGCCGATTTTCTGGAAGAGTTGCGCCCAAGGTTTGGGAGTTTTCTGGGAGATATTTCGTTGGCAGGTGGAAGGTTTTCCTATCCCCTTACCCTTTCGGTCACCCCAAAAATGGTTGCCCAACGTTTGGCCCTCATTGGAGACGCGGCACATGCGGTGCATCCAATCGCGGGCCAGGGTCTCAACCTTGGCTTGAGAGATGTCGGCGCATTAGCGCAAGTAATTATAGAAGCCAAACGTCGCGGAGAAGACTTCGGTGCCTCTGATGTTTTGGCGCGGTATCAACAATGGCGACGCTTTGATACGGCAGCCCTTGCGGGTGCGACAGACGGATTCAACGCTTTATTTTCAAACGATAATTCTGCGCTTCGGGCCGTAAGGGATTTGGGACTAGGTTTGGTCAATGCCATTCCGGGTGCGCGGCGACGCTTAATGCGCGAAGCTGCGGGCCTAACGGGAGACGTTCCCAAACTGCTGCAAGGACGCCCGATTTAATCGAGTTCGCGCGCCTCATCAATTAACATTACAGGAATGCCATTGCGGATCGGAAAGGCCAGATTGGCCGGTTTTGAGATGAGCTCCGCATTTTTGGCGTCGTAGTCGAGCCGCGCTTGCGTCAGAGGGCACACCAAGCTTTCGAGCATTTTCGGGTCAAAAAATCCTTCATTTGTCATTGTATTTGTTCCTTCTTTGACCCTGCATGAATGGCCATTTCCATCAAAGCCTGAAGCGTTTCTCGACGTGTTTTCAAATCCACAGCTTCCAATAGTGCTTGCTTCTCTTCTGGCTCAAATGGACAGAGCATCGACAGGGAATTGATCAACAATTCGTCCTCGGCTCCCGACAAATTTTCCCAATCGGTTTCCAATTCTTGCATATGAAAATACTTTTGAAGCAACGGAATAAAATCATCCCGCGGAAACTCTGGATCATGCTCTGGTCCAGCCACATCTCGTTCAAAACCCGTCCAGCTTGGCGTCGTGACTAAGTAGGGTTTAAAACTCTCGCGAACGTCCAAAGGTCGGTACCGTGACACACCCGAAAGTGTAATCATGTACCGCCCATCGGCAGTTTCTGAAAAACCGACGATCCGACCGGCGCAGCCAACATTCTGATACGTCGTTTCGCCTTTACCTTTCTCGGTCTGGATGAGGCCGATCATACGGTCATCCGTCTTTAGGCAATCATCAACCATCGCCAAAAAACGCGGCTCAAAGACTTGCAGAGGCAGCCTCCCGCGCGGAAGGAGCAGCGCCCCATCAATTGGAAAGAGCGGTAAGGTCTCTGGAAAATTGACGGGCAATTTCATTGTTTTGAACTCGCTCCGGTTTTCGATTACACAAAAATCATTGAGGACAGTTTGCGCCGCCCATTCAGAGCGATCGGATCTTTCATGTCCAAGGCATCAAAAATGGTAAACATTTGAGATTTGGCAGCGCCGTCGTTCCAGTCTCTATCCCGCCTGAATAGCTCCAAAAGAGCTTCCACAGCCCCTTCGGCATCACCTGCAGCAAGTAGCGCTGTGGACAGATCGAAACGGGCTTGATGATCGTCTGGATTGGCCTCCACAGCGGCAGAAAGCTCAGTTTCCGGACCTGCGTTTGCTGCTTGCTTCGCTAAATCTACTTTCGCCCGTACCGCTTCAATAGCTTTACTCTCGGATATTTCCGCCGGAATACCGTTTAGCACAGCCTCGGCCTCTTCTACTTCGCCAAGCGCCAAATGGCACTTAATAATACCCGCAAAGGATTGCACATTCATGGGATCCTCTTCGGTGATCGCTACGAATGTTTGCAGGGCATCGTCAAATTCGCCAGCTTCAAACATTGCCTCGGCAGCCTCGACCGCATCTGCGAGTCCACCATCGGGCGCACCGGGCCCCATTGCGGCGACTCGCTCAACAAATTGGTCAATCTCACTGGGGGGGAGTGCCCCCTGAAATCCGTCCACTGGCTGTCCTTGCCAGAAAGCGTAAACTGTAGGGATGGATTTAATCTGTAATTGAGCGGAAATTCCGGGGTTCTGGTCAACGTCGACCTTTACCATTTTGACGGCGCCCTCAGCTTTGGTCACCGCAGCCTCGAGTGCTGGCCCAAGCGTTTTGCACGGGCCGCACCACGGCGCCCAGAAATCAACGATGATCGGAACCTCTTTGCTGGCTTCGATCACATCTTCCAAGAAGTTGGCCTCAGAAGACTCCTTGATTAGGGTCTCATCCGTAGGTTCGGCAGGCGCATCTGTTTTTCCAAATTCAAGCATCGATCACAATCCAATTAACGTCATTTCTATCTATATGGGGGTTACGACCCTAAAGGTCAAAGGTTGCAAAGACTGGCGCGTGGTCGCTCGGCTTCTCCCACCCGCGCGCATCGCGTGCAATTCGGCTGCTGTGACCCGCGCTTTTAATATCGCCCGTCGCCCAAATGTGATCCAAACGCCGCCCTTTGTCTGCGTCCGACCAGTCCTTGGCCCGATAACTCCACCAGCTATAGACTTTACCCTCTGGAATATCGGCCCGTGTCACATCATGCCAATCGCCAGATTCTCGGGTCTCTTCGAACTTTTCAACTTCGATTGGCGTATGGCTCACGACCTTCAGAAGTTTTTTATGATCCCAAACATCGTCTTCCCGTGGGGCAATATTTAAATCTCCGACCAAAATGGACTTTTTTGGCATATTGGCGCGGAAATCATCCCGCATGTCAGCGAGGTAGTCGAGTTTTTGACCGAATTTCTCGTTTACCAAACGATCTGCCACGTCGCCGCCCGCTGGGACATAGTGGTTATGAATCGTTACGCCATTTTCCAGTTTCGCCGCCACATGTCGTGCGTGCCCAAGATTGGCGAAATCGTGCATCCCGACCAATTCAAGCGGAAGGCGCGAAAGGATCGCAACCCCATTATACCCCTTTTGGCCGTTTGCCACCATATGCGTATAGCCAAGCGCGTGAAAAGCCTCGGTCGGAATTTTATCCACAGGGCTTTTACATTCCTGCAAACACAAAATGTCCGGCGCCTGTTCCTCGAGTAATTTCAGTACGATAGGTTCGCGAAGACGCACAGAATTGATATTCCAAGTACAGAGAGTAAAAGACATGTAGCGCTCCAAAATTTTCGTTTCCCAAGAATAGGGTGGAGCTGACGGAATAACCACCCAAAAGGATTTCTCGAAGCCGTAACCGCCGGATTTCGAGTTTACTCCCGCAAGTTCTATGCAATTACTTCGCCATTTGTTTCCGAATATTAACCAAAATAACGGCTAATGCCCCTTTGTTGCCTCAAAGGCCTCCAATTTTCACCTTGAATCCTTGCTAGAAATGCACGTGATCAGGACGAATGGGAAAAAACATGCCAATACTCTATACGTTAGCAGACGATCAAATTTCGGTATCCGGAGGCGAATCCCTTTCCGGCATTAGCCAAGGTGACGGGACCCACTTGATTGGGGAAACGATCACCTTGAATTCCAAATTTTGGGAAACCATCGACATCACCGATGGAAACGGGTCATTCGACGATAACGATGAAGGCCAGTCGCTGAGCGAGGATATAACTTACGCCGGTACGGACTATAACGCGGGCGCGATTATTGAGGCTGAATTCCAGTTCCAAGTCCAAGATCCCGATGGAAACAATTACACCATAATTGCGATGAACATTCGGGAACCTGGTGATGCTAATACTTACGGAACGATCGAAGGTTTGGCTTTTATCGGTCCGGTTGGTGGGTTTCCACCTGTTGGGGTTCCTCTTACGGTTATTTCTGCATCTGAGGGGCCAACGCCAGGTGTTACAAACTACGAAGACTACGCATCCCCCGCCTGTTTCACACCGAAAACTTTAATCGAGACCGCCAGCGGTCCCCGCGCGATTGAGACGCTTTCATCAGGTGACTTGGTGGAGACATTGGACCACGGGTTAAAGCCTCTGCGCTGGAAGGGCGAAGTCAATTTTTCGCGTGATGAGTTAGCATTATACCCCGTGTTCGAGCCTGTTTTGATTCAAAAAGGGGCTCTTGGGAATGGCGTACCAAAGCGTGATCTTCTCGTCTCGCCACAGCATCGTGTATTGATTTCCGATTGGCGTGCCGAACTGTTTTATGGCGAGGACGAAGTCTTGGTTGCAGCCAAGCATTTGGTAAACGGTACGACAATTTCTCGGCACCTCCCAACCGACGGCGTTACCTATATTCACCTATTATTTGACAATCACGAAGTTATTTTCTCCGAAGGCCTACCGTCCGAAAGCTTTTTGCCTGGTGCGGAAGTATGTGAAGGAATGGCCACCGAAGTTCAGAATGAACTCTATGCGTTGTTCCCAGAACTGGAGGAGGATTGGAGCGCATTCAGTGCCGCCAAACCGAGCCTAAAGGCCTATCAAGCCGCACCGCTATTTGCATAAAAAAACCCGGGCACAAGGCCCGGGCAAGTCAACAGGGAGGTGCGACTTAACCCAGTCGCCGGGAACTTTTAGGACGCGAGGCGATACCCACCGCTTTCGGTAACAAGAAGGCGCGCATTGCTTGGATCAAGTTCAATTTTCTGCCGCAGCCGATAGATATGTGTCTCTAACGTGTGGGTTGTGACCCCTGCGTTATAGCCCCAAACCTCATGCAACAAAACATCCCGCGCTACGACACTGCCCGTGGCGCGGTACAAAAACTTAAGGATGTTTGTTTCCTTTTCGGTCAGGCGCACCTTCTTTTCGTCCTCGGTAATCAACATTTTGACCGCGGGCTTGAATGTATATGGACCCAGTTGAAAAACCGCATCTTCGCTCTGTTCGTGCTGGCGTAATTGCGCACGAATACGGGCCAAAAGGACGGGAAACTTGAACGGCTTGGTGACGTAATCATTTGCACCTGCGTCGAGTCCAAGGATCGTATCCGCGTCGCTATCATGTCCGGTAAGCATCACAATCGGGCATTTAATCCCTTGCTTGCGCATCAAGCGACACAGTTCACGGCCATCGGTATCAGGTAGGCCGACGTCCAATATCACCAACTCATAAATGGCTTCTTTGGCTTTCACCATCGCCGTAGCACCCGAATCTGCCTCGAAAACATCAAAGTCTTCGGTCATAACCAATTGCTCTGAAAGAGCTTCACGTAGGTCGTCATCATCGTCGACCAGTAGTATTTTCTTGAGCGCTACCATGGGGAAACCTCCGTTGCTTGTGATAAGAGTTGTTCCTCTGAGAGGCGCAAAACAAGAGGCTGGCAGGAATAATCACGGTGACGTGTGGAAAACCAGCCTTATGTTTCAATTCCCACCCAGAATGGTTACATATCAGATGAATGTTGTAACAGAGTTTTGCGAATGCCCCTGACCCCAACCCTCTCCGAGCGGCTTGCCCGTGCCCGTGCAGACCTTCGAATGGGCGCACCAATCGTCCTATCCAAAGCCGGCGAGTCGGCACTTGTCATTGCGTCAGAAACATTGACCCCTGCCCGCCTTTCGGACCTTCGCGAATTGAGCGTGCCTCTTCTTTTGGCCATAACAACCCGCAGAGCCGAGACACTCAAGGCGCGCGCTTATGACTCGCAAGTTGCACGAATAGTCGTTCCGAGCGATGCCGACACAAAATGGATATATGCGGTTGCCGATCCAGAAAACGACCTGAGAGCGCCGATGAAAGGGCCCCTCAAAACCCTTCGTGAGGGCGGAAGTTGCATTGCAAAATCCGCAATCGGGTTGGCCAAGGCCGCGCGATTACTGCCGTCCGCCGTTCTATTGCCAATTGAAAACGGCCTCGCGTTCGCCCACGAAAACGATTTAACCCATGTGCCCCTTGAGGACGCTGAAGCGGAAATTGATGCAATGTCGCCTCTTACTTTGGTAGCTTCGGCACGCGTCCCCCTAGAGGTTTCCGAAGCGGGGCGCCTGCATGTTTTCCGCCCACTTGATGGCGGTGAAGAGCATTATGCCGTGGAAATTGGTCGCCCAGATCGTGGGAAACCCGTGCTCTCTCGCCTGCATTCTGCGTGTTTTACGGGTGACCTTATCGGCAGTTTAAAATGCGACTGTGGTCCGCAGCTGCGCGCAGCTCTTGCAGCGATGGGCGAGAATGGGGCGGGTGTTTTGCTCTATCTCAATCAGGAAGGGCGCGGGATTGGTCTTGCCAATAAAATGCGCGCCTATTCCCTTCAAGATCAGGGGTTTGACACTGTTCAGGCCAATCATCGCCTTGGATTTGAGGATGATGAGCGCGACTTTCGCATTGGCGCGGAAATCCTAAAACGCATGGGGTTTCAAAGCGTTAACCTCCTCACGAACAACCCTGCTAAAGTTGAAATGATGCAGGCGAACGGCATTCAAGTTGTCGAACGCGTGCCGCTGAGGGTTGGCGAAAACGCACATAATCACGCCTATCTTGCGACGAAAGCCGCAAAATCCGGGCATCTGCTGTGAAGCCATCCGACCTTGTCGTGACCCGTTGGGGGGCGCGGTTTATGGGGCGGCGTATTCCCTGCTCCATCGGGAAAGGCGGTTTTGTCGCCAATAAACGTGAGGGGGATGGCGGGACGCCGAGACAGGAAATGCGTCTAGTTGGAGGAGGATTCCGACAGTCGCGGCTTCGACGGCCACACGTTCCATTTCCAATGGATGCGATCGGCCCAGCCGATATATGGTCGGACGACTCGCGTGATCCAGAATATAATAGCCGAAAAACTCAACGGTTTTATAAATTTAGCCACGAGACGCTGTTCCGCGCCGACCCCCTATATGATGTGGTTTTATACACGGATTACAATTACCCACAGGCTACCCCCGGATTGGGGTCGGCAATTTTTGTGCACCAATGGCGGAAACCGCGGCACCCGACCGAAGGGTGCATCGCTTTTTCACGGCAGAATTTGCAATGGATATTGGCGCGATGGGCACCCAATAGCAGAATTGTAGTAAAGGCCTAGTTGTAGCTGCGCGCGCCGAAAATTGCAGAACCAACTCTGACGTAGGTTGCGCCTGCTTTTATGGCAACTTCGAAATCGCCACTCATCCCCATCGAAAGCTCAGATAGATGATTTCGCGCCGCTATTTCCGCTAGTAGGGCGAAGTGTACGCTTGGATCTTCGTCAACAGGGGGGATGCACATGAGGCCAACGACCGGCAAACCATGCCCTACGCACATTTCGATAAAACCGTCCGCCTCGTCGACAGAGACACCCGCTTTTTGCTCTTCCGCACCTGTATTAACTTGGACAAACAATTTCGGGCAGCTACCAACCTCTTTGGTTAATCGCGCTAGCGTGGTGGCCAGTTTTGGGCGATCTAGGGTGTGGATAGCATCAAAAAGCTCCATCGCTTGACGGGCTTTGTTTGTTTGGAGGGGGCCAAGAAGATGCACTTCTACGGGGCCGTATTCTGCACGCAGGTCAGGCCATTTTCCGGCGGCCTCTTGCACTTTGTTCTCACCAAAAACCCGATGCCCCTGATCTAGGACGGCGCGCACGCGCTCAAGTGGTTGCACCTTGGAAACCGCAATAAGCTTGGTGGATCCAGTAGGACGTCCAGCACTAGATTCTGCGGACTGAATTTTGGAAAGGGTGTTTTTCAGAGACATAATATGGCCTTTTGAGTTCACCCCAATGAGCCACAGTCTGGACAAAAAGAAAAGAGCGGACCGAAGCCCGCTCTTTCCAATTCACAATAATCCGGATGGATTAGAAGTTGAATTTGATACCAAGGTCACCAACTGTGTATGTGTCAGCGTCGTTGATTGGGCTCACGCTAGCGATACCGCCGGCAAGTGTAGCACCGCCACCGAGGTCGTATGCAGCACCAAGGCCGTAGGACTCAGAGGTAGTATCGAAGTCCTGAAGGTCTTTCTTAGTGTAGAAAGCAGTTACAGTCGTCGCACCAGAAGTCCAGTCACCGGAAACAGCGTACTGTTGAACGTCGCCGAAGCCAGCCCATTCGCCTTGAAGGTAAATACCTTTAACGCCCCATGTACCGTTAGTCCATTGAGCACCAAGAACCCAATCGCTCGCGTCGCCTGTACCAGCAACGTCGTTCGTAGCTTCATAACCACCAGCGATTGTAAGGCCATTGTCGTTAGACCATTTAGCACCAACCGAGTAGGACTGACCTACTTCACCAACAGCTGGAAGAAGCTGACCTGGAACGGAAACAGTACCGATTTGGGTGCCGATTTGGCCGATACCAACGTAGAATACTGTGGAACCAGCTGCGTACTCATAAAGAGCCGAAGGAGTTGGGTACAGTGTATCGTTGCTGCCGTCGCCATTCACATCAGTACCGGAGTTGAGGTACGTGATTTCGTTGATGTCGCTCAAGTTTGTGTAACCGATACCGGAAACTTGACCAACAGCAGCTTTAGCAGCGCCGTCAACGTCGCCCATGGAGAGCTTACCGAAAGAACCGGAGATGAATACGGAACCAGCGCGACCAGCAGAACCGGCACCAGAGTTGTCAGCGCGGATGAAACCACCGAAAGACAGACCGTTGTCAGTTTCGCCGGATGCGGAGAAACCGATACGAATACGGCTGCTCATTTTGATGTTGGAATCGCCAGGAAGACCGAAAGTGTCACGGTCATCGTATACCAAACCCATGCGGCCGTCACCGGATACGGAGATGTCAGCGGCTGCGACGCCAGCGGTTGCAACGAGTGCAGTCGTAGCAATAAGAAGATTTTTCATTTCGTTTTTCCCTTGTAAGAGATTAAAGAGTGCACCTCAATTCAGGGAAATCCGAACTGAGTATGCTGTTCAATCGCCTTTCGGCTCCGGTTTTGCAAGTTCCCGATGCATCGCTTTAACAAACCCTTTAAGGCTGATGCAGGTTTGCCACAGTCAATTTTCAGCTTCTTTGGGGACTCCAAACAGGGCGAACGATATTGTTCTCTTTATAGTATGGCTTAAAAAACTGAAAAACCTTGCTCCGCCTTTGGTGGTTGGTTACTAAATCCCCTGAAGCAATAAGGGGAAGCCAAAATGGTAGCGAGCAAATTTTTCAAATGGTTTTCATCGATTCTTTTGGTCGTGGGCATTTCCGCATGCGATTCTGAGCCAATCCCTGAGCGATCCCCTTTCCAAGAGAGTTATGAAGACACGCCACCCAGCACTGTTTGGGATATTTTTGCCAACAACACGGATCCAAACACCCAAATTGAGGTGAATAAATATCTTTGGAATGCGGCGCTTGAGATTCTCGACTTCTTGCCCGTTCAGGATGTCGATCCCTTTTCAGGCATTTTCATCACGGGATACGGCACACCTCCGGGTGGCAGCCAATCCTATCGCGCTGCCGTTTATATCCAAGACCCTGCTTTGGATGCGCGTTCTCTTAATGTCGCCCTTCAATCGAGCGGAGGTCGCGCAGTTTCCGCCGAAACCCAGCGTGCGATCGAAGACGCTATTCTTACGCGGGCGCGCCAACTTCGGTTGCGCGACAGCAATCTCTAATCTTGGAAGGCGCTTGCCGACCTAACCCGTCATTCGCATACGTCGAGCCCTGCAACCCGCAGAAGAGCTCGGCGTTTTGCACGTAAAGGACTCATTCATGTCACGCTATATCGCCTCCGAAATCGAACCCAAATGGCAAAACGCTTGGGACGAGGCCGAAATATTCCTCGCCAAACGCGACCCTGCGAAGGAAAAATACTACGTCCTCGAGATGTTCCCCTACCCGTCTGGGCGTATTCATATGGGTCACGTGCGGAATTATACGATGGGCGACGTGGTTGCGCGGTATAAAGCGTCGTGTGGTTTCTCGGTCTTGCACCCAATGGGCTGGGACGCCTTCGGAATGCCCGCCGAAAACGCTGCTATGGCGATTGGTGGCCATCCAGCCGATTGGACCTATCAAAACATCGCCGACATGCGGGCCCAAATGAAGCCCTTGGGCCTTTCGATTGACTGGACCCGCGAATTTGCCACCTGTGATCCGGAATATTACGGCCAGCAGCAAAGCATGTTCATCGATTTCATGGGCAAGGGCCTTGTGTATCGTAAGGAAGCGGTTGTGAACTGGGATCCAGTAGACATGACAGTTCTGGCGAATGAGCAAGTGATTGATGGTAAGGGCTGGCGTTCCGATGCGCCCGTCGAGCGTAAATCACTAACACAGTGGTTCTTCAAGATTTCCGATCACGCCGACGAACTTCTGACTGCGTTGGATGATTTGGACAATTGGCCCGAGAAGGTCCGCACCATGCAGGCCAACTGGATCGGCAAATCGCGCGGCCTTGAGTTCGCCTTTGATTTGACCACCCCTCAAGGCGACATCAAAGACATTCCCGTTTACACAACCCGCCCCGATACATTGATGGGCGCGAGTTTCGTTGGCATTTCCGCCGATCACCCGCTGGCCCAAGCGCTCGAAGGCGACAACCCTGCGTTGGCCGCCTTTACCGCAGAATGCCGCAGCCTTGGCACGTCAGAGGCCGACATGGAAAAGGCCGAGAAGCGTGGCTTTGATACTGGCCTAAAAGTGCGCCACCCGCTCAACCCTGATTGGGAATTGCCGGTTTGGGTCGCAAATTTCATTCTAATGGACTACGGCACTGGTGCGGTCTTCGGTTGCCCAGCGCACGATCAACGCGATCTCGATTTCTCGCGCAAGTATGACTTAGCCGTCACCAACACCTTCTTTGCACTGGATGATGAGGCACCCGTTGGCAACACAGCCCTCACCCCGCTCAAATCCGAAAAAGTGCGCTGGGTCGACCACTTCGCAGGCCTCACCGAGGCCACAGGCGAAGAGGCCGTGGCTAAAACCATCGAATTCATGGAAGCGAAATCCCTCGGCAAAGGCGTCACCAAATTCCGCCTGCGCGATTGGGGCCTAAGCCGTCAACGCTATTGGGGATGCCCGATTCCGGTTGTGCATTGCCAAGCCTGCGGTGTCGTCCCTGAGAAAAAGGAAAACCTGCCGATTGAATTGCCCAAGGATGTCAGCTTTGACCTCCCCGGCAATCCGCTCGACCGTCACCCGACATGGCGCAACTGTTCCTGCCCGAAATGTGGCGCGGATGCCCTGCGAGAAACCGATACAATGGATACGTTTGTCGATAGCTCTTGGTATTACGCGCGTTTCACTTCGCCCAATTCTCCAACACCGACGAATGCCGAAGACGCAGCCTATTGGATGAACGTCGATCAATACATCGGTGGGATCGAGCACGCGATTCTTCACCTTCTCTATGCGCGCTTCTTTGCACGCGCGATGCAAATCTGTGGTCACTTACCCGAAAGCGCGATTGAACCCTTCAACGCGCTCTTTACGCAAGGGATGGTAACGCACGAAATCTACCAAACTCTCGATGGGAATGGGCGCAAAGTCTATCACCTGCCCGAAGATGTGACCGACGGAAAATTGGCCGATGGCACCGAAGTCGAGATTATCCCCTCGGCGAAAATGTCGAAATCCAAAAAGAACGTGGTTGATCCAGACGACATTATCACAAGCTTTGGCGCCGATACCGCCCGCTGGTTCGTCATGTCCGACAGCCCGCCCGAGCGCGATGTCGAGTGGACCGCCGCTGGCGCTGAGGCTGCCTCAAAACACCTCGGTCGCGTTTGGCGACTGGCGGATGAAAACCGACAGAGCGCCGAGGAGGCGGCTGCCGACGGCAGCTCCGACGAGGCGCTCCTGCGAGCCACCCATAAAGCAATTGAGGCGATCACCGCCGGAATCGATGGATTCGCCTTCAACACGTCCGTCGCCCAGCTCTATGGTTTCACCAATACGGTTGCGAAATCCACAGCATCTACTGCTGCGCGCCGCGAAGCCCTCAAGATCATGGCTCAACTGATGTCCCCCATGACGCCCCACTTGGCCGAGGATATGTGGCAAATGCTCGGTGGCGAAGGCCTCGTTGCCCAAGCGCCATGGCCCAAAGCCGATCCCGCGCTTTTGGTCGACGATGTGGTGACGCTTCCGATCCAAGTTAATGGCAAACGCCGCTCCGAAATCACGGTACCTGCGGACATGCCCAAAGAAGAGGTTGAAAAACTGGCTTTGGCGGATGAAGCTGTGATCAGAATTCTTGAGGGGAAAGCCCCTAAAAAGGTCATCGTTGTACCAGGTAGGATTGTGAATGTTGTCGCTTAATCGCCGTTTCTTTTTTCTTTCCGCCACAGCCCTCGCATCGGGCTGTGGTTTTGAGCCGGTGTACGGCCCTACCGGCAGTGCCCAAGGTCTACGGGGATCTGTTCTCGTTGACGCGCCGATTGACAAAAACAGCTTTGACCTCACGAAACACCTCGAAGACCGCCTTGGTAGGGCAACCGATCCGCGCTTTGGCCTCTCATATCTGATTGAAACCAGCATCGACCCGCTTGGCATCACGCCGAACCAAGAAACCACGCGCTATAACGTGCTCGGTGAAGTTGCCTTCGCCCTACGCGACCTCAATACCCAGAATGTTCTCACCGAAGGCGTCGCCAAGAATTTCACAAGTTTCGGCGCCACATCCAACCCTGTCAGCACGCGTACCGCGAGTGAGGCGGCTTTTGAACGTCTCATGATCGTCCTTGGGGATGATATAACCGAGCATCTTATCCTCAATTCAGGGAGCTTCCTCCCGTGAAGCTTTCGCCGCGCGACGCAACCGGATATTTCACCAAGCCCGACCCGAAACGAACGGGCCTGTTGATTTACGGAGCGGACGCGATGCGTGTGGCCCTAAAACGCCAAGAAGTTATCTTGGCCCTGATTGGCCCCACTGGCGACGACGAAATGCGCCTCTTTCGGATTCCGGCTTCTGACATGCGCAAAGACCCCGCCATGCTTCTCGATGCCGTAAAATCCCAAAGCTTTTTCCCGGGTGCACGCGTGGCCTTTGTTGAGGGTTGCACTGATGCCCTTGTCAAACCCGTCGCCGCCGCCCTAGCGGAATGGCAACCCGGAGATGCGCAGGTCATCGTAACGGCCGGACAGCTCAAGGCCACATCCGCCCTGCGCAAGCTGTTCGAAGGGCACGGCAATGCCTATGCGGCAGGTATCTATGATGATCCTCCAAGCCGTGCGGAGATCGAAGCCGACTTGGCAAAAGTGGGTCTAACGCGGGTAAGTCCGGACGCAATGGAAGCCCTCACGGCGCTTTCCAAGGAAATCGGACCGGGAGATTTCCGTCAAACGATGGAGAAACTCGCTCTCTATATGCTGAGCAGTTCCGAGTCTGCGACTCCGCTAGATGTTGCCGCCTGTGCCCCCTCATCCACGGAGGCTGCACTCGACGATATTTTAAATATTGTCGCGGAAGGTCGCAGTGCGGAAATTGGGCCAATCATGCAAAAACTCGAAGCCCAAGGCGTTCAACCCGTTGGATTGTGCATTGGCGCGACACGACATTTCAGAACACTTCACGCAGCTAGCGCCGATCCGGGTGGACCGGCAGCAGGCATCGGCCGCCTGCGTCCCCCCGTTTTTGGGGCGCGTCGCGACCGTATGCTGCGACAAGCCCAGAAATGGGGCACACGTCGTTTGGAAGCCGCGCTCTCTATGCTCTTGGATACCGACCTTCAGCTACGCTCCACAAGTCGCGCGCCAACTATGGCGCTGGTGGAGCGCACTTTGGTGCGCCTCTCCATGCTTGGCGGCCTTAAGTAGCCAGGTTAGAGCCGCTTTCGGCCCACCGAACCGCAGCTTCCGCCGCCAGTTTTCCAGTCGCTAAAGATGCTGTAATCAGATACCCGCCCGTGGGCGCTTCCCAATCCAGCATTTCACCCGCACAAAATACACCTGGGCGGTTTTTAAGCATGAGATCCTCTGTCATCCCATCAAATTTCACGCCACCTGCCGTGGAAATAGCTTCATCCAGCGGCCGAGGTCCGTTCAGCGGCACGGGAAGCGCCTTAAGCACTGAAATGAATGCATTGCCCGTTGGCAACGGGCGCGCAAACTCCTGTAGCAAAGCCATCTTCACCGGCGTTAAGCCCAAAACTTTGCGATAAAAGTTGGCCATACTCGTTTTGCCCTGAGGCCTTGCCAAGCGCTTGCGGATTTGATCGCCTGTAAGGTCGGGCAAAAGATCAAGCGTCAGGGTCTCTCCATCGCGAAGCGCGGTGGACACGGTATAAATACCGCCCCCTTCGAGCCCAGTACGCGACACAACAATTTCCCCGCGATGGGTTTTGCCACCAACGATCAATCCAACTGGCTTAACAGGGCTTCCGAAGTGGCGCTCCATATGCGACGACCAATCCACAACAAACCCCATGTTCGCGGGCTTGAATGGCGCAAGCGGCGTATCTATCCATTCGGACCACGCCCCATCAGAGCCTAATCTTGCCCAACTCGCGCCACCACAGGCCAAAATCGTTACATCCGCCGCAACCTCTTTTGCGCCTGCGCTTGTCTCAAACTGAAACGACGGCCCCGCGCAACCAACCCATTTCCAACCCAGTTCCAAAGTAACGCCCTTGCCCCCCATCCGTGCCAGCCACGTTCTAAGAAGTGGAGAAGCTTTCATCGATCTTGGGAATACACGGCCCGTTGAGCCAGTGAAAACAACCTGATTTAACCCCTGCGCCCACGCCATTGCTTCGCGGGGACCAAACGCGGTCATGGCAGATTTCAACGCTTCAGGCATGTCGCCAAAAGTCGCCAAAAACTGTTCATCCGTCTCGTTCTTGGTGATATTCAGACCAGACTTTCCCGCCATAAGAAGCTTGCGCGCGGGGCTTTTCTTGGTTTCTGCAACGGTGACAGAAAACCCCGAATCCGCCAATATTTCGGCCGCCATAAGCCCTGCTGGGCCTGCGCCGATAACCAATGCCGTTTTCATCTCGAAGATTCCTTTTCGCCGTTCGGGCAAGTTGATTTGATTGCAAAGGCAATCTCTGGCTTGGCAGATATCACGTCCGCGCAAAGGGATTCAACCGTCGTAAATAAATGCTCCCGAGAAACGACTTGGTCCACGAGGCCGTACGAAAAGGCCTGCTCGCTCGTCAGTTTTTGTCCGCATAGAAAAACAAGCTTCGTGCGTGACGGACCAATAAGGGCGGCCATGCGTTTGGGATCGGAGGGCTGTGGAAGGAAACCGTGCTTCATGACGGGATAAAAAAACCGCGCCTCCGGCACTGAAATCCGAATGTCACAGGCCAGCGCCATGCCAAAGGCGCCCCCCGCAATCGTCCCGTTTAGGGCGCATATCGTAAGGCCTCGCAAAGCGGCAATTTCTCCAGAAAGCTCCTCCCAAAGTAGGCTTTCAGCCAGACCTGCGCGGGCTTCGTCCAAATCGGCACCGGCGCTAAAAACAACTCCTGTCCCCGTAAAGACAACGGCTTTCGCATCCCGCGCTTGACGGACAATGCCGATCAAATTTTCCAGCATCTCGCGCGTTAGCGAGTTGGCTTTTTGCGGCCGATTGAGGGTTACCGTCCAAACGCCCTCTAGCTGGGAGACATCAATCATTGCGCTATTCCAGACCGAGAGTGGCGCGAAGTCCCGCCTCTCTAAGGGAAAGTTCCTGCCCCAAATGTGGGTCTGATGCGGGGGAACACATCCAAACGAGCGCCTTGGCAGGCCATTCGGCAGGGACGTGATCCGAGACGTTTAACTTACTGACCGGATTAATGCCGCTGGCTTTAATTTTGACCTGCATATCTGTCGCGACCGTTCCGGGGGAAAGGCCCATGACCCGCAAACCCGTTTCGTGGCCTTCCAAATGGGTTGCGCGCGTCAACATGAAGGTCGCCGCTTTGCCCGTGCAATAGGCGCTCCACCCTTCCATCGGACCATGCGCCGCCCCCGAACCCACGTTCAAAATCGTACCCGCCTTGGCAGCAAGCATGTGCGGCATCACTGCACGGATACAATGATAGGCCCCTTTGACATTTATATCGATAGAGCGCGCCCATTCTTGAGGGTTAGACTCGAAAAGGGAGCCAATAGGGTCGACGACTCCCGCGTTGTTGATCAAAACATCCACGGCCCCAAATTTCGCCTGAGCGGACGCAATCGCCGCGGAAACTTCTAAAAACTGGCTCACGTCGCATTGGATCGCCAAGGCTTTCTCGCCAATCTCTTGTGCGATTTCGGCGATCGCATTCCCGCTTCTGGCAAGGAGCACAACATTTGCACCCGCCTGAGCAAAAGCCCGCGCCGCCGCCGCACCAATCCCGCGACTTGCCCCCGTAATTACAACTGTTTTTCCAGCAACACTCATGTTCTCTCCTCGCAAATTTTCTACAACTTAAACCAATGCAATTTTCAAAGAAAGGCCCCGTGCCGCTTGCGAATTTGGGCGCTTCAGTACAATGTATTCCCAAGCAATTTTTGAATCGAAGGAATCACAATGACATATTTGAAAATAATTAGCGTTGCGACGGCGACATCGGCCCTGTTGAGCAGTGCTGTGTTTGCAGATGTGACCTCTGAGCAAGTTTGGAACGACCTCAAAACCACCTACGAAAATCTCGGCTATTCAATGGACGTCGGCAGCGAGAGCCAAGACGGCGAAACATTGAACATTGCTGACATTGTCTTGACCGTGCCCGTCGAAGATGACGAGTCTGTTGTTGTGACTGGCCTGTCGTTCGGATTTGAGCAACTTTCCGACGGGACTGTTTCCATCCACATTCCTGACGAGCTTCCGATTATGGCGGAAGTTGATGACGTGGTCGTCACGCTTCTTTTGACATCCCAGGACATGAGCATCATCGCAAGTGGCGACGACACAACGACCAACTATGATTTCTCGGCCACAACCTATGCTCTTGCCCTCAAGGACATCAAGCAAGGTGATGTTGCGTTTTCCCCAAAAGCGCTGGTGACCTTCAGCGAATTGGCAGGTTCCTATGCCTTCACAAAGGGCTCCCTCTTCAAAATGGTTGGCACATTTGATGTTGCCGAAACGGACATTGAGGTTGATATTAAAGACCCCGAAGGTGGCGCGCAGATGGTTACTGCGATGGTCAATCTGAAAGGCTTTACAGAAGCGTTTGATTACGCGATTCCAGAAGAAATCAACTACGAAGACCTTGCAGCCGCATTTGCCGCTGGATTCGGCGGGAACATTTCGTTTGGCCACAGTGGTGCAACGTTCGATATTGTTGTTACGGACGAGAGCGAAGGCTTTGACCTTAAAGGTTCAACCGCGGAAGGTTCGGCAAAATACGCCCTTTCCCAAGGAGGCCTTGGCGTAGAAACGAGTTCCAAAGGTACTCAGGTAACTATCGTTCCAGCTCAAATGCCCCTTCCGATTTCCTTTAGTGTTGAAGAAACCAATAATGTATTCACCATGCCTGTTTCTAAGTCGGATACACCCGATGATGTGGGTCTAACTATGAAGCTTATTGGGTTGTCCGTTGATGAAGCACTTTGGAGTATGATCGATCCCGCGGGCACATTACCGCACGATCCGGCAACGTTGATTGTTGATCTTTCTGGCAAACTTAATCTTGATTTCGACTTGTTTGATTTTGAAGAAGCCGAAGAGATGTCAGGCGATGAGTTCCCGGGTGAATTGCACAGCTTCAACATTGATGCGCTCCAACTAACCTTGGCGGGTGCCGAGTTTACCGGCGATGGAGCCTTTACCTTCAACAATGACGACCTCGAAACATTCGACGGCCTTCCTGCGCCAACGGGTGCGCTTAATTTGAAACTTGTGGGCGGCAATGCCCTCCTCGACAAATTGGTTGCCATGGGCCTCATTCCAGAAGAGCAAGCCATGGGCGCGCGGATGATGACGGGTCTTTTTGCCAATGCAGGCGAGGGCGAGGACGAGCTTGTTTCCAAGATCGAAGTCAATGCCGACGGATCGATCTTGGCCAACGGTCAACGCATCAAATAGGCGTTTCTAGATCGAGACATTCAAAGGCCGCTAGGGAAACTTGGCGGCCTTTTTCGTGGCCCACCCTTGCACCTGAGCGCACACAGGGCTACCTCATTGCGCATAGACCCACAAAAGCGAGCCCCAAATGAGCAAATCAACAGCTTCCCCCACCGATGATCTTGCCAAATTCACCGACGCCTTGCTCAAAGCCGCCAAAATCGCGGGCGCGGATGGTGCGGATGCAATTGCAGTTGACGGGTCGTCCGCCACAATCGACGTTCTTAAAGGGAAGCTTGAACATGCTGAGCGTTCCGAAGGCGTAGACATCGGTTTGCGTGTACTGATCGGACAGCGACAAGCGTGTGTATCGGCCAGCGATACCCGCGATTATACGATTACCCAAATGGCCGAGCGCGCCGTCGCAATGGCCAAAGAAGCCCCCGAGGACGCCCATATCGGCCTCGCCTCACTGGATCAATTGGCAACGGATTGGAATGTCGACGCGCTCGATATGAACGATCCCGCCGCGCCACCCAGCCCCGAGGAACTCCAAGAGTTAGCGCAACGTGCAGAGGCCGCCGCACAAAACGTCGAAGGCGTCAGCCAAGTTCAAGCGACATCGGCTGGCTATGGAAATCGCCGTGTTCACCTAGCCACAAGCAATGGGTTTTCGGGCGGCTATGCACGCAGCGGCTACTCTGTGTCCACGGTCGCAATTACTGGTTCTGGTTCGGACATGGAGCGAGACTATTACGGAGATAGTCGCACCTATTTCTCCGATCTTTACAGCCCCGAGCACATCGGAAAAATCGCAGGACAACGCGCCGTAGAACGCATCGGCGCGCGCCAACCAAAGACAGGATTCTTCCCCGTTTTGTTCGACGAGCGTGTGTCTGCCACCCTCATTGGACATCTTTTGGGTGCGATCAACGGGAGTGCCATCGTCCGCGGTGGAAGCTTTTTGCGCGACAGCTTGGGCGAACAGGTTTTGCCAAAAGGTATCTCCCTCATTGAAGACCCACACCGCGCGCGTACGTCAGGAAGTCGGCCCTTTGATGGCGAGGGGCTGCTCACACAACGCCGCGCAATCGTTGAGGACGGCATATTGACGGGCTGGACGCTCGACCTTGCAAACGCACGCGCGTTGGGCATGGAAAGCACCGCAAACGCATCACGCGGAACCTCTTCACCGCCTTCGCCAAGTTCTGGAAATGTGACCCTAACGCAAGGGAATATGACCCGAGATGAGTTGCTAGCCGAAATGGGCACAGGGCTCCTTGTCACCTCTATGATCGGCAGTTCGATCAACGCTAACACAGGGGATTATTCCCGTGGCGCGTCTGGGTTCTGGGTTGAAAACGGCGAACTTCAATACGCCGTGAATGAATGTACCATTGCGGGAAACCTCAAGGACATGCTGCGCACATTCACACCCGCAAATGACGCTCGTACGCATTTATCGCGTGTGGTTCCGTCGTTGTTGCTCGACGGGATGACCCTAGCTGGTGGCTGACATTGATCTCCTTATCGACGCCGCATACGCGAGCGGAGAGATTGCAAAAAAATACTGGAAAAAAACACCTGAAGTTTGGGAAAAATCCGGCGGTGCGGGCCCTGTAACCGAGGCCGACTTGGCGATCGATAGAATGCTCAAGTCAGAATTGACGCATGCGCGACCCAATTATGGCTGGCTCTCAGAGGAGACTGAAGACACAACGGATCGCCTAAATTGCGAACACGTCTTCATCATTGATCCGATAGATGGCACGCGCGCCTTTATCGAAGGCTCTCCTGCGTTTTCCCATTCTCTGGCCATTGCTAAAAACGGAGTCGTAACCGCCGCCGCAGTGTATTTGCCCGCCCTAGATCGGCTCTATTGCGCCACAAAGCATGGAAATGCGACCCTAAATAGGGATAAAATTGACGCGAGCACACGTTCAAAAATTGATGGCGCAACAACACTTGCAGCTAAAACAAATTTTTCGGCCCACCTTTGGCAGGGCCCCGTTCCACAGTTTGACCACCATTTTCGGAGTTCTTTAGCGTATCGCCTTTGCTTGATCGCGCATGGACGCTTTGATGTTATGCTCACTTTGCGCGATACATGGGAGTGGGATGTAGCCGCTGGAAGCTTGATCGCTGAACGCGCTGGTGCATGTGTTACCGACCAAATTGGCCAACGCGCTCTCTTTAACAATCCGCGCCCGATGCTGCATGGAATGGTTGCAGCCCCACCAGAAATTCACGCGGGCATAATTTCGCGACTTGCTCCGCGCTAAGTCCCTTTCCCCCTGAACCGATCTCCCTTAGACTGTTTCCAATTCCCAAAACCACGATGAGGATCACATGACACAACGCCTACACTTAGTATTCGGGGGCGAATTGGTTGACCCGACCAAAAACGTTTTCAAAGATGTGAATGACATTAAAATCGTAGGCATGTTCCCCGACTACGCGAGCGCTTATGATGCGTGGAAATCCGAAGCCCAGCGCACGGTCGACAACGCCCATATGCGTTTCTTTATCGCGCATATTCATCGTCTTCGCGATGAGGAGATAGCTGCTTCCTCGACCGAAGAGCTGGGTTAAAGTCGACCCGGAATGTCGTTTTCGCTCTCTCTTTTTATGAAGGCCCAAACGCGGCGTACTGCAGAAGTGCAGATCGCGCTCGAGAGCGAAAACTCACCCGGTGCCGCCGAAGAAATGGGGATTGCCAGCGTCGAAAGACCGCGAGGGGTTCTCGTTTGGCTACATGCTCCTGACGTCGCGAAGGCACATGCTCTTACAAAACTCATTCGACAATTGAGCGAGGACTGGCCCTCGGTGCATTTCCTTGTGACCACCCCGCGCAATGACAGAATTCCTTTTACGACCGACGCGCTTCCTCGTCACTGCTTTCATCAGTTTTCGCCCGCAGAAGTCCCTATTTTCGTCGAGAATTTCCTGAAACACTGGAAGCCAGATTTGGCTGTTTTTGCGGGAATTGATACCGGTCCAATCACCGTTCTTTGCACTTCCAATAGCCGAATTCCTCTGTTTCTCATCGATGCAAAACTCGACGCACGTAGCTTTTCTGGTGTGCGCGACCGGTTCTCGGGCCAACGGTCGGTCATGCGGGAGGTGTTGCGGCGTTTCAATTACATTGACACAGTGGATGCCTCCTCCGCAAAAGCGCTTTCCGCTTTGGGAATTGAGGGGAGCCGGATCACAATTTCTGGCCCTATAGAGGAAGTGAGCACGACACTGCCCTGCAATGAAGAGGATCGCACTCACCTCGCGAAAGTCCTCGTTGGCAGGCCAGTTTGGTTTGCGAGCAATATTCCCAAAGTGGAAGAGAGCATCGTTTTGAATGCGCATATGACAGCGAGCCGAACGGCACATCGCTTGTTGCTCATTCTGTCGCCCGATTCAAGCCAACGGGGGTCTGACCTTGCAGATGAGTTTGCTCAGAAGGGACTTCGGGTGAAACTGCGTTCGCTTGGCGAGATTCCAGATGACGAAACCCAAATCTACATTGCTGACACAGATGGCGAACGAGGGCTTTGGTATCGTCTTGCAACTGTGAGTTTCCTCGGATGCAGCCTTGCTGCAGGACACGCGATTCAGTCACCGTTTGAGGCCGCTGGCCTTGGCTCTGCTATCTTGCATGGACCGAACCTAGGGACGCATCGCAAAGTATATGAGGCTTTGAATTCGGAGGGGGGAGCGCGACAGGTTGGCACCACAACTGAACTGACCAATGGACTTCTTTCGCTCCTTGCGCCAGACCAATCCGCGGCGATGGCGCATTCCGCATGGGATTTGACGACCAAAGGGGCGCGCGCCACGGATTTGGCCGTTGCTCGTATTGAAACGATGCTCGAAGATATCGGAGCTTTTTGATGAAACAACCGCTGTTTTGGTACCGCCCATTTGAGAATTCGTGGCGCGACAAATTGCTCGCGCCGCTGGGAAAACTCTATGCGGCGGGCACGGCGCGTCGCCTCTCAAAAACCAATGGCTACCGCCCAAAGATGCCTGTGATCTGTGTGGGTAACATCAATATTGGTGGCACGGGTAAAACCCCGACCGCTATTGCTCTGATCCAACTCCTTCAGGGCATGGGCCGAAAACCCGCGCTCTTGTCACGCGGATATGGTGGCAAGTTTGAAGGGCCGGTACTCATTGACCCGAACGGACACTCCTCTAGCGAGGTGGGCGACGAACCAATGCTGCTCGCGGCCTTCGCGCCTTGCATTGTTGCTAAAGACCGCGCCGCTGGCGCGCGTTTCGCCGAAACCCTTGATATCGATGTTCTTATTTTGGACGATGGCTTCCAGAATCCCTCCGTTGCCAAGGATCTTTCGATTGTCGTTGTGGACGCTGCATTAGGGTTCGGCAATGGTCGTGTCATACCGGCCGGCCCCCTGCGCGAACCTCTTCATGTGGGTCTAATAAGGGCCGATATGGTGATATCTGTTGGAAGTTCCGCCGCCCAAGAGCAATTCACTAAAGCATGGGGTCACGCAGTCGGAGTGCCACGTCTAGAAGGAGAGCTGACTGTTTTGCAAATGGGGATGGATTTTTCCGGCCTTCGGTGCTTGGCCTTCGCCGGAATTGGTCACCCCGAGAAGTTTTTTGAAACACTCAAGTCCCAAGAGGTTGAACTGATAAAGACCGTCGCCCTCGCCGATCATCAGCCCCTCAGTGAAGCGCTAATGCGTCGTCTTGAGTTCGATGCAGCAACACTAGGGGCGCAATTAATCACAACGGAGAAAGACGCCGTTCGTTTACCCAGCGCCTTTCGACAAAAGGTTCTGACCTTGCCTGTTCGTTTGGAAATTAAGGACGCGACCGCTTTGGTCGAAGCCCTGAAATCCGCAGGAATAGACTAGGGTATCTTGGTGGTTCCTAGTTTGGGCGAAGCTTGATCAAGCGCCAATTGGCTTTTCGAAAACGTAATTGGTGTTCGTACCCCAGAGACGCCCTCAGGCGAAATTTTAAGGCCGCGATGCTTAACCTGTGGATCGTTGAAAACGTCCTCAATCGTATTGATCGGCCCCGCCGGCACACCGAAATTTTCGCACGCGGCAAGAAGTTCGGCCTTTGTCATTTTGAGTGTGTGAACTTCGAGTAACGCGCCAAGCGCCTCTCGATTTGTCACACGCGCGCTGTTCGTGGCGTATTGCGGGTCAGAGGCAAGGGTTTGAACAGAAAGCAATTCGCAGAATTTGACAAACTGACTATCGTTTCCGACGGCGACGATTATGTGACCGTCCGAGCACCCAAACGTTTGATAGGGAACAAGATTTGGGTGCGCGTTGCCAAGCCGCTTCGGCGAGATACCCGTCGCGAAATAGTTCATCGACTGGTTGGCTAGGATTGCGGTGCCAACATCCAAAAGCGCCATATCGACCTGTTGCCCTAACCCCGTTTTCTCCCGCTCATGGATCGCCGCAAGGATGGCCGTACTGGCGTAAACCCCTGTAAAAACGTCAATAATCGCCACGCCTGTTTTCTGAGGGTGGTGCTCAGGGTCACCTGTGACCGACATAAGGCCCGACATGCCTTGGATGATATAGTCATAGCCCGCGCGTCCAGAATAGGGGCCCGTTTGACCGAAACCCGTGATCGAACAATACACCAGACGTGGATTGATTTCGGCAAGACTGGCGTAGTCCAACCCGTATTTCTTGAGCCCGCCAACCTTGAAGTTCTCAATCACAATATCCGCGCTTCGGACCAAATCACGTACCTGTGCCTGACCTTCGGCTGTTCGGAAATCAATACAAATTGAGGATTTCCCACGGTTCGTCGCATGGAAATACGCCGCCGAGGTTTCGCCATTGTGTTCGATATAGGGTGGGCCCCAACGGCGTGTATCATCGCCCTCAGGACTTTCGACTTTAATGACTTCTGCGCCCAAATCCGCCAATATCTGGCCACACCAAGGGCCCGCCAAAATGCGGGCCAATTCAATGACTTTTAGGCCAGTTAATGGCGGCTGGGACATATTTTAGAGCAACCCGTCGAGGTGGTCTGCAAACTCTTGATAGGTTGCGTTTTCAAACTTCTTCCCGTTGATCATAAAGGAAGGCGTTCCCGTGATCTCATCGCGAGTCGCGTTTTCCTGGAACCAAGCAACAAGGGCCTCTGCTTGCTCGCCATCTGCCAGGCAGGCGTCGAGTGCATCCTTGTCTAAGCCATCAACCAGTCCGATTTTGCGCAAGTTTTCCGCAATTTCGGTTGGCTCGCCGGTCGCCCAAGTTTTCTGATTGTTATAGAGCGTTTCGGTAATAGCAAAGAACCGTTCTTCGCCGCCACAACGTGCAACCATGGACGCCCAAAGACCGTACCGATCAAAATAAACTTCCCGATAGACAAAGCGAACTTTGCCTGTATCGATATAGTTTTCTTTGATTTTCTGGAACGTGCTTGTGTGGAAATTCGCGCAATGCGGGCATGTGTAGGAGGCGTACTCAATAATTTCGATGGGCGCCTCGGGTGATCCCAAGACCATTTCTGTGATGCCCGTCATTGGGGCGGTTTCTGCATCCTGTGCAAAGGCAAAGGAGCCTCCCATCGCGGGAATGATCGAAAGGGCGAGTGCGGAAGTAAATTCGCGACGGTTCATTTGGTCACCTATTTTTGTTTTCTGGAAAGGACGTTCGCGCCCAGAGCTTCAAGAGCAGCTCGCAGGTCGGCGTTTTGGACTGGCGCTGCAAATGATTTTGCAACGGCAGCTTTTTGTGGATCGGGAGTGGGTGTTGTTTTGGGGGCATGGGCAAAATCGATCTTCCCTTCGGAAAATCCACTCCGCGCAGTTTGGGTAATCCGAATCGCCGAAATCGCCGCGTGGCCGTAAACTTGGTTTACGCGGGTTCGGATTTGCTCCTTTTGCATCTCCAACATCGGTGCTTGCGCGCCAGTCGTCAGCAGCGTCAAAGTCGCGCCAAAACTACCCCGACCATATTTTACATCCACAGGACGGGCGATCTTGGCTGTCTCTTCACCCACGATTTCGGCCCAATGCGTCAACATCCGCGTCACAGCAAAGCCACGCTTCTCCGCCGATTTGCGGATTTGCCCCTGAAGCAAACTCGAAGTGCGCTGAAAGCCCTTCATGTTGCGGCCAGGTTTTTGATAGCGCGTTTGCGGCTTCATCTGTTCATCCCTGTGTTGCCTGCTATTCTATGCGCCATGGCGACGTGCGCCAGTGAAATAGCGATAACGATTGGATAAACAATGCGTGACCTGCCGAAATCCGCCGATCTTTTGGCATGGTACGACCTGAATGCACGCGAAATGCCATGGCGTGTGGCGCCAGCGGCGTCGATTGCGGGAATACGGGCGGATCCCTATCGCATTTGGCTTTCGGAAGTGATGTTGCAACAGACCACAGTGGCCGCAGTTCAGGCCTATTTCATAAAATTCACAACGCTTTGGCCAACTGTGCGCGATTTGGCAGCAGCAGAAGACGCCGATGTGATGGCCGCATGGGCGGGCCTTGGATATTACGCAAGGGCCCGAAATTTGCTAAAATGTTCGCGCAGTGTTGTCGCGGATTATAACGGTATTTTTCCATCCACCCGCGCCGAACTTGAGAGTCTTCCGGGAATTGGACCGTATACCTCTGCGGCGATTGCATCGATTGCCTTTGATCGTGCCGAAGTTGTTGTTGACGGAAATGTTGAGCGGGTTATGGCGCGTATCTTTGCCCATGACGTCCCACTTCCCGAGGCCAAACCCGCCTTAAGGGACTTCGCAACAAAACTAACGCCCCAGAAACGCGCGGGGGATTACGCACAGGCGGTTATGGATTTGGGCGCGACCCTTTGTTCTCCTCGCAATCCAACCTGCGCGCCTTGCCCATGGACAGAAAAATGCCGTGCCCAAAAATTAGGAATCGCCGCCGAACTGCCCAAGAAAACGCCGAAAAAACCCAAGCCGACTCGGTTCGGCACAGTCTATTTGGCCCAGCGCGAAGATGGCGCGTGGCTTTTGGAACAGCGCCCCGATAAAGGATTGTTAGGGGGTATGCTTGGCTGGCCGGGAAATGAATGGAGCGAAAACCCAGAGAATGTCGATCCGCCAATTTCAACTTTTTGGACCCCCCTGAATGGCGAAGTAGGTCATACTTTTACCCATTTCCACCTTAAATTGGCAGTACAGGTCGCGCAGGTTCCCCTCGAAGCCGCCCCACTACGTGGCGTTTTTGTTGACGCCTCCACCTTTAGCGCCAATGATTTACCCACTGTCATGCGCAAGGCATTTGACCTTGCACAAGGCCTGCGCGACAAAACCGCATAACATCTAGAACTTTTTAGTTCACGGAGCTCAACATGATCCCTGCCGAAACTGTCTCAAAATTTCAATCTGCGCTACCGTTTTGGCTCTCGCTAGGGATGGTTCCCTTGGCCATTTTGGGGGCTGTGTTTGGCGGATTTTGGGTTATTTTACTGCCGCTTTATGGCTGGCTCCTGTTTGGAGTTCTGGACGCAATTTTTGGGCGGACCACGGAAAACGCAAATCCATTGACGCCTGATAGTGACCTGTTCTGGTATCGCCTCATCACGTTGATCTGGCTACCGATTCAATTTTGTGTAGTGTTTGGCCTCATATATTATGTACCTCGCGCCGATCATTTGGGGACTCTTGAAACGCTCGTGCTCTTCTTTGGTGTTGGTGTGGTTTCGGGTACAATCGGGATCAATTATTCGCACGAACTCATGCACCAAAAAAGCCGGCTAGAACGTTGGTCGGCCGATATTCTTCTCGCGATGGTTCTGTATAGTCATTTCCGCTCCGAACACCTTTTGGTGCACCACATTTATGTTGGCACCCCGCGCGACCCTGTTACTGCGCGATACAATGAGGGATTTCACCAATATTATCCGCGCGTTCTACGACAATGTTTGCCGTCCGCATGGAGGGCCGAAAAGGCGATGTTGGCGCGGCGCGACCTGTCCGTCATGCATCTCCGCAACCCGTTTTGGCGCTATGCTGCACTTCAGGTTTTCTTTCTGGTGCTGGCGTTTTCGTTAAGTGGTTTTGTTGGGCTGGGGTTGTTTCTCATGCAAGCAGGCGTCGCGATTTGGCAATTGGAACTGGCCAATTATATCGAGCATTACGGCCTGACACGCGCCCATATTGGCGGTGGGAAGTACGAGCATGTGAGGCCGCACCACAGTTGGAATGCGTCCCACAAGGCCAGTAATTGGCTCTTAATTAACCTTCAACGGCACAGTGACCACCACTATAAACCATCCCGCCGTTTCCCCCTGCTCCAGAATTACAGCCAGAAGGATGCGCCGCAACTTCCCTACGGGTATCCGGTTATGACGGCCGTTGCGATGATCCCGCCGCTTTGGCGTCGTAAGATGAATCCGCACGTTCGCGCGTGGCGCAATCATTACTATCCGGGCATCGAAGATTGGTCGGCCTATAAGGATGGCACAAATCCGATGCCACGGTAAAAAACACGAAAAAAACCCTGTCGCATGGGCCAGAGGCTTGCACGACAGGGCAAGGTTGCGCTGTGGAGCAAGTCCACAGACACAGGCGGTAATTAGTATATCTAGTTTAGTTGGGGCGTTCGGTCATTTCCGCGCGAATTTGCTGACGCAACAAGTCAATCGGGACCTGTTTGCCGTCGCGCTTAAAGCACCAATATGTCCAACCATTACAGCTAGGAGCGCCTTCCAATGCGGCCCCAACCTGATGAATTGAGCCTTTAACATCGACGCCAACCAATGTGCCGTCTGCACGGACCTTGACCTTGTGGCGCTTGTTCATCGAATAGAGTTCTTCGCCAGGCTGAAGCATGCCGCGCTCGACCAATTGGCCAAAAGGAACACGTGGTTCGGCGCGCTTCGATGTCGAAACCTGCAAGCTCTCGTTGTCGAACTTGCGGATATTCTTGAGGCGTTTCTCGGCGACTTTGCGATAGTCGGCTTCGCGCTCGATTCCGATGTAATCACGGCCAAGTTTCTTGGCTACAGCGCCAGTCGTCCCTGTTCCAAAGAACGGGTCCAAAACAACGTCGCCGGGGTTTGTTGTGGACACCAAAATGCGGTGCAACAAGCTTTCGGGCTTTTGCGTTGGATGCGCTTTGGTACCTTCGTCATTTTTCAAACGCTCATGGCCATTACAGATCGGCAAAACCCAATCGGACCGCATTTGAATACCTTCATTGAGCGACTTGAGCGCCTCATAGTTGAAGGTATATTTGCTGGATTCCTCTTTGGACGCCCAGATCATTGTCTCGTGTGCATTGGTCAGACGTTTGCCGCGAAAATTCGGCATGGGGTTGGATTTGCGCCAAACAACGTCGTTCAAAATCCAATAGCCAGCGTCCTGCATGGCAGCGCCAACGCGGAAAATATTGTGGTAGCTGCCGATAACCCAGATCGCGCCATTTGGCTTGAGGATACGTCGAGCAGCTGCGAGCCATGCCTTAGTGAAACGGTCATAGGTTTCAAATGAGGAGAATTTATCCCAATCATCATCCACAGCGTCGACTTTTGAGTTGTCGGGGCGGTGAAGATCGCCTTTCAGCTGAAGATTATAAGGGGGATCTGCGAAAATAAGATCGACAGAGTTTTCAGGAAGACTGTTCATCACATCGATGCAATCGCCGTCAAGTATCTGGTTAAGAGGCAGCTCGAAAGCCTCTTTTGCTTTAGTATTGTTTTTCATTACTGCCTCATATGTTGCGCATTTTTGCGCTTACTTATTGAGACCAAGAATGAGTCATAATGGATTCGTCGTCAATTTCTTTTTTGAATCAATCACTTAACTTTTAGTCTTGATACAAGATATTGTGTACTGGTTTGAAGGAACGTCTATGGTGTGGGGTAACCCCAAGTTTTAGAAGCGCAGACATGTGGCTTTTTGATCCATATCCCGCGTTTGTCTCCCAGCCATAACCCGGATGCTGTTGCGCTAAATCCACCATGAGGCGATCGCGGCATATTTTTGCGACAATTGAGGCCGCCGAAATCGATACTGATTTGCGATCACCTTTGATAATTGCCTCCGAACTCAAGGTAAGGTCGCGGGGAATCATATTGCCGTCGATCAGAACGTGATCGGGAACAACATTGAGGCCCGCAATCGCACGCACCATAGCGAGGTGACTCGCACGCAGAATATTGATCTCGTCGATTTCCTCCACCGAGGCATGCGCAATCGACACTTGCGCCTTTGCGAAGATCACTGCTTCCAGTGCTTCGCGTCTCTTGGTTGTCAGGAGCTTACTGTCATTCAAGCCTTCTGGGATGTCATTTGGATCAAGAATGACCGCCGCCGCCGTTACGGGCCCCGCGAGTGGTCCGCGCCCCACTTCATCAACCCCTGCGATGAACTTGGCGCCGCGCTTCAACGCAGCCATTTCATAGGAAAAGTCGGGGACGGGTTTGGGAGGTTTGCTGTTCATATCCTTGGATTGCCCATTCTTGGGCGGCGGGCAAGCAAAAAGGGCGGGGAATTTTCCCCACCCGTTTGACACCTTAGTATTCGCGGCGCTGAGTATAGTATCCGTTATGCTGTAAACAGTTGGGGCTATAGACCTTAACGTGCTTATCGTGGCCCTTGCCTTTTCCCTTACCATGCCCCTTGCCCTTCCACTTACCTTTACCATTATTCTTAAGCTTAATTTCACATTGCTTAGGAAGATTCTGTGCGTGTCTAAAGTGCTTGTTCAGGCAGTCTTCAACATAGTAGGACCTATTGCCATCCGTTGTCCGGAAGGACCTATAACAATTCTGCGGCAACCGTTTATTGTTATCCGTCCAACGCCGGTTTGGTTTGTAGATTTGTTCTGGAATTGGCTTCACCGGAACGGCAACTGGTTTGTTGTCACGCTCACGCTCGGCGACCACGCCAATAATGCCCATCACAGCAATGGCCGCGAGGAACTTTTTCAAATCCTCATTCGCTTGAGCCGGAGCCGAGAACGACGGAACAGCCAAAACAGCGACCAAGAGAAGCGTTCGAAGATTGCGGATCATTTCAAAATTCCTTTATTTAGGTGCAATACGGAAATTGCGATGAAATAATTTTGCGCATTTGGGTGAAGTCTCTCAATATCACCTGATTGTTAGGGGATAACCGAACCTGTGATATTGAATAACACGCACAATTGGCGCATGGTTTTGAAATGATGAAACACATAATCTTCGCGATTGCGCTTCTTGGTGCCGCACCCGCCTCTGCCGCTTGTTATGCGGACTATAAAGCCAAGCAAGATAACCCTTTGCGACTCCATTACGGGGTTGTGAAATTAACGGATGATACCTGCGAAAAATCGGCCGCGGGGTCGGTAATTGCAAAACGGATCGGCAAAGACGGCTGGACACTTCTCACGGTCATCAGTGTTTTTGACGATGCCGCCTTGAACGGTAAGAAAGCGAGCGCGGGTGCCTACTTCCTTCGCTACTAAAGCCTCTCATTCTGGCAACCGTGTCATTCTGATTGGAACAATCGTTGTCGTCGTACTCCTCGCAGGTGCGGCGGCACTTTTGTTGTCGAACCTCCCCGATGCCAATGCGTTCAACGCGCGTGTTGAAAGTATCTTTATTGCCAACAATGATCTTACGTCCGGGGCGGAAATTAAGCTTCTAGAAATCCTTGCCCAATCGGGAACAGCCTTTTCGGATACGCTGAATTCCTATCGTGTCACGATCCTCATCTTACTGGTTTTTGCTTCAATTATGATGGTCGTTTCGCTCGTTTTCTTGCTGACGATCCTATTTTTGAATCGCCGCATGGGCGAGGTTGAGCGCTCGGGAATTCAAGTAAATTCCCTCCTGATTAGCCGAGAGGAAAACACGGTTTACCTCAACAATATGGAATTTGTCCTTACCCCCGCCGCAATCGAAACCCTCTCGGTTTTGGCTGAAGCGAGGATGGACGATGATGTCATGACAGGGGCCCAAATCGAAGCCGTTATTTCGGGGCGCAACGAGGTCGATTGCGACGAGGCCGCGGGCGCAACACGAATAAAACGGCTGCGCGATTCGCTGGGCAACCAAATGGTCAGCAATTTATTGGTTAAGAACGTTGCTCGACGGGGTTATTTGCTCTCGATTGAAAAAGACGTCATTCAAATGCTATAACCCCCGAAACTCGGTTATTTTCTCCTTCTATACCCGTTCAAATTTTGTGACAGGAATTTTCTATGTCGACCCTATCCAGACGGCTTTTGATTTGTCTCACGGCCGTTTTCCTTTCGTTGGCTACGACAATTTCAGCCCAAGAAACTACCGAAACTGTTTCGATCAGCACAGAGCTTCAAAGCGCGGAAACGGATCAACAGGTTCTCTCCATTCTGATGGTGCCTTTAACATCTGAGGAATTGGCCGAAGTCGCGAACGCGTGGCAGGGCATCGTCCATGCGCAAATGGACGAAATTGCCAACATTAATCTGAAGGTTTTGACTGCCAGCGCCACGGAAATCGACGCCCTTCGTACGCAATTGTCCACCATGACGACCGAGCAATTTGCACTTCAGCGGAAATACCAAAGTGTTCTCAAAGCTTGGGGCCGAAAAGGGGGGGCCGCTGAAGACTTGGAGAGCCATGAGAATTATTTAATTGGCCTTAAAGAGAGCAGCCTCCAAACTACTGATTCCATTACCCTATTGCGCACTGCTGGAAACTGGATGATCGCGCGCGACGGCGGGCTTGGAATTCTCATCAAAATCGGTACGCTTATTGTTGCCGTTTGGGTGCTGGCCTTTGTTGCGAAATTCATTCGCCGCGTGACACAGCGCGGGCTCGAGAAAATCCCGCATCTTTCGAACCTCCTAAAAGCGTTCATTCTTACTGTTGTTTACTGGCTAGCTTTTGCCATTGGCATCATGGTTGTTCTTGCGGCTTTTGGCGTCAATGTTGGGCCACTGTTCGCCCTCCTTGGTGGTCTATCCTTTATTCTCGCTTTTGCCCTTCAAGACACGCTCGGAAATCTAGCGAGTGGCTTGATGATTATGATCCTCAAGCCTTTCGACACGGACGACTATATTCATACCGCTGGCACCTCTGGAGTTGTGGTTGAAATGTCGATAATTTCCACAAAAATCCGCACCTTTGACAACCAAATCATCGTCATTCCGAACTCCAAAATCTGGGGCGATGTTATTACCAACGTCAATGCCTCCGATACGCGACGCGTTGATATGGTGTTTGGAATTGCCTACTCCGACAGTGCCGACCATGCGATCGGGATTCTCAAAAAATTGCTTGAGGACAATAAATTGGTGCTCAAAGATCCGGCCGCAGATGTGTTCGTTGGCGAATTGGCCGACAGTTCGGTCAATATTTTCTGCCGCTCATGGGTCAAAACCGAAGATTATTGGACCGTCTATTGGGATATGCTTGCCCGCGCCAAGACCACATTTGAGGCCGAGGGTATTTCCATTCCGTTCCCTCAACGCGACATCCATGTTCACCAGATTACTGCCGATGCCAGCGACAAATAGAAATTATATTTTTGGGAGTTTGAAATGATCAAAGTTGTTTTAGGCGCGGTTCTCGGGGCCGCAATTGTAGTTGCCGGATATTTTCTGTTGAACAAACCAGAACCAACATCAGAGCAACGTTTAAAAAGTGCGCTTGAGGATGCTGGCGATGCAGCAAAAGATGTAGTCGGAGACGTTGGAACCTCTATCGCAAAAGGCGCGTCCGACAAGGCTGAAGGCATGGCGCGCTATGTCGAACAACTCTCGGACGACGCCAAAGTTAAGCTTGAAATTGAACTCGCTAAATGGAGGGAGTCTGGAACTATTTCGGACGACAGTTTCGATTTTGAAAAAGCCGTCGCAGACCTCAAAAACAGTGATCTCTCAACTGCCACACAAGCTCAAATAAACGACATCCTCAAAACCCTACAAGACGCCCCAGAGTCTTTTGACGCACAACTCAACGAGCTTAGAAAGCAACTTGAAAAATAGTCGTAAAATCGCCTGTTAATTGGCGTGACCGATCTATACAAATTCAAAACAAGTGGCCTCGTGGCTCAATTGGATAGAGCAGCCCCCTCCTAAGGGGCAGGTTGGTGGTTCGAACCCACCCGGGGTCACCAACAAAATCAAGCCAAGACAATCGCTTGAAATCCCATCAACGCGCAGAGAAACATCATAATGTGTTTCGAAAATTTGCACTTTTTCTGTTCATTAGCTGAAAATGAAAACGCCGCGTCTTTTTATAAAGACAGCGGCGTTTGGTCTTCTGAGGCGTACGAAAACTCTCTAGAGGAATGTATCCCAATTTGAGGTATCTCTGCAACATCAATCGGTACACAAGACGAACACAAACGCAGTGCCTGAATGATCGTATTTAGTCAGTCTTTTGGAACTGAATGCACCTTACGGCGATCAGCTTCATGAACACGTCGGCTACCCGACCGGTCGTTTTGTCCCTTACCGCTCGTACAAAATTCTTGTGTTCAGTTGGATTAAGGCGCGCAGCACTGCACTTTAGCAATGCTGGCAAACGTCTACCAGCTTGGATGGGGCATTTCATGCATCCCTATACCCCCCACTGTCTGGTTCCTGAAATTGTCATACCATCCTTCCCCTAGTTGTTGGGAGAACGCGTACGCGGATTAGGCGGCGGTGTTCACCGCGAATTCCTTGGTGAAGTTTATAACTCACAAAGCCGTCGATTTGGGTTCGTGGAAACAGAATTGACACCTTGATGGATCGCCTCTGCCTCACGGGCAACGCTTACTAGCGACCTCGCCCGTGGCAAACAAATCACGGAATTTGGCATTCTGGGACAAAGCATGACTCGCTTTGTAGCGCGGCAGGACAAAAACGGTCCCGCCGGACAATGGACCGAAGATTTGGTAACACAGGTACTCTACAGGGACGGTGCTAGAGGGCGTGGGATGTGCCGATCGATTTTAGCCGCATCGAACGTCCACAGTATCCCCGCTTTTAGGGCGATGCTTCCGCAAAGGTGATTCATTCCTGAAAAAACGATATAGTGAGGTTATTCTTCCTCGCAGGCCTAGCGACAATTCAATGGCCTCTGACACGGTCCAATGTGCTACAAAGCGTCAATCCTAGGGAGGGAGCAAAATGCCTCACGTTGATCTAAACGGTGCCCATATTCATTTTACCGACACCGGCGAGGCTGGCGAAGTAATCGTGTTTTCACACGGCCTTTTATTTAGTGGCGCCATGTTTGAGGAACAAATCGCCCATTTCCAGGAACAATATCGCTGTATTACTTTCGATCACCGTGGTCAGGGGCAGAGTGGTGTGACCAAAGGGGGATACGATATCGACACACTCACCCAAGATGCTGCGGCCCTCATTGAGCATCTTGGGGTCGCGCCTTGTCACTTTGTTGGTTTGAGTATGGGTGGATTTGTTGGCATGCGATTGGCCGCAAAACATCCGGAATTGTTGAAAACGCTCACCCTGCTCGATACCTCCGCGGACCCTGAACCGATCGAGAACGGACCGAAATACCGTATGCTCAATTTTGTTGCCCGCTGGATCGGTTTGTGGGCCGTAACGGGGCGCGTTTTGCCGATCATGTTCGGGCAGACATTCCTGAACGACGCGGCTCGGGTGAAGGAAAAGAAACGGTGGGCGGATGCGATTGCAGGCAATCATCGCATTGGTATATCGCGGGCAGTGTCGGGTGTGATTGAGCGCGATGGCTGTGCCGAACTTCTGAACAATGTTAAATTGCCCGTCGGGATCGGGGTTGGAGAGGAGGATGTAGCCACTGACCTTGAAAAATCTGAACGCCTTCATGCGGCGATTAAGGGGTCGGAACTATTCGTCCTAAAGGGCGCAGGCCATTCTTCTTCAATCGAGACACCAAAATTGGTCAACGACCTCATTGAGCGGACAATAGGCCGTGTGACATAGGGGGGGTCTTTCGGGAGAACTTCCCTTTGTTGCGCCCCTATTGAAACACTGCCGCATTTCTTAATACTTGTGCACGGAAGCGACCTCTCCAATCAAGTGTTTCAGACTTGCTACCTATTTGAATACATTGCAGGATCAAGTTGAGCCCGCATGATTAATGGACACATCACCCAATGCCTAAGACCCCTTTTGAGACAGTAAATCCGAACTCTAAAAAACTTGGAACACTGTCGACCTTGTCGATTGGCCTCGGCGGAATGGTCGGCGGCGGAATCTTTGCTGTAACGGGGTTGACGATTGAGTTGACCAAACAGGCCGCACCACTTGCCTTTGTCATTGCTGGGATTGTGGCCTTGCTGACCAGCTATTCCTATCTGAAATTGACGCTGGCCTATCCGGGCGAGGGCGGCACTGTTGATTTCCTCTGTCGCGGTTTTGGTACGGGTTTATTCACAGGGGCCGCCAATATCCTCCTCCTGCTGAGCTACGTGGTTTTGCTGGCGATTTACGCCTATGCCTTCGGAAGTTATGGCGCGGATCTTTTTCCTCATGAGTCGCAAAATTTCCTGATACATTTATTAACCAGCGGCGTCATAATCGGCCTTGTCGGCTTGAACGTTCTGGCAGCTAAACTCGTCATCAAATCCGAAAACGTGTTCAATATCATCAAAATGGTCCTGTTGGTCGGTTTCATCATTGCGGGTTTCCTCACACCGATGGACTGGACACGATTGGACCCCGTCGGCGCCGTGACGCCCGTCGCTCTCATTGCAGGCAGTATGCTGATTTTTCTGAATTTTGAGGGGTTTGAGCTGATCGCCAATGCTTCCAAAGATGTGGCCGACCCGCGCCGCTCCTTACCGATTGCCTACATTGGCGGAGTGCTCATTGTCATTGCCCTCTATGTCCTGATTGTGAGCGTTGTTTTGGGACATATGAGCCTTGAGCAGGTCGGCGCCAATAGGGACACGGCTCTTTCCGCTGCGGGCCGAGAGGTTCTGGGCAAGACCGGATATATTGCTATCGTCGTGGCCGCCTTAATGGCCACAAGCTCGGCGATCAATGCAACGTTTTTTAGTACAGGTCGCTTAGCCTATGTCATTGCCAAAACGGGGCAGTTGCCTAAGGAAATCGAACGAACAATCAGAAACGAACATTCCGAGGGGGCCATCATTTGCGCGGCTCTGGCACTAATCGTTGCCAATTTCATTCCCCTGCAAGCCATTGCAACAGCGGGCAGCGCCGGTTTTTTGCTCCTGTTTTTCTTCGTGAATGTCGCGAGTGTCCGTTTGGCCAAAGAAACGGGCGCTCGGGCGTGGATATCTGGCCTTGCGGCCTTCACCACTGCGGGAGCCTTGGGTGCGCTATGCTGGAAAGTCGCTGAAAACCCAGCAACACGTAGCCACCTCGTAATTGTAGGCGCGATGATCGTGGCCTCTGTGCTAATCGAGTTTCTTTATCGCTCAGCGACCGGTCGCAAAATCTCCCTCAGACGCCATAAAGCAATCTGATATGGGCAGGTGTTTTTAGCCGAGGCTACGCGGTTTGATATTGCGTTTCGCCGTTTCCAAATATGCAGATCCATAATGCTTACTAGGCTCTAATATGGCGTTTTCGGCCCATTCGTTCCATGCGTTGATAAACAACTCGTTCCGATAGGACCCTTCAAGGCGATGGGCGCGTATCGACTTCAACCAACGATCAAATGATTGCGGGTTGGCCCCATATGCCATATGCGCGGCAGCCCCACGACGTGCGGTATTATCCCAGCTTGGCATAACCCCGGCAATTGTATTGGCAGGGAGGCCACGCACGTAGGATTTCTTCGCGCTGTTTTCAATCACACCGCCATAGCTATAGATAAGGCCTGAAAAAGAGCCTGAATATTCGGAATCAAGACTATCAATTTCGATCAAATCTTTTTCAACGACCATTCCGTGCGGCGGCATTTCAATCCAGAAATCAAAAACGTCTTCGGCGACAGATTGATCGCCCGAAATATGGAACCGTACCGCGCCCAACTCCACTTCACCAATTCCAGAATCGCGCCAAGCTTGCCGCATTAGAGCCACATTTTGAACGGGGTTCGGCATGTCTTCGGGGCGATAAATCACGAATCTTGGGTCGCGACCATTTGGCCGTTGATAGCGAGCGTCCCGCATATATGGGAGGCTGTCCTCGACCAAGCGCTCTTCAAAACCTTCACCATAGGATTGATCCAGAAGGATTTCGCCCGAGAGGCCATCCCAATTGCGCCGCCAGCTTTCGTTGGCCCAACAAAGATAGAATGGGAAGTCAATTTCTGGGGCGTTAAGGAGGTTATTCATCGGCGTTTCTAAGATACGCGTCCGATCAAACCAGTAGTGATAGACACAAAACGCGTCGATCCCGGCATCCTTGGCCAACTCGGCCTGTTGCCCCATGACCGACGGCAATCGCAAATCATAGAACCCTAAATCGGCGGGTAAAACGGGTTGTTGGTGGGTTTTGTACTGGGGTTTAGCAGCGACGGTCGACGTCCATTCGGTAAACCCTTTGCCCCACCATTTGTCATTCATTTCAGTTGGATGGAACTGCGGCAGATAAAAACAGGAGGTAAATTCAGGCAATGGCAATGGGTCAGCAACAGGTCTCGCCATGATTTCGGAGGTTTGACGCGTGGTTTGCCCCCCATTTGTAGCCAAGAACCCGACACCGCGTTCAAACGCATGGGCGAGTGTTCCGTCGACCTGGCCCAACTCATATTCGAAATCGTCCTCTGTCAGGCGCATCCCTTTTATCATAGACAATATTTCGGGCTTCAACCAATAAATGGACCCCGCTGGGAATGAAATCCCCTTCTCTGTGATAGGAACTTCGACCCGCGCCAACATCGCTTTTGTCCGCTCGAAATTAGACCCCCACCAGCGCGTTTCGGTAAAATGTTGACCGTCTGCAACAAGGAAGCCTGCGGTCTCATCTGCCAAGAATGCATCGGTGATAAGGGACGTGTTTTGCCCATCTAGAAGACCCGAAATCAAGTGATCTCGCCATTTTTCGCCATCGGTTCGATGCGGGGATTTCTTGGTATGAAACTTACAAATCGCGGAATAACCGTCCAGAACACTCGAATTCGCGAGATAGACAAAAGGGAAGATATCGCGACCGTGGTTATGCAACTCAAAACAACGCGCAGACGGGAAAGTCGCGCGAATATCGGCGAACATTTCATCCGTTTCACTCGGATCAAAGGTCGCTGTCACAAACAGGTCAAATTCGATATCTAGATCCAACAGACGCGCCTTAAAGTCTGACCACAAGTCATGATAAAACACGTGGATGACGATGGCAAACTTGGCCTTTTGGCCCTCGATCAAGGGTCTGACAACTGCAATTTTCTTCCCATCTCGCGAGGACGCACCCGGGCGCACAGCAGTCGCACGTCCTTCGTTTTTGCCGCGCTCCAGATAATGCCGCAGGGCCTGTCTATGTTCAGGGCCAATATCTTTATTCAAACGCAGGTAATCTCTGGGAGCGAAATCTGGGTTGGGACGCAACCCCAAACTCTCGCCATAAAGCACATAATGCCGTTCAGGGAACCGATGGTAAAAACGATTGATATTACTGTTTGTACGCAAATAGAACCCGCGGTCAAACTCTGGACTGCGCTTCAAAATATTCACGTATTTAACCGCTGACGGCGTCATGAAAGCGACTTTAAAAGAGGCCTTAAACCTCCGCTTTAGTGTCTCAATAGTGTGAAAATCCAAAAGGCCCGTCCCGAAAATTTGCGATGGTGAAAAATTCAGATTTTTCATCAGTCATTGAGAATAGTGCGGTTGTAACGGTTGAGCAAGAGAAGCCCAATGCCAAAAGCCGCGAATGACCCCAAATAGACGTAAAGAGGCTCGATATAACTGCCCTGATAATTCGTGTAAAAGCCGCGCCGCATTTCTCCCACTACATGAACAAGGGGGTTAAATACCAAAAACTCATTAAACGGACGAGGAATTGAGTCAAAAAGAAACAATACCCCAGAAATGATGAGAAGGGGCTTGTTTACAATGGCCCAAGCTTGCCCCCAGATTGGAAACATCGACATAAGAAAACAGTTTAATGTTCCAACCCCAAGCCCCAAGGCTGCCGCCATGCACATCGCGTTGATTATATGAAAGGGATCGAGAATTGGTCGCATATCGCCAAACCAAATAATGCCCCATATCACGAGGGCAAATACCATTATATGGGTCAAACTCGTGAGCAAGAAACGTGCGAGTATGGCATCAAAATAGGTAACCGCCGGATAGCTCAAAAGGGATTTAGAAAACTGAATCGAGGCCGCAACCTTTGATGAGAGGCCGAGATAGAAAACAAAAGGCAAAAAACCGGACGCATAGAAAAGGGGGAAGCTCGTCCCGAGGGGGGGAGCGCGAAATGCCGCGGAGAAGACGATCGACAACAGGGCAATACCCGCGACGGGTTCAAGGATCGCCCAAGCATATCCCCCTGGCGATCGGCCATAGCTGGTCGCCATTTCTCGAAGCAACAATGCGCCAACCGTACGGGCCGTCTTGTGCCTTCTCGCATGCAGGCCTTTCGCGAAGAATGCCACCGATCCACCCTTTTTTGTTCTATGGTTTCCCTTTTAATAGATATGAAGGAAGTGTTATCAATAGGCAAATGATCAGATGGGGAATCCAGTGTCGACACAGAAGGTAAATCCGGGATCCGGTCCCGTTGCTCAGCCGGCGGCCCCCAAGAATGCAAACCCGAATCAAGGGACGAGCCTCATTCGCCCTACGACTCCAGCACAACCCAAGGCAAATCCTGCCGCTCCCAAACCAGCGGCGGCAACACCAAAGCCAACCGTGGTTACCATAGCGCCGCCAGCAAACAGAGCCAAACTAGAGCGGCGGCATGGGCTTATCGCTGTCCTTTTCGCCCTTATTGTTGTTGTGCCAGTGGGCCTCTGGGCTGCTTACCTTTATCAACGTGCAGAAGATCAGTTCGTATCAACCGTTGGGTTTTCGGTTCGAACAGAAGAAGCGCAATCGCCACTGGATATATTGGGTGGCTTGGGTAGTCTCTCCGGATCGGGCTCCCGCGACGCGGATATTCTCTATGAATTCATCCAGAGCCAAATCATGGTCCAAACCATTGACGCACAACTCGACCTACGAAAGCTATTCTCTATTCCCGAAACCGATCCGATTTTCTCGTTTGATCCGGAAGGTTCAATAGAAGATCTGGTGAAGTATTGGCAACGCATGATCCGCGTAAACTACGATACCGGCACACAACTTATTGAACTCCAAGTTCGGGCCTTTACTCCGCAAGACGCCCAAAATATCGCACGGGCGATTTTTGAGGAAAACTCGCGAATGATTAACGCGCTTAGCGCGATTGCCAGAGAAGACACAACGCGTTACGCCCGCGAAGAGCTGGACAAATCCATCGCGCGCCTGAAAATCGCACGGGAGAAAATGACCCAATTTAGGCTGCAAAATCAAATCGCCGATCCGGAAACGGAAATCGTGGTGCAAACGGGCTTAATGAATGCCCTTCAACAACGGCTTTCGGACGCGCTTATCGAACTTGATTTGCTCAGTGACATTGCGTCGAAAACCGACCCTAGGATCACCCTCGCTCAGCGAAAAATCGACGTTATTCATGCGCGGATCAATGATGAGCGGCGGAAGTTTGGGTCCAATCCAACCGGCCAAGGTGGCGAAGATTTTTCCACAATGATCGGCGAATTTGAAAGCCTGATTGTTGATCGTGAGTTTGCCGAGAAATCCTATCTTGCCGCCTTGCAGGCCTATGATTTTGCTTTGGCCGAGGCCAGCCGTCAGAGCCGGTATTTGGCTGCCTATGTGAAACCAACCTTGGCAGAAACAGCCCTTCATCCAAAGCGCGAGCTACTGTTAGGTCTAGCAGCCCTGTTTTTATTCATGATCTGGGCAATTCTAACGCTGGTCCTATATTCCATCCGAGATCGCCGGTAATTCTATGATTCAGCTTTCGAATCTCAGCAAGACTTTCTTTCTTAATGGAAAGTCTAAAGTTGTTGCGCAAAACATTAACGCGGTCTTCCCGTCTGGTGTTTCGATTGGGCTTTTGGGGCGAAATGGAGCAGGCAAATCCACGTTGCTGCAAATGATTTCTGGCACGCAACGGCCAACCTTGGGTTCGATAAGTTCAACGGGGTCAATTTCCTATCCGGTTGGTTTTGCAGGAAGTTTTCATCCGGAACTCACAGGGTCTCAAAATGCACGGTTCGTTGCCCGTATTTACGGCGTGGATACGGAAAAATTGACCGAATTTGTTAAGGATTTCGCCGAATTGGGCGTGCATTTCGACCTACCGTTTCGAACCTATTCCTCGGGAATGCGGTCGCGTTTAGCATTTGGCGTGTCGATGGGAATCAAATTCGATACCTACCTCGTGGATGAGGTCACATCTGTTGGCGACGCGGCGTTTCAAACAAAAAGTTCCGCGCTTTTTCAGGAACGCATGAAGACAAGCGGCGCAATTGTTGTGTCTCACTCCCTGCCGATGATAAGGAAATTGTGTTCGGCTGGTGCGGTCCTAGAGAAAGGCCGCCTTTTTTACTACGACGGTATTGAAGATGCGATAAAGCATTATAACCACGTGATTCAGGGCCGAACCCCGCCTTGGATTGTCGAATACTAGCCGTATTCCACAGAATAGATCCTAATCAGAGCCAAAAAGATCACGCGTAAACACTTTGTCAGCGACGCTAAGAAGCTCGCTGGATGTTCGATTTGCCACGATCACATCGGAACATCTTTTGAATTCCTCAAAGTCCGAGAAAACCTTGGAATGGAAAAATTCATTTTCATGCAAAGCGGGTTCATAGACAATTACGTCGATACCCTTGGCCTTAATCCGCTTCATGATCCCTTGAATCGAACTTTGGCGAAAATTGTCTGAGCCTGTTTTCATAACAAGGCGATATATACCGACAACTTTAGGGCCACGTGCGATGATTTGATCGGCGACAAAATCTTTGCGGGTGCGGTTCGCATCCACAATGGCACGAATCAAGTTTTGCGGAACTTCCGAATAGTTTGCCAACAATTGCTTGCTGTCTTTGGGTAGGCAATACCCGCCATATCCAAACGACGGGTTGTTGTAATGGCTGCCAATGCGTGGATCCAAGCCAACACCTTCAATAATCTGACGTGCATCCATTCCCGAAGCCAAGGCGTAACTGTCCAATTCGTTAAAATAGGCAACGCGCATCGCCAAAAACGTATTAGCAAAAAGTTTGATCGCTTCTGCTTCGGATGCGCCGGTAAAAAGGGTCTCGATGTCCTCTTTTATAGCGCCTTCCTTCAGCAGATCAGCGAATATCTTTGCCCGTTCGCTCTTTTCACCGACAACAATTCGGCTGGGGTAAAGGTTATCATAAAGCGCACTACCTTCCCGTAGGAATTCGGGGCTAAAAACAACTTGATTAGTCTCTAACTTGGCTGAAATTCTCTTTGTAAAACCCACTGGTATCGTTGATTTTACAACAATGGTTGCCGTGGTGTTCACGGAAATGACTTCCTTGATAACCGCCTCAACTGTGGATGTATCAAAGAAATTTGTCGAGGGATCGTAATTGGTTGGCGTCGCAACAATGACATAGTCGGCATCACTATAGGCGCGATTCCGATTGTCTGTTGCCAACAGTGAAAGTTGCTTATTGCTCAAAAATTCCTGAAGTTCCGCGTCTTCAACTGGGCTTCGGCGCGCGTTCACCGCCTCCACGCGTGATATGTCCAAATCCACAGCGATCACGTCGTTATTTTGTGCCAATAAGACCGCATTTGACAAGCCCACATACCCAATCCCAGCTACACAAATCTTCACGTCAATTCCTAACTTTAAAACTCATATTTTCGTACGCTTGGTCTATCAGAGGTTCAGAAAAGACACACACTGAATTCAACCCTCGCAAGAACACGGTTCAATTCTGTTGCCCAACTAGCCAATTTCTTGCCTTGCGACCTGAACTATCGGCTATACTGTTACCAAATATTGGGTGGATGGGATTTGGTTTTCGTGACAAGAAACGCACGAAAACCCAGCGTAAGACACGTATTGTTACGCTCAAACATGGGCAATTGAGGGCTAAGTATGAACATTCAGGAATTCCCCTTACAGCGGGCTGGTGCCGATCTTGACCATTTGCTGGAAAAAGCAAAATCCTTTGATCCCGTCGTGACCGCCGTAATCCATCCTTGTGATGCGCTGTCCTTAGCTGGAGCCCTTAAAGCGTGGGATCTTAAGCTCATTGTGCCCATTCTAGTTGGCCCAGAGAAGCGAATTCGGAGCGTGGCCGATCAAGAAGGTCTTTCGTTGGACGGGGTTAGAATTGTTGACTCCGAGCATAGTCACGATTCGGCCGAGCGTGCGGTTCGCCTTGTCCGCGAAGCAAATGCTCAGGCCTTGATGAAGGGTGCGCTACACACTGACGAAATAATGACCGCCGTATTGGACAAAACGGAGGGTTTGCGAACAGAGCGCCGTATGACCCATGTATTCTTTATGGACGTGCCAGCTTATCCCAAACCACTCCTTATCACCGACGCTGCAATCAATATCGCGCCCGACTTATTGACCAAGGCCGACATTGTGCAAAATGCGATAGATCTTGGGATAGCGATTGGAATATCGGTCCCTAAAGTTGCCATTTTGTCAGCCGTCGAAACGGTTAATCCGCGCATACCATCAACAATTGAAGCTGCAGCGCTTTGTAAAATGGCGGAGCGTGGCCAGATAATAGGTGGCATCGTCGATGGCCCTCTGGCATTTGACAACGCTATTTCACTCCAAGCTGCCAAGGCGAAAGGGATCATTTCCGATGTCGCCGGCCACGCGGATATTCTTGTCGCCCCAGACCTAGAATCCGGAAATATGATCGCCAAGCAGCTTACGTATCTTGCGGGTGCGGAATCAGCGGGACTGGTTTTGGGCGCACGCGTCCCCATAATTTTAACCAGCCGCGCTGACGGAATCCGCAGCCGTATTGCCTCCTCGGCGCTCGCGTCCCTTTATAGAGCTTCTCAGTTCAAATGAAGGCGGTTCTTACGCTCAATGCTGGATCATCCACACTGAAGTTCAGTCTCTATCGCGCCCTAAAAGAGCCTAAACTCATTTTGTTCGGCATGGTCGACAATATTGCAGGTGCCGCTGAACTTATCCTCAATCGAGGTGGCAAGAAGACCAATACTCCCGTCCAAGCGGCGACACCACAAAGTGCCTTGGACGCAGTTCTGTCGGGACTATCCAGCGATTTCGCGAAACTGGATATTGTCGCTGTCGGCCATCGGATCGTACATGGTGGTACCCGATTTGGTGCTCCCGAAATCCTCACACCCGAAACAATGGAAGCACTGGGCGACCTGACTCCCCTTGCGCCACTCCACCAACCATTCAATCTCGCGGGTGTACGAGTCGCGCAAATCGCCTTTCCGTCTGCGATTCAAATCGGTTGCTTTGACACCGCCTTTCACCGCGAGCACCCGTGGGTAAATGACACTTTCGCGCTGCCCCGAGAGTTCTATGATCAAGGTATTCGCCGTTACGGATTTCACGGGTTGAGCTATGAATTTGTAACCGAAGAACTCATGCGTCGCTATCCAGACCTCAAAGACAAGCGGATCATTATCGCTCACCTAGGGAACGGTGCGTCTATGTGTGCGATCAAAAACGGAAAAAGCCGCGCGTCTTCGATGGGCTTCTCGGCTCTTGATGGCCTACCGATGGGAACCCGCTGCGGACAAATTGATCCCGGAGTAATTCTCCACCTCATTGAGCAAAGAGGAATGACCCCACAGGAGGTTACGCATCTTTTGTACCATCAAAGTGGTATGAAAGGTTTGTCCGGAATTTCCGGTGATATGCGTAAGCTACTGGCGTCTGATGCGTCGGCAGCCAAGGAAGCGTTGGATTATTATGTATTCCGTGCCCGACGGGAAATTGGGGCTTTAACCGCAGTTCTTGAGGGTCTTGATGCCTTTGTTTTTTGCGGAGGTGTTGGAGAAAACTCCGCCGTTCTTAGGCAACGTATAACCAGCGGTCTTGGTTATCTCGGCCTCTTCGTAGACCCCATTAGAAACGCCCGAAATTCTTCGCAGATCGGTACAGGACCCGTTCAAGTATTGACGATCCCAACAGACGAAGAATATGTGATTGCTCGCGCGGCGGTGCAATCTCTAAACAGTCTCTAATCAAAGGTCTTTGGTTCATCTGGGACTATTTCCGCATCCTGAACGTCTTCCTCTGCATCCAAGTCGTCGTTACGAATACTCTCGGTAATGAGCGCCAGCATTGAAGCAGAATTTGTTGATTCACTTTCGGGTTCCGATGGCGTTTTCCAACTCAATGTATCAATGCTATTGCATTTGGTACAAACTGGCACCCAAACACCGTGCACTTGCCCACAGTTATCGCAAACCCATGCCTCGCTTCGGGGGGCGGTAACTGCTTTTGCAAGCCATCCCCGAACAGTCGCATCGTCCGCGCCTTCACCCCGTTCAATCGCCGCCATCAATGCCAAACTACGGGAGGACGGTGAAGTTTCTGCCAATGTCCCCATTTTTCTCCGCGCCGTGGGAAAGTCTTCCGCAGAAATAAGGAGTTCCGCCAAAAGCATTATCGTCTCGGGGTGGCCTGTGCGCTGTGTGGTGAGGGCCTCAAATCGCTTCAACCGCGCTTTTGCATCTTCGTTTGGATCAATTCGAGCAAAGGCTGCCGCCAAATCGGGATGGGGTTGAGCAGCCCACGCTTTTTTCAACAACCGCGCGGCAAGCTTTGGTTTGCCCTGCTCCATATAGACATCCGCGGCTAAAACTGACGCCGGGATTAAGTCGGGAGATTGTTTTTGTGTGGCAATCGCGGCTTCACGTGCCTCGATCGTTGACTTTTCATCCAAAAGGATACTGACTTCGGACAACGCTAATACAGCGTCGCGTCGCTTATAAACATCTCTTGGAATCGCCCCTGTCTTGAGCTGAGATTTAAGGGTGCGGCGCGCGCCTTGCCAGTCGTGCTTTTCGGTCTGAAGCTGCAACAACGTGTTCTGGGTTTCTGTGTGTCGTGGTTTTAAGGCAAAAGCTTTTTCCGCAAGGGCCAACGCTGTGACTGTATCTCCCTGTGCAAGTTTCTGTTTCATTATCCCACGCACGCCAACGAAACGCGTGCGCTCGTCAGTAAGCAACCGCCTGTAAACTTCCTCAGCTTTTTGAGTATCACCAGAGATTTCAGCGGCCTGCGCCGTCAATAGATTCGTCAATTCGGGCCGGTTTAGATACTTGTCAGCACGTGCTGCCTTCGCCATCGCAACGCGACTTTCACCCGACGAAAGCGCCATCATTCCCTGCGCCAGTGCCTCATATCCCTTACGCTCACGGTTGCGATCGAAGTACCGCGAAATCGCGGTTTCGTCGCCACTCAGGAAACGTATGACGGCCACAATAAGTCCTACGATTTTGATCAGGAGCCACACCAAAACAAGGAGAGCTGCCAAAACGATTGCCGCCTGCAACGGCTGCAACGTAAATTCAGTGTTTGCGACCGCAATCCGAATTCCCTCGTTCGACTCAGCTAATATTCCAGCGCCCAGCGCGAGCGCAGCAATAAGAACCACAAAAGATAGAATTTTAACTAGTGACCAAATCATGAGGGCTCTCTTAATTTTCTGAAATTGAGGAAACGAAGGTTTGGATGGCGGCTTGTGTCTCTAATCGGTAAGTTGCGGACTTCACCCAATCCGCCATTGCTTCTTGGCTCGCTGAAGGGAGGGACGCAATTTCTGAAAGCGCCTCTTGGAGGTTTGCATCCCCAACTGCAGCCTCGGCCCTAGAAAGGATGGCATCAGGATCATCGCCGGCACGCGGTTCCAATGATCTCGCTCCAGTTTGACTGCGCAAAAAGGCGCCCAATCGGTCAATCGCACTTTCGTCCGTCGTTTCATACGCAACTGCAGCAATAGCGGCGCGTGCCGCAGATGGGAACGCTCTCCTCAGGTCCGCCACGGTCGCCACGCCGGAAATCGAAGCGGCTTGCAATTGAGCGGATGCTTCTTTTCCGGTTGCTTTTGTAATATCAGCCAAAGCGGCGTCAAAAGAGTTACCGCCTTCAATCGCCGAATTAATATTGGACATTCCAGCCCTTAATAGAGCCGCATTAGCGATCGCAGTTGCCCCAGCCTGAAGCTCTTCGGCTTGGCTTGTGGCCATAGATATCTTGGCTTCCGCCTCTTTGGCAACGGTTTCAATCTGGGATTTTTGCGCCGCCAATGTTTCACGCATAGCTGTCAATTCCCGCTCGTAAGCAGCTACCGCAGCATCAGATGCATCATTGCTAGAAATCGGGCGTTTCTCAAGGTCGGTTAACCTCACCGAAAGCTGTTCGACACTCGCACTCAATGCATCAAGTTCAGCATTTACGCCTACAACATCCTGCTTGCTTTCTTGAGAAAGCGCCGTCAGTTCAGTGGTGTATTCCGCGCTATCGACTTTGCTTCCCAACGCGCTCGCTTGTGTCTCAATCATTCGTCTGAGTTCAACTATTTCGTTTGATTGGGATGCAATCTTGGCGTCCATTTCACTAGTATCTATGCCTGCAACAGGCCACCCTTCGGGCACGAATTGTGCAACACCAAACCCAAGTATTGCAGCAACCGCGCCACCAATAAACGCGGGAACCCCTGCCCTTTTTTTGGCGACTGGCTCGATATGCTCGTCGGCATCCGGCTTTTCCGATGCCACGTCTTCATCTGGCTCGATATCTGGAATGACAGCCTCATCCTGCGCTTCAACTTCGACCGTTTCAATATCGACCGTTTCGACAACAGGTTCAGATTCCGCGTTCGTTTCTTCAATTTGTGCGTTTTCGGGAGAAGTCTTATTGGTCACGAAAAGTCCCTTTCTAGCGTCACATTAACAATAGCCATCCGTGACGCATATCACAATCAAGTTAGGTCGACGCGCGCGTTGCGAGGTTCAATCGCAGAAATATCGCGCTACAATTTGAAGCATCATATCTCCGGTTGGTAGCCGAGGTACAACAATATTTTTGCGAAAAGGTGTTGGAAGTTGGCTGGCTACATTTTGACTCAGCGCAACGATCTTTATTTTATGAGTGCGCGCAAGAGGAAGAGCGAGGTTTTGAATTTGTTCAGAAAACAACTCGGCCGTTCGTGGCGAAAACAGCGGAGCCACCACAATATTTTCCCCTTTTAAAATGGATTGCGCCTTTTGCGTCAACGGCAACGCATTTTGCATGTACACAACTTGCTCTAAACACCTGACCCCGGCAGATTTTAATCGACCAGCAACATCGCCACGCGTAAACGCGCCGTGTAGGTGAACGAGCTCCATTTCTGGCCGGTTAGAGACTATTTTTTGCACGAGAGCGGAGGCTGTTTCGCCGACCTCTCGCACGTCAAAGCCAGCCTTTCTCGCGAATTCTGCCGTGATGTCGCCGACGCAATATGCGGGCCTTCCAGCGCCGGCCCCTGCTCCAATGACTCCGTTTCGGGATGAAAAAATCGCAGCTTCAAACCCCACATCATACTGCAAATATTCGATCTCAATAAGAGGTGAGTAAGTCACGTCCTCTTCAGGTCCAAGATTTAGCCTGTTAGCAAAGTCTTGGGCAGCTCGGATCGGACGTGTAAGTAATAGGGCTGGATGTTTTGAAATCATTGACGAACTACTGGATTGTTTAGATTGAGCGGGAATGTTACCTGCGAATAGAAAGGAGCGCCAATGCCAAAGCAACTCACAGTGCTGGGAATCGAAAGCAGCTGCGATGATACCGCCGCGGCAATTGTACGCCACGAAGTTGGCAGCGCCCCACAGATTTTGTCGCAAGTAGTGGTCGGACAGGCCGACCTTCACAAGGATTTTGGTGGTGTGGTCCCCGAGATCGCCGCACGTGCGCATGTAGAAAAGCTCGATTACTGCGTCCAAGATGTCATGAGCCTTGCAGGTCTCAGCTTTTCTGACCTTGACGCAATTGCCGTAACATCCGGCCCCGGTCTCATTGGCGGTGTCATTTCGGGCGTCATGTGCGCCAAAGGAATCGCAGTAGCAGCGGGCTTGCCGCTGATTGGCGTCAACCATCTTGCGGGGCACGCCTTGACCCCCCGCCTGACGGATTCCCTCGATTTCCCCTATCTCATGCTGCTGGTCTCGGGAGGGCACTGCCAATTTTTGATTGTTCGCAGCGAAAACGAATTTACCCGCCTAGGGGGCACCATCGACGACGCTCCTGGTGAGGCCTTTGACAAAATCGCGCGGATTTTGGCACTACCGCAACCTGGTGGTCCGAACATCGAGAAATGTGCGCTTTCCGGTGATCCGGCGCGTTTTCGTTTTCCACGCCCGCTTCTTGATCGACCGGGATGCGACATGTCGTTCTCTGGGTTAAAAACGGCAGTTCTCCGCGCCCGTGATTCCGTGGTTTCCGACAAGGGCGGGCTTACCAAGAAAGATCAAGCCGACCTGAGCGCGGGTTTTCAACAGGCGGTCACGGCGGTGTTGATAGAGAAAACACGCCGTGCCCTTGCAGTTTACTTGTCTGAAAACCCAAGTTTGCCGGCCTTTGCTGTTGCGGGAGGCGTTTCGGCCAATATGGAAATTCGAGCTGCATTAGAGACTGTTTCTGCGGAAAACGGTGCGCGTTTCATCGCGCCTCCGCTTGCCCTATGCACGGATAACGCCGCGATGATCGCTTGGACTGGGCTTGAGAGATTTCGGGCAGGTCACGAGGATGATATGACCCTCGCCGCTCGCCCTCGATGGCCACTCGACACCAAAAGTGGTTCAATGCTTGGGTCTGGCAAGAAAGGGGCCAAAGCGTGAGTATTTCTGTTTTAGGTGCTGGCGCCTTTGGCACAGCGTTAGCGATTACATTGTCCAATGCGCGCACCGACGTTACGCTGTGGGCGCGTGATGAAATCGCAGTGAAGACAATGCAAACGACACGGATGAACGCCGCGCGCCTTCCGAAGGCCCGTTTTCCCAAAACCTTGACCGTGTCATCCGACCTAGAGGCGGCATGCCAAGCGGACACCATTCTTCTCGTCATCCCAACCCAAAAACTCGCCGCCTTCCTTCATTCGCATGCGACATTGTTGGATGGAAAAACGCTGGTTGCATGCTGCAAGGGCGTAGACCTCGCAACGGGTTTAGGTCCGGTGCAAACCATTGCGTCAACAATCCCATCAGCTCAGGCCTGTATTTTGACGGGGCCCAGTTTTGCCGTAGATATCGCCGCGGGCCTCCCGACCGCCCTCACATTGGCTGGCCCCAAAACCTGTTTGGAACCGCTACAGGAAATGCTTTCGACACCCGCCCTGCGGCTCTATTGGACAACCGATACGGTTGGCGCTGAACTCGGTGGAGCCCTTAAAAACGTTATTGCCATTGCGAGTGGCGCGGCCATTGGGGCCGGTTTCGGGGAAAGCGCCCGCGCCGCCGTTATGACTCGGGGGTATGCCGAAATCCAACGCCTCGCAATTGCCCTCGGTGCCAAGCCGCAAACCCTCGCTGGCCTTTCTGGCTTCGGGGATTTGGCGCTTACCTGCACATCCGCAAGAAGTCGGAATTTTAGTTTTGGGTTTGCACTCGGCGCAAAAACGGAATTTGATTCCGGATTGACGGTTGAGGGCGCAAAAACCGCCGAAGCTGTCTCTAATCTGGCCAAAAAACATGGTATCGATATGCCCATCACAAATGCCGTGGCCGCAATTTTGGCTCAACGTCTAACAGTTTCCCAAGCGATGGAAGCCCTCATCGCGCGCCCTTTAAAGGAGGAATAACATGTTCGTAGCCCTAATCGCCAAGGATAAACTTGGCTCCCTCGACGTACGCAAAGCCAACAGAAACGCGCACGTGGCCTATCTTAAGTCCACCGGTGTCGCCCAAGCAGGTCCATTTCTGGACGAAAATGGCGACATGTGCGGCTCGCTTGTTATCCTGAATGTTGAAACCATCGCAGACGCTCAAGCATGGGCCGACCAAGACCCCTATGCCAAGGCGGGCCTGTTTCAATCTGTTGACCTGCAGCTTTGGAATCGGGTCATTGGCTAATGGCGTATTGGCTGTTCAAATCAGAGCCTAATGCGTGGAGTTGGGACGATCAGGTCGCCAAAGGCGGTGTGGGCGAGGAATGGAACGGAGTGCGCAATTATCAGGCGCGCAACAATATGCGTCTGATGGAAATTGGCGATTTGGGTTTCTTTTATCACTCCCTCAAGGAAAAGGCCGTTGTCGGCATCGTTGAGGTCTGTGCCCTCGCGCATCCAGACAGCACAACCGACGATCCGCGCTGGGAATGTGTGGATATTCGCGCCGTGAGACCTGTAGTAAAACCTGTTACCCTCGCCACGTGCAAAGCGGACCCGCGCCTTGAAAACATGGCTTTGGTCAAGAATACGCGTCTCTCGGTTCAACCCGTAACAGAGGCTGAATGGACTATCATCTGCGAGATGGCTGGAGTGCCTTTTTGAGGTTTGCGAAGTTTTCCGATTGCAATACGAAATTAAGGTTATATTGAGCGAAGAAACTGGAACTCTGACGGAATTGGACACTGCCTTGACCCATGACAACACTGCCGCAAATTCTGTTTATGCGATCGAACGCTGGGGTAAGGACCTAGTTGGCGTGCTTCCCAATGGCGATCTTGGGCTTCGCAACCCCCTCAAGCCAAACGCGCCTATGGTGAGTTTACCTGTGATTTTGCAGGACCTCGAAGAACGCGGCGTTCATGCACCCCTTTTGTTGCGTGTAAGCTCGTTTCTGGAAAGCAGTATCCGCGCACTCAACGAAAGTTTTGCCTCCGCGATCAAACGTGCTGGATATAAAAACGAATATCGTGCGGTTTTCCCCGTCAAAGTGAACCAGCAAGCACAGGTTATCAGCCGGATTGTTGAATTCGGCAAGCCATACTCCCATGGCCTTGAAGCGGGCTCCAAGCCTGAATTGGTGATCGCCCTCGCCCAACCTTTGGCGCACGACGCGCTTATTGTTTGCAACGGTGTTAAAGACGCGGAATTCATCCGTCTTGCCATTTTGTCGCGTAAACTCGGGTTCAACACCGTGATTGTTTTGGAAAGCCCGAAGGAATTACAGACGGTTCTTGCCGTGGTTAAAGAATTGGGCGAGGAGCCACAACTTGGCGTTCGGGTGAAACTTTCCAACCGAATTTCTGGGAATTGGGCAGAGAGTTCCGGCGATCGTTCGACCTTCGGGATGCACACAGACCAACTTGTTGACGTTGTTGATAGCCTCAAAGAAGCGGGCCTCATTCACTGTCTCAAATTTCAGCACAGCCATTTGGGCAGTCAAATTCCGGACGTAAATGACGTGCGTCGCGCTACCGGCGAAGCATGCCGTTACTTCGTGGAACTCACACGCGAAGGAGCGCCCCTGACACACCTCGATTTGGGCGGCGGACTTGGTGTTGATTATACGGGCGAGAAATCGACCAACGAAAACTCGATCAACTATTCGGTCGACGAATATTGCACGAACATTGTTGAGACCGTGTCCTATGCATTGGATGAAGCGAAAATCCCGCACCCAATTCTTGTTACCGAGAGCGGTCGGGCCGTTGTTGCGACCTCGTCGATGCTCATTTTTAACGTCCTTGAGGCCACACTTTACGACTCTCACAACCCAACCGTACCTGCGGCTGAGGATCATCACTTTGTTTCCGACCTTGCTGCGGTTTCTGGCTATTTAGAGCCACAACGCCTTCAAGAGTGCATTAATGATTCCAGCTTTTATCGCAACGAATTGCGGGCCTTGTTTCGGCGGGGATATATTGACCTGCGCCAAATGGCGCGCGCAGAGCGTATTTATCTCCACCTCATGTCCAAGATCAAAAGTCTTGCGCCCGAAGTGGGCACGGCCCCAGATGTCGATGCACATTTGGAGCAGTTGGCGGATATCTATCACTGTAATTTCTCGCTATTTCAATCGCTCCCTGATGTTTGGGCAATCGACCAAGTTCATCCTTTGGTGCCACTACAAATGCTCAATGTTGCCCCCGACAGACGCGCGGTTTTGTCGGATATCACGTGTGATTCCGACGGAAAAATAGACAAGTTCATCCTTGCGGACGGAATTTCGCCTTCGCTTCCCGTTCATACTCTGGACGAAAGCAAACCCTATTACATTGGCGTCTTTTACGTCGGGGCCTATCAGGAAACTCTGGGCGATTTGCACAACCTATTTGGCGATACCAATGTGGCGACAATCGACCTGCGCGACGACGGAAGTTTCGACCTTTTGCACGAACAGGAAGGCGACACGATTGCCGAGGTCCTGTCCTATGTCGAATACGACCCGCGCGATTGTGTCGATGCGTTCCGTGCACGGATCGACAACGAGATTTCTCACAAGCGCCTAAATCCCAAAGACCGCAAAACACTTTTGGCGGCTTACCGCGACAGCATTAATGGCTATACTTACTATGAATAACAACGAGACGAGGAGAGACGTCATGGGCAAAACATTGGTAATCGGCGCGGGCGGCGTTTCGTCCGCCGCTGTGCATAAAATGGCAATGAATTCGGATATTTTCACCGAGATCACCTTGGCTTCACGGCGCCTTTTCAAGTGCGATGAGATCGCGGCTGGCGTAAAATCCCGCACAGGAGTCACGATCAAGACGGCCCAAGTGGACGCAATGGATGTTCCGGCCGTTGTGGCTTTGATCCGCGAAACTGGCGCGGAATTGCTGGTCAATCTTGCACTTCCGTATCAAGATTTGGTGCTGATGGATGCCTGTCTTGAGGCAGGAATTCACTATCTGGACACCGCCAACTATGAGCCAGAGGACGAAGCCAAATTTGAGTACCATTGGCAGTGGGCCTATCAGGACAAGTTCAAGGCTGCGGGTCTAACTTGCATTCTTGGCTCTGGTTTTGATCCAGGGGTAACCTCCGTTTTCGCGACTTGGCTCAAAAAGCACAAGTTGGATGCCATTCGCCAAATCGACGTCCTTGATTGCAACGGCGGCGATAATGGCAAGGTGTTTGCCACCAATTTCAACCCCGAGATCAACATCCGCGAAGTCACCGCAGACGCGCGTCACTGGGAAAATGGCGATTGGGTGACAAGTCCCGCTATGACCCACAAAGTTGCCTTTGATTTCCCAGAGGTAGGCGAGAAAAACATGTACCTCATGTATCATGAGGAACTCGAAAGCATGAAAACCCACTTCCCCGAAATCGAACGGGCGCGGTTTTGGATGACGTTCGGCGATGCCTATATCAATCACGTGCGCGTTCTTGAGGGCATTGGCATGACGTCCATTGAGCCTATCATCCATAACGGCCAAGAAATTATCCCGCTACAATTCCTTAAATCCGTGTTGCCAGATCCGTCCGATTTGGGCGAATTGACCAAGGGCAAAACCTGTATCGGGGATATCGCAACGGGCCTCAAAGATGGCGTAGAAAAAACCTATTATATCTACAATATCTGCGACCACGAGGAGTGTTACGCCGAAGTTGGAAGCCAAGCGGTTTCCTATACGACCGGTGTTCCAGCCATGATCGGCGCGGCTATGGTTCTCAAGGGAATTTGGCGCGAGCCAGGCGTTTGGAATACAGAGCAGTTGGACCCAGACGCCTTTATGGACATGCTCAACGAGCAAGGCCTCCCGTGGGAAGTTCACGAACTTAGCGGCCCTGTGGAGTTCTAAACATGGCTCAAATCATGCAAACACAAGCTGGCGACGCAGGTGCCTTTTCGCATTTTGATTTGTCACGCGTTCCCAGCCCGTGTTTCGTGGTGGATGAGATCGCCATCGCACGCAATTTGGCGATTTTGGCTGAGGTTGCGGATCAATCCGGCGCACATATTCTGTCGGCACTCAAGGCCTTCTCGATGTTCGCCTTGGCGCCGATGGTCCGTCAATATCTGCATGGGACATGCGCCTCAGGCCTCTATGAGGCGCGCCTAGCGCGTGAAGAATATGGTGGCGAAGTTGCGACCTATTGTGCGGGCTACAAAGAGAGCGAGTTCGCTGATATTCTCGCTCTTTCCGACCACATAATCTTCAATTCTGCGGCACAGAAAGATCGCTTTCTGCCACAGGTTAGAGGCTTATCACGAGAGGTTTTGGTTGGATTGCGTATCAATCCGGAACACTCAGAGGGCGAAATTCCAAAATACGACCCCTGTGCGCCAAATTCACGTTTGGGAATGCCAATTTCCCAACTGACTTCTGCATGTCTAGAGGGGGTGGACGGACTGCATTTTCATACTCTTTGCGAACAGGGGTTCTCCCCTCTTGAACGCACATGGTCGGCTGTAGAGGCGCAGATTTTACCTTATGTTTCGCGCTTAAAATGGCTCAATTTCGGCGGTGGTCACCATATCACGCGGGGCGACTATGATCGCACGTCGCTTATCCAATTTATACGAGATTTGAGGGCGAAAACGGGTCTCGACATCTACTTGGAACCAGGCGAGGCCGTCGCCCTTGATGCGGGAATACTTGTCGGCGAAGTTCTAGACTTGCCCACAAACGGAATGGCGCTTGCGATTACCGATATTTCGGCCACATGTCACATGCCCGACGTGATCGAAGCGCCATATCGACCTGCAATGCTTAACGAAGATCCGCGCGGACACATCTATCGATTGGGTGGCCCCTCTTGCCTCGCGGGGGATGTTATTGGCGACTATGGCCGCACAACTCCGCTTGCCATTGGTGATCGGGTCGCGTTTTTGGATCAGGCCCATTATTCCATGGTTAAAACCAACACCTTCAACGGTGTAGCCCTACCGTCGATTGCGCTTTGGAATTCCGAAACCGACGAATTGACCATGGTGAAGCAGTTCTCTTACGACAATTTTCGCAACAGGCTATCATAACATGAGCATTTTTCTTGAGAGCGAACTCAGCCCCTCCGAACGCGATGAGACGGCGCTATTTCGCGTCATTCCGATGCCGTTGGAGCGCACGGTTTCCTATGGTGCGGGCACGCAGGCCGGCCCCGCCGCCATCATCGAGGCGAGCAATGAATTGGAGCGGCTTTGCTTAGGGATTATCCCATGTTCAGAAGGAATTTTTACCGAACCAGATGTGGATTGCAGCGGCCCTTTGCCCAAAATCATGGAACGCCTAACACAGCGCACCGAATTTGCCGTTCAGAATGGCAAAATTCCGGTCACTTTGGGAGGCGAACACTCACTATCCTATGGTGCCGTCATGGGCGTTGCGCGTGCGTTAAAGAAACCAATAGGGATTATCCAAATCGATGCGCACGCAGATCTGCGGATTGCCTATCAGGGGGAAAAACACTCGCACGCGTCCGTAATGCATTTGCTAAGCGAAGAGGGCATTCAACTGGCGCAATTCGGCGTTCGCGCACTGTGTGAACAGGAAGTTGAAAGTCGGGCGCGGAACAAAGTTTTCTTCGTCGATGCAGAAGAGCTTGTTACCAACAATATCCACGCGATCGACCTGCCTGAAGATTTTCCCGAGCATGTGTATATTTCCTATGACGTGGATGGTTTGGACCCGTCACAGATGCCCGCCACAGGTACCGCCGTTCCTGGGGGACTTAGTTATTACCAGTCACTACAACTGGTTGAACATGCCCTCAAAGGCCGGAAATGTGTGGGGATCGACGTGGTAGAGCTTGCTCCAAATGGCGAAATTGCTTGGGATTTTACTGCCGCCCAGATCGTGTATCGATTGATGGCTGCAGCCCTCAAATAAAAAAGGAGGGCTCCGACCCCTCGGAACCCTCCATCACCCCACGCGCTCCACTTTGCACCACACGTGTTATGTTAGGTTCCTGTCGTCCTGACGGGATAGACCAACCCTAGACCGCCCTGCCCCATGTGGCAAGTATGTTTTTAGGGATAACTGTTAAAATTCAACATGTTATAGTTCTATTAACTAAAAAGGCGCACCCGTAGATGAGAACGCCTTTTAATAATAGCTTCTGCGGATTACCCGTAGACAGCTTCTTTTCCAAAATGTTTTACCAGCAAGTAATACACAACAACGCGATATTTGGTGCGCTCGGATTTACCGTAGGTTTCGATGACGGATTGAATGGCCTCCATCAATTTCGGACCTTCAGCGAGCGAGAGCTTTTTGATGAGGAAATTGTTTTTTACCGTTTCAAGTTCGGAGTCCTGAGAGCCTGCAACAGTTGATGCGTCGGCGTTGTAGATTGCCGGACCACATCCGATGGTCACTTTTGTCAAAAGATCCATATCGGGCGTTACCCCACATTTATTTTTCAAGTCGTCCGCGTATTTCGCAATTAGATCGTCCCGTTTTCCCACAGTCAAACTCCATCAATTTCTGGGCAGCACCCGTTAAAATGAACCTTTTCCGGCCCTACGACACGGTAGCCAAGTCGGGGATAATCACAAAGAAAAAATTTCACCAATTGGACGAGAACGCAAAAAGGCGCCCCAATTTGCGTGGGGCGCCTTAAAATACTGATGAATTATACCGCGACAGCTGTTTTAGTAGCGGTAATGCTCGGGTTTGAACGGCCCATCAACGCTGACACCAATATAGGCTGCCTGCTCCGGAGCCAATTTCGACAGTTTCACACCGATGCGGTCAAGGTGAAGACGCGCAACTTTCTCGTCCAGATGTTTCGGCAGAATATACACGTCGTTTTTATAGTCGTCGCCCTTCGTCCAAAGCTCGATTTGCGCCAGAACTTGGTTAGTGAAACTTGCGGACATCACAAAGGAAGGGTGACCCGTCGCGTTTCCAAGGTTAAGCAAACGTCCCTCGGAAAGAAGGATCAAACGCGCGCCAGACGGCATTTCGATCATATCCACTTGGTCTTTGATATTGGTCCATTTGTGGTTTTTGAGCGCCGCAACTTGGATTTCATTGTCAAAGTGGCCGATGTTGCCAACGATCGCCATGTCTTTCATTTCACGCATGTGCTCGATGCGGATAATGTCTTTGTTGCCTGTTGTGGTCACAAAAATATCGGCCGTCGAAACGACATCTTCGAGAAGGACAACTTCATAGCCATCCATCGCCGCTTGCAACGCACAAATAGGGTCGATTTCAGTAACTTTGACGCGTGCGCCCGCGCCCGAAAGGGAAGCTGAACAGCCTTTGCCAACGTCGCCATAGCCACAAACAACCGCCACTTTGCCGGCCATCATTGTGTCTGTTGCGCGGCGAATACCGTCAACGAGGCTCTCTTTACAGCCGTATTTGTTGTCGAATTTCGACTTGGTGACGGAGTCATTCACGTTAATCGCGGGGAACGGCAAGTGGCCAGTTTTCACCAAGTCATAGAGGCGGTGAACGCCGGTTGTTGTTTCCTCGGAAACACCTTGGATCGCATCACGTTGCTTTGTGAACCAACCGGGCGAAGCGGCAAGACGTTTTCTGATTTGTGCGAAAAATGCCACTTCTTCGTCGCTTGTTGGGACATCGAGAAGGTTGGTTTCGCCAGCTTCGACGCGCGCACCCAGAAGGATGTACATGGTTGCGTCGCCGCCATCGTCGAGAATGAGGTTACATGTGCCGCCGTCAAAATCAAAAATTTTGTCCGCGTAATCCCAATATTCTTCCAGCGTTTCGCCTTTGATTGCGAAAACGGGTGTACCACCAGCGGCGATCGCTGCGGCAGCGTGGTCTTGAGTTGAGAAAATATTGCACGACGCCCAGCGCACATCGGCACCCAAGGCCACCAAAGTTTCGATCAAAACCGCTGTTTGGATCGTCATGTGAAGCGAACCGGCAATGCGCGCGCCTTTGAGCGGTTTGCTCTCGCCATACTCAGTGCGCAGCGCCATCAAGCCAGGCATTTCGGTTTCTGCGATGTCCAATTCCTTGCGGCCATATTCTGCAAGGGCAATGTCTTTGATGATATAGTCGTTCGCCATGGGGCTGATTCCTCATAAATTTAGTTGAACGCCAGATACCACCACAATCGCGTCTAAGCAACAGAGGCCCAACAAACCCGCGTGATCCAGCACGGCTCAAAACCGAGCATCTTTACTTTTGGCAGGTCGGGGTCTAGCCATAACAAGATTGAGCGCGTGTAAAACAGAGGCAAAACAATGGCAAATCAACCCCGCGCGTGGCAACGCATGCTTTCTGGTCGTCGGCTGGACTTGCTCGACCCAACGCCGATGGATATCGAAATCATTGATATTGCGCATGGCCTTGCGTTTGTTGCACGTTGGAATGGTCAAACCAAAGGCGATTTCGCTTATTCTGTGGCGGAACACTCCCTGCTGGTCGAACGTTTGTTTTGCCGCATTGTGCCAAACGCTCCTGCAAGATGGAAGCTGGCCGCGCTTTTGCATGACGCGCCAGAGTACGTCATTGGCGATATGATTTCCCCCGTAAAATCCGCGGTTGGAACGGGTTACGAAGCCTTGGACACGCGACTTACTGCGGCGATTCATCTTCGGTTTGGCCTGCCCGCGTCGATCCCTGTATCGGTTAAGAAACAGATTAAAAAAGCAGATAAAATCTCGGCCTGGATGGAAGCGACCCAGATTGCTGGCTTCTCAGAACGCGAGGCAGACAAACTCTTTGGCAAACCAGACGCCGCAGTTTTAGAAGGGCTAGCGATTGAATTGCGTTCACCGCTCCTCGCACGCAATGATTTCACCGCGCGTCACGAAGAGCTTCTTGCCGAAATATAGAGCCTAACGCGGCGATCTTTTCGCCAAAATGCGTTGAAGTGTGCGCCGGTGCATACTCAAGCGCCGCGCGGTTTCACTCACATTTCGGTCACATAATTCATATACGCGCTGGATATGCTCCCAACGCACCCGATCTGCGGACATCGGATTATCAGGCGGCGGGGGAAGCGCATCTTTTTTAGCTAACAAAGCGCCAAGAATGTCATTGGCATCGGCGGGCTTTGACAAATAATCCGTCGCCCCGATTTTAACCGCAGCAACGGCCGTCGCAATGGCGCCGTACCCCGTTAAAACAACGATCTTCGCATCTGGCCGCTTTTCGCGTAGCAATTCGACAACGTCGAGGCCGTTGCCATCTTCAAGGCGCAGATCAATCACCGCATAGGCGGGTGGCCGCGCCGTGGCGATCGCGCGCCCAGCGGCCACTGAACCAGCCATTTCAACCACAAACCCGCGTTTTTCCATTGCGCGCGCAAGACGACGCAAAAACGGTTCGTCGTCATCAAGGAGCATGAGAGATTTGTCTTCGCCGATGTCCTGCAATTCACGATCTTTCATTTAAGCGCCCTAATTTTATCTCTGCCCCCCTGTTCTATGCAGAACCGCAAGGCAGGTCAAATATCGTTAAACCTGAATGGATGGAAAATCAGGAGTTTTCGACAAAACACGCGACTCGATTGGCCATATCCTCTGGTGTATCATCGCGGTTGAAATACTCCACGACCCCGTGTTCGGGCAGATAGAGATAGGTGAAGGTCGAGTGATCGACGAGATAATATTCGTCATCGCCCTCGTTCTTTTTGTAATAGGTTTTATAGGCCCGCGACGCCGCTTTTACGTCCTCTTCGGTCCCTGTGAGGCCAATCATACGATCATGCATCACGTCGGTATATTCGGCCAAAACCTCTGGCGTGTCGCGCGCGGGATCAATTGAAATAAAGATCGGAGTGGTCTCGATACCAACTTCATCCAGCAAATCCACCGCTGCCGCATTGCGCGCAGAATCCAGCGGACATACGTCGGGACAGAACGTATAGCCGAAGTAGATAATCGACGGTTTGGTCAAAACGTCAGTGTCGGAAACGCGGGTGCCCGTTTCGTCAATAAGCGAGAACGGCCCGCCAATGGAGGACGTACCACCGGCAATTTTGTTCACACTGCATTGCTCAAACTCGGATTCGCCCGAACTCATTTTCAGATAGGCGGTTGAGCCCAGTAAAATAGCGGCAACACCAACTGCAGCAAATGCAAAAATCCGACCCATCGTTCAATCCTTTTTGGTTTCGCCGCTTGATCGCTGTGTTTACCATGACAATCAACTGTGCAACTTGCCGCACAACATGGGGTGCCAATGATCGAAACACAATCGCTCTTCATCAATCAATCCGCGCGCAGCGATTGGATTCGGCTGCGCACGCTGATTGTCCTGCGCTGGGTTGCGATTGCGGGGCAAATAATTGCAATTTCGGTTGCACGGAGCCAGTTCGACATCCAGCTCGATTTGGGCCTTTGTTACTTAGTGATTGCAGCCTCGGTTATCGCAAATTTAATTGCGATTTTCGTCTACCCAGAGAACAAACGCCTCAGCGAGGGGCAAGCCGTCTTGATGTTGCTCTTCGATATTTCGCAACTCATGCTACTGATTTATTTAACCGGTGGGCTGCACAATCCCTTCGCGCTTCTAATTCTCGTTCCAGTCACAATTTCGGCAACGGTTTTAACCCTCCACTCCACAATTCTTCTGGGCACGGTTGCTTTGTGCCTCACTACCCTTGTCGCTCTGCGGAGCACCCCCCTTCAAAACAGCGCGGGTCGCATTTTTCAGGCCGATCCCTTCCTTCTGTTTGGGTTTTGGCTGTCTATCGTCATCGGCACAGTATTTCTCGCCATGTATGCGCGGCGGGTGACCAGCGAGATTCACTCCATGTCCGAAGCACTTTTGGCGACGCAAATGGCACTGGCTCGCGAGCAGAAATTGACTGATCTCGGGGGGGTTGTGGCTGCAGCAGCGCACGAATTGGGCACCCCTCTCGCGACAATAAAACTCGCGGCCTCCGAGATGCTAGACGACCTTGAGGACGGCTCTGACCTTATGGCCGACGCCTTGCTCATCGGCGAGCAAACAGACCGATGCCGCGAGATTTTGCGTTCCATGGGGCGGGCAGGAAAAGACGACCTCCATATGCGTACTGCGCCATTTGAGGCCGTGGTGCGCGAAGCGGCAGAGCCTCACACGAAACGCGGTCGTGACATTCATTTCAACATCGGCCCTGCCCCAAGTGGTCTGCGCGAACACCCCGAAATTCATCGAAGTCCAGAGATTATTCACGGCTTGAGGAACCTCGTTCAGAATGCGGTGGATTTTTCACAGGCAAATGTTTGGATTGATCTCGCATGGACGAACAACCGCATCCAAATTCGAATTGCGGACGATGGACCCGGTTTTCCGCCGCATTTGATTGGCCGTATTGGGGAGCCTTTTGTCAGACGCCGCGATGCAGGGGTGAAACCGCGCCGCCCGGGTTATGAGGGGATGGGACTCGGACTCTTTATAGCGAAAACACTTCTTGAGCGCACGGGGGCCGAACTAATTTTTGCCAACGGATCGGACCCCTTTTTAACCGAGCAAGAGCGGCCTCTTAAGTGTGGTGCCGTGATCCAAGTTGTCTGGCCTCTCGATGTTCTTGTTGCGTCTGCGGAGGCAACGCGTGGGCGTCTTGGTGAAAACAGTCTTTTTGTACCAAAAGCATAGCCATAGACTCCTTTTTTAAGAAACCTTAATAAGGCGTTAACCTTTCCGGAGCGAATATCCTCCCGTACCCATCAAATGGAATGATTCCTTGTCTGTGCTCTCTTCAGAAACCCTTTTAATGGTGGCGCTCTCTTCATTTTTCGCCGCGGCATGTGGTGTATTCGGTGTGGGTTACTTTTCCGGTCGTGGAAACAAACAATCACATCGGGCACTCCTTCAGGGGGCGGAAAACTCCTTGGTTTTTCTCTTCGACGACGAAAAATTGGTCGATGCCACGTCACGCGCCCGCGCCTTGTTAAATTCCCGCCCGCAAGGGTCATCAGAATGGCGCCAATTTTGCGTTCTCGCCCAGACCCGCTTCCCGGATTTGCCCCTCGAAATGGCAGAGCTGGCGAGTGAGGGTTCCCTCACAATCCAAGCGAGCGATCCCGCCGACTTTGCCGAAATCCGAGCTGAATGGTGGAACGGTGTGGCCCGAATTGAGCTGGTCGAAGACGCAACCGCCAGCACTGAAACGGTAGTTGACCCTCACAGTATGAATGCCATGAAGCGAGAGTTGGAGACTTTGCGTAAGACGGCCGAGATGTCCCCGTATTACGTCTGGCAGCAGACAGTCGACGGCGTGATTACATGGGCTAATTCGAGTTACTTCACCCTGTCGCAAGAATTTGATGGCAGTGCAGAGATGCCCGTTCAAACCTGGCCGCCCTCGCGACTTTTCCAATCTGTTTCGCTCGCCCAAGGCTCGCCTGAAGGACGGGCGCATCGTGTTTCAGTGAAATTCCCCGAAGAGACCAATGGTCGTTGGTATGAAGTTTTCAGCACAACTATTGGCGACGAGTCATTGCATTTTGCTACAAGTGCCGACGGGGTTGTTCGCGCCGAAACCGCTTTGCGGGATTTCGTTCAAACGCTGACAAAAACGTTTGCTCACCTCCCGACCGGATTGGCCATTTTCGATAAAAAACGTCAACTCGCGCTCTTTAACCCTGCCCTCACCGACCTCACGGGCCTTCAGCCTATGTTTTTATCCCTTCGTCCAACGCTGGTTAGTTTTTTGGATAAATTACGCGAAGGGCAAGTGATCCCCGAACCTAAGAACTACAAAGGCTGGCGCGCTCAAATTTCCGCACTTGAGGCCGCAGCAGTCGATGGCACCTACTCTGAGACTTGGACGCTCCCGTCGGGCCAAACATATCGCGTAACGGGCCGCCCTCATCCGGATGGGGCTGTCGCGTTTCTTTTTGAGGATATTTCCGCAGAAGTGTCTCTCACACGGCGGTTTAGGCGTGAACTCGAGATCGGACAGGCCGTTCTCGACAGCTTCCGCGAGGCGATTGCAGTTTTTGCATCTGACGGAATGCTCACGATGTCAAACTCTACCTATACATCCCTTTGGGGTGTCGACCCAGGAACCACTCTCGGCGAAATGAGTGTGGTTGACGCAATGGCGCACTGGCGCGCCAAATGTGAGGACAGCCCATTGTGGTCGTCCATTCAAAGCTACATCGCAACAAATGGATCTCGCGAAGAAAAGAGCTTCAAACTTCGCTTGTTGGAAGGCGGTAATTTGACTTGCCGACTTGCCCCAGTCGCTGGTGGAGGAACCCTTATCGCATTTGCGGTAATAAGCAGCCCTGCACTTACCCCTTTGGAACCCATCGAACCCAAAGCTCTCGACACGGAGGAGGTCCCACACGCGGATAGAGCTTCAAAACCAAAGGAGCCACTTCTTTTCAAAATCGAAGCATGATCTCCCTTGCGGTTGGATGTGGCTGCGTTAAATTCGCTACATGTTACCGTTTTCACATCAAATTTCACTTTCCTCTCCTGAGGAGACAGAAGCGCTCGCCAACCGTCTAGCGCCGCATCTTACGTCTGGGGACACAATTCTTCTTGAAGGGCCTATCGGGTCCGGGAAAAGCCTATTCAGTCGATCCCTCATTCTGTCAATTCTAACCCATCCCGAAGACATTCCCTCGCCAACCTTTACACTTGTTCAGGTTTATGATGGGCCTAAGTTTCAGATCTGGCACTGTGATTTGTATCGCCTAGCCCATCCCGACGAGGCATGGGAACTTGGTCTAGAAGAGGCATTCGACGCCTCGCTTTGTTTGATAGAATGGCCAGATAGGCTCGCGGGGCAAGAACCCAAAGACGCCCTGCACATCACTTTTGTTCCCGAAAACGATGAAGTTCGTCTTCTGAAATTTCAATCTCATTCGGCGCGTTGGAACATTTTGACAGAGGTTTTGAATGCCTGATCGCTTTGCACAACTCCTCTTTAGCCCAAGTGGTGTGACCGTAACGCCTCTCGCGGGTGATGCATCCGGTCGCAGATATGCGCGCTGGCGCCACCCTGCATTTGGCAGCATGATCCACATGGACGCCCGCAATGATCGTCCTGACGGCGTTGCGGACTTTATCAAAATTGATATTCACTTGCGAAGCCTCGGCCTCTCTGCACCAGTTATTTTGGCGCAATCTGAGGAAGAGTTACTCCTTGAAGACCTCGGCGACGAGCTCTTTGCCAATATTTTATTGCAAAAGCCAAAGATGGAGACCGACCTTTACATTGGCGCTGCAAACCTTCTCCTCGAAATTCAGACAGCGCCGACGCCAAAAAATCTACCAACGCTTGATCCAGCAACCATGGCAAGGGCCATTGCTCCGGCTTTTGATGCCTATCTCTTGGGCGCAACCGGAAAGGAAAATCCGAGTGCTCAAAGCGCGATATCCCTCGAATTGGAGCGCGTATTGGTTAGGTCTAATTCAAAAGAACCCAAGCTTTTGTTGCGTGATTTCCACGCAGAAAACCTGCTCTGGCTTCCAGATCGCTTTGGTGTTGCCCGCGTTGGTGTTTTGGATTTTCAGGACGCACACGTGGGACACTCGTGCTATGATCTCGCATCATTGTTGGAAGACGCGCGCCGCGATGTTAGCGAGACGACTCGCAAATTCGTTCTCGACCACTTTCTCGACCATTCAAAGCTTGATCCAGATATTTTCCTTGAGGGATTTTGTGCTCAAGCCGCGCAAAGGAACCTTCGTATTTTGGGTGTTCTGGCGCATCTGTCACTTAACAAAGGAAAGCGGCGATATCTAGAGTTTTTACCCCGTGTCTGGGGCCATTTGATGCGTGATCTAGAGCACCCTAACCTTACCAATTTGAAGGCGATCCTCATGGATACCTTGCCGCCGCCATCGCCCGAGGTGCTTTGCCGTCTGGAGGGTCCAGATGCCTAAATCGATCATGATTTTCACGGCTGGCAAGGGCACACGCATGTTGCCCCTTTCCGAAACCCTTCCAAAACCGATGATTTTGGTGAACGGCAAACCACTCGCCGACTATGCTTTTGCACTCGCGCAGGATGAAAACCTTCAAACCGTGATGAACCTTCATTACCTTCCAGACAGTATCGTCCAACATTTCGGACCAAAAGGCGTTCAGTTCTCGAACGAAAAATCCCAACTTCTTGAGACAGGTGGGGGCCTGCGCAAAGCCCTTCCAATTTTACAGAACGCCCCCGTTTTTACCCTTAATTCTGACGCCATTTGGTCCGGCCCCAACCCGCTGACCCTGTTGCGAAAGGCTTGGAATCCTACCCAAATGGACGCGTTATTGATGCTCGTTCCCTTAACTCAATCCTTTGGGCACCACGGAAGTGGAGATTTTTCGTCCGATCAAAATGGGCACCTAACGCGCGGTGGCCCCCTCCTTTATACGGGCGCACAGATCATCAAAACCGACCGCCTTGCGGAAATTTCAGAAACCGCATTTTCACTAAACCTATATTGGAATCTTCTCATGCAAAGCGGCCGCGTTTTTGGCGTTACTTATTCAGGGAAATGGTGTGACGTCGGGCAACCCTCGAGTGTGCCTATCGCCGAATCTCTCCTGAAACGTGCCCACGATGTTTAAGCCGAACATCTATGGCATCGCCCCTGGATGTGATTTCCCGGCGGTACTGGTTCATGGCCTTCTGGACCGATATCGCGACAAGCCTCCAGAAGAACTGGCGCGCGTCCAGTTAGTCGTCAATACCGAGCGGATGAAGCGGCGGGTTGTCAGCCTTTTTGCTGCTCAAGGTGCAATTCTATGTCCAAAAATCGGCCTCGTTACGGACCTCGCGTTTGGGGCCGCGGCGGGTATAGAAAAGGCGGTTTCGCCCCTGAGAAGGCGGCTCGAACTCACCCAACTCATCGCCCAACTCCTTGATCAGCAACCAGACCTTGCCGCGCGCGATGCTCTCTATGACCTCGCCGACAGTTTGGCGACTTTGATGGATGAAATGCATGGCGAAGGCGTGGAACCCTGCCGCATTTCGTCCCTTGATGTGTCTGATCAATCGGGACATTGGGCGCGTTCCCTTGAATTTATTGGTATCGTTGACCGGTATTTCGACAACACCACCGAACCACTGGACAAAGAAGCGCGCCAACGCCTCGTTATCGAAGCGCTTATTTCTTCATGGCAAGATAATCCGCCCAAAAACCCAATTATTCTTGCGGGTTCAACGGGATCGCGCGGGGCAACCCATAAGTTAATGCGCGCGATTGCAGAGCTTCCCAACGGGGCGGTTGTGCTTCCGGGGTTTGATTTTGACATGCCCGCCGAGGTTTGGTCCGGGCTCGATGACGCCCTAACAGCCGAGGATCATCCGCAATATCGGTTCCACCATTTGTTGCAGTCGTTTGAAGTGACCAGCGACAGTGTTTCACAGTGGAGCCTAACACCTGCTCCAAGCCCAGAACGCAATGCACTCATTTCGCTGGCTCTGCGTCCCGCCCCCGTAACCGACCAGTGGATGTCCGAAGGCAAACATCTACCAAGCCTCGCGTCAGCCTGCGAAAACGTCACTTTGGTCGAAGCCTCCTCGTCCCGCGAGGAGGCGGGAGCTATTGCGCTTAGGTTACGAGAAGCTGTTGAGAAGGGCCAGAAAGCGGCTCTAATAACGCCTGATCGTGTGTTGACGCGACAAGTGACCGCCGCCCTTTCGCAGTGGAAAATTGAACCCGACGATAGCGCGGGCACGCCACTTGCTCTTTCCGCTCCCGGTCGGTTTTTACGCCATATTTCCGCACTAATGGGGCAGCAATTGACATCAGAGGCTCTCCTCACCTTGCTAAAACACCCGCTGACAAACACGGGAAGTGGGCAACGGGGCGCGCACCTCAAATTGACACGCGAGTTGGAACTCAAGCTGCGCAGATTTGGCCCGCCCCACCCGCACTCGGATGACCTTCAACTGTGGGCCTCCACGCTGAAGGGCGACGAAAACGCGAACCTCTGGGTCGAGTGGATCATAGGATGTTTATTTGAACTTTCGACCGTTGGGACGCGGAGTCTTTCGGAGCAGTTAGATTTTCATTTGGCTATCGCCGAAAGGCTCGCAAACGGCCCCGCCCCACAGCATCAAAGCCAGTTGTGGTTGAAAAAAGCTGGTGAAAGCGCGCTCCAAACCGTTGAAGCATTGAAGTCTGAAGCGGGCTATGGCGGCGATTTTGCGCCCAGAGATTATGTCGACCTCTTTCGGTCCGTGCTAGACAAAGAAGTTGTGCGCGACCCGATTCAACCTCATCCAAACATTATGATCTGGGGAACACTTGAGGCCCGCGTTCAGGGCGCAGATCTGGTTATTCTTGCAGGTTTGAACGAAGGCGTGTGGCCGGAATCACCAAAACCCGATCCGTGGTTGAACCGAAAAATGCGTGCCGATGCGGGTCTATTGTTGCCCGAACGGCGGATCGGGCTCTCAGCGCACGATTTCCAACAGGCCGTTTGTGCACCAGAAGTCTGGATTACACGCTCTATTCGCAGTTCGGAAAGTGAAACGGTTCCGTCGCGCTGGGTGAATAGACTCGTGAACCTTTTGGACGGTTTGCCAAAAACTGGTGGCAAAGAAGCCCTTGATCAAATGCGACGTCGTGGGAATACCTATTTGGCCCTCTTCAAAGCACTTGAGACACCAGAAAAACGGATTGAAAGCGCTAAGCGGCCCTGCCCGCAACCACCAGTCCATGCGCGGCCCAAAAAGCTTTCCGTAACCCAGATCAAGACACTTATTCGCGACCCCTATGCCGTTTACGCGCGCCATGTGTTGCGACTCAAACCGCTGGATCCCCTGCGACAAGTTGCGAGTGCGCCACTGCGCGGAACGGTTCTGCATAGTATTTTCGAGGCAGTTGTGCGCGACATCCCCCTATCGAAACTCAATACCGCCTCCCTTATGGCGGTGGCCGACACAATCCTAGAAGCTGAGGTTCCTTGGCCCGCCGCGCAACGTATATGGCGGGGAAAATTGGGACGCTTGGCCGAGTGGTTTGTCGCAACGGAGCACGATAGGCAAAGCAAAGCCGCGCCAACTTATTTTGAGAAACGGGGCGAAATCAGGCTGGATAGACTAGATTTCACTCTTTCTGGAATCGCTGATCGCATCGATGTTGCTCCCGATGGGCGCGCTGTGATCTACGACTATAAAACGACGCCGCCCACTGCAAAAGTGGAACATCTCTTCGACAAACAGCTCTTGCTTGAGGCGACAATGCTTGAACGCGGTGCCTTCCTTGGCGTTGCGGAAAACAGTGTTCAACGCGCGAGTTACATTGGCATCGGCTCATCCCCTGAAGAACGCGACGCGAAACTCGAGGAAACTTCTACGACCGACATTTGGGCGGAGCTGCACACATTGATTGAAACCTATTTCGCACCCGACCAAGGTTATACCTCGCGTCGCGCTACGAGTGTTGTGGCCCACTATGGCGATTACGACCACCTTGCACGTTTTGGCGAGTGGGAAGAAAGCGACGCCCCCAACCGTGAGGTGGTATCATGATGCGCCGTGATCAAGCCTCAGAACGCCAAGTCCAAGCGGCCAGCCCCAAAGATTCAACGTGGCTCTCGGCGAACGCAGGCTCTGGCAAAACCCGCGTTTTAACGGATCGCGTTGCGCGCTTATTGCTCGATAAAGTACTTCCCCAACACATTCTGTGCCTGACCTATACCAAGGCCGCTGCCAGCGAAATGCAGAACCGATTGTTTGCCCGTTTGGGCAGTTGGGCCATGTTAGAGACGGAGGAGCTAAAGGCCGACCTCAAGAAACTTGGGTTCGAGGGGCAAGTCGGCGACGCTGAACTGAAAGAGGCCCGTCGCCTTTTTGCCCGTGCAATCGAGGCTCCCGGTGGATTGAAAATCCAAACCATCCACTCTTTTTGTGCCTCCTTGCTGCGCCGCTTCCCTCTTGAGGCAGGTGTTTCGCCCCAGTTTGTCGAAATGGATGATCGGGCAGGCAACCTTCTGCGGGAGGAAGTTGTCGATGAAATGGTGCTTACCGGCGACCAATGGGCCGTTGATGGCGTCGCTGCATTACTCACGGATCAAGATTTGACCAAGTTCACTTCTGAAATCTCCAAGTATGCAGCAAGTTTTCCTCCCAATCCGGACGCTAATAGTATCTGGGCGCGATTTGGATTGACCGAAGGGTTTTCGCTGCTCGACCTGGAAAAACGCACGTTTTTGCCGGATGACGGTGCCCTCCTGACGAGTCTTATGCCTTACTTGGAGGCTGGGTCGTCCACGGACCAAAAAGCACATGCACGGCTGTGCGGCCTAGATTTCGCCAATCTTTCTACGGCTGACCTCGCGACGCTTGAAGGTATTTTCTTGACGGGCGCGAGCGCAAAAGAGCCCTTTTCTGCAAAATCCAATGCTTTTCCCACCAAAGCTGTCCAAGCAAAATTCAGTGATAACATGGATCGCTTGAATGACTTCATGATGCGCATCGAGGATGCGCGCGACACCAAAAACAGGCTCTATGCCGCGCGAAAAACCCTCGCACTGCAGGAATTTTCCGCCGCATTTTTACCCCGATATCAGGCAAAGAAACTCTGGAGGGGTTGGTTGGATTTTGACGATCTCATTCTAAAAGCACGCGATCTTTTGACCGATCCCTTAGTCGCGCAATGGGTCTTGTATCGTTTGGACGGCGGAATTGACCACATTTTGGTGGATGAGGCCCAAGACACCAGCCCCGCGCAATGGAGCGTTATTGAAAACCTTGCCCAAGAATTCACCAGCGGTGCAGGCGCGCGTTCAGACCAAACGCGTACAATTTTCGTGGTTGGCGACAAAAAACAGTCAATTTATTCGTTCCAAGGTGCCGATCCGTCCGAATTTGACCGCATGCAAAAGCACTTCGCCGCGCGTTTGACCCAAATTGGCGTGGGCCTCCAGAGTTTGCAATTGGAGCATTCCTTTCGGTCGTCCAGTTCCGTTCTTTCTGTTGTGGACCACAGTTTTTCCGCACGCGAAGGGCATGGAGTTGGTGGCGAAATGACCCATATCGCCTTTAAGGACGCGATGCCGGGCCGCGTAGATCACTGGCCGATCATTGAGAGTGTTTCGGACGAGGATGATCGCCATTGGGCCGACCCCGTTGATCGTCTTTCTCAAAATCACCACAATGTTCAACTCGCGCGGATGATCGCGGGTGAAATTCGCCGGATGATCGATGAAAACGTCACTATTCCGCAAGAAATCGGCAATTCAGGAACCTATGCGCAACGCCCAGTTACCGAGGGCGATTTCCTCATTTTAGTGCAGGGTCGGAGCGGTATTTTTCCGGAAATCATCCAAGCCTGTAAGGCTGAAAAGCTGGCAATTGCGGGGGCGGACAGGTTTCGGATTGGCGCAAGCCTTGCCGTGAAGGACATCACCGCGCTTCTATCCTTCCTTGCCACGTCCGAGGATGACCTCTCGCTCGCCGCGATTTTGCGCTCGCCGCTCTTTGGTTGGAGCGAACAAGATTTGTATGACCTAGCTCAGAAACGGACGCAAAAGTATCTCTGGCGCGCGCTTCAGGAACGTAAAAAGGAATTCCCCGAAACGGTCTCTATCCTCGAAGACCTCCGCGATTCGGCCGATTTTCTCCGCCCCTATGAACTTATTGAACGCTGTTTGACGGATCATAAAGGCCGCATAAACTTGGTTGCCCGCCTTGGGGCAGAAGCCGAGGATGGCATTGATGCCCTTTTAAGTCAGGCGTTGAGTTTTGAGCAGATGGAAATCCCGAGTCTTACGGGTTTCCTCACGTGGCTTCAATCTGAAGAGGTTGAAATCAAACGGCAAATGGACAGCGCAAGCGACCAGATCAGGGTGATGACTGTGCACGGGGCGAAGGGGCTTGAGGCACCAATCGTTATCCTTCCAGACACACATGCACGCGCAAATGTTGTGAAATCTGAGCTTATCCCGCTTGAGGATGGGTTGGTGACGTGGAAAATGCGGGCCACCGAAATGCCGCCTAATATGGCCGATGCCATCGACACGAAGAAAGAACTTCAAGCGCAAGAAAAAATGCGCCTTTTGTATGTGGCGATGACGCGGGCCGAAAAATGGCTCATCACCTGCGGCGCTGGCAAGCTGAACAAAGACGGCCTCGCGTGGCACCAATTGATCGAAGAAGGCATGAAACAGGCGGGAGCGGTGACACATACGTTCCCGTCAGGGATGGGACTTCGATATCAGAGCCTATCTTGGGACGATCTGCCGCAATTGCCATCTAAACAAGCTTCGGAAATGCACTCTCCAATCAAGCCTAACTGGGCAATTACTCCCGCACCCGCGCCCATAAAAAATGTCAAACCGCTCTCGCCATCAGACCTAGGTGGCGCAAAGGCGCTCGCTGGGCCTAGCGGGTTGAGTGAGGAAGAAGCCAAGGAACGGGGCACGTTGATTCACCTCTTGTTGGAGTACCTTCCTGAGATTTCAGAGGATGAGTGGCCCGCACGGGCGGAAATTTTGGTTGGCGAGATGTTTACTGAGCTATTGCCTGAAGCCGCGCAATGCTTGAAACACCCTGATTTGGCGTTTCTATTCTCGGGCAACGCTCTTTCGGAGGTGAATATATTTGCCACCCTACCCGAATTGGCACAGGGCAATTATACGACGGCAGAGATCTCGGGCTCGGTCGACAGACTGGTGATTGATGAAACTGAAATCCACGTGATCGATTTTAAATCCAACGCCGTCGTTCCTGCATCGGCTGATGACGTTCCCGAGGGATTGATGCGCCAAATGGGCGCCTACTGTTCCGCCCTAAGCCAGATTTATCCGAACCACACACTCCGACCCGCGATTTTGTGGACTAAAACCGCAACCCTCATGCCGCTCAGTCACGCGAAGGTGACAGATGCCCTTGCGCGTGTGAACATGCCTTGACGATGCCGCGCCGCGTACCTAGGTTTGAGACCTAACAAATTTCCTCTAGGAGAGAGCCGATGGCTACAGTTGCCGTAACCGACCAAACTTTCGACGCCGAAGTCCGCCAGTCTACAGTCCCCGTTGTTGTGGATTTTTGGGCGGAATGGTGTGGTCCATGTAAACAAATCGGCCCTGCGCTTGAGGAGCTTTCCGCCGAATACGGCGACAAAATCAAAGTCGTTAAAGTAAATGTCGATGAAAACCCACAGTCCCCCGGTCAAATGGGCGTGCGCGGGATTCCGGCATTGTTCCTGTTTAAAAACGGCGAAGTTTTCTCCAACAAAGTTGGCGCTGCCCCTAAAGCAGCATTGAAGAGCTGGATTGACGAAGCCCTTTAAGCCTTCTTGAATTCGAGTATTAATTGGGCGTCCGTTTTGGGCGCCCATTTTCGTTAAAGTTCCCAGCCACTTTTTCGCATCGCGGCCAAAATGCGCGCTTCTGCATTCTCATTTCCCGCGTTGATCGCGGTTTTACGCAGAAACCACAGGAGATAGCTGTCATAACTCTGCGCGGGTTGGTGCACATGTCGAAACGCGGCCTCCAACCCAACGCGACCCACGTTTCCTGCGATGTGGTGAAAATCAATCTGGGCAAACAAAACCGCTGGCTTTTGCAGGAAAAACCCCTTCAGCGCGACCGATGAGTTCTGCGTCACGACGTAGTCACAAGACGCCAGAAGCGTGTCCGATGGCGCGTCGCTTAACCGAAATCGAGCGTGCATACCTTCCAACGCGCGCAAACGCTCCATTTCACTTTCTGAATAGACCTCATTGGGGTGCAGGCTGGCGATCACTGGGCGCGTAGCATCGGTGGCGAGTGTTTGTTCAATCATCTCAAGCGGCGAGCAGGATTGAAAGCTTCGGTGTTTCGAAATTTTACCCTGCAATGGCATGAAAATATGCCCCTCACGGGTGACAGGCTGATCGCCAAAATGCCGCTTTCGCATGGCGTTTGCGAACATTTTAACCATGTTGGGCTCTTGTTTCTCGGCGGGGTAAGGCATGCCTGCGACCCGAAAATTCCACCGCTCAGCGACCTTCTCGATGCGCCAAAATGGATAAAAATACGCCCGCCGAAGATTGAGTGCGCGATCATGGAAGGGATCCTCCATGTGAAACAGTGAATACCCTTGAAAATCCTGCGACGCATTTCTATTTTTGGCCGTGTTCAAATGGTAATCGACCGATACCCCAACACTCGACATCGCTGTTTCAATGCGGTTCATGAGATTGTGGGCACCATTTTCAGCGCTTTTTTTAAAGCCCTCTTCGAGGAAGATATGTAGCGTTTTCAAGGAGTCCATGCTGCAGAACTTAGGTCGCCTTCGGAATATTTCCAAGCAAAGAACTTGTGGGATAGCCCCTAGACGGCCATATACCTAGAAACGACGAGGGGTTTTATGTCAGACGATCAATTTCCAGGGTGGCACGGCACCACAATCATCGGTGTGAAAAAAGACGGTAAAGTTGTGATTGCGGGGGACGGACAAGTCAGTCTTGGACCCACAGTTATCAAAGGGACTGCGCGCAAAGTGCGGCGTTTGTCGCCCGGTGGACATGATGTTGTGGCTGGGTTTGCCGGTTCTACGGCGGACGCGTTTACGCTTCTTGAGCGGCTTGAGGCCAAACTCGAAGCAACCCCCGGACAATTGGCGCGTGCTAGTGTGGAGTTGGCAAAGGACTGGCGCACCGACAAATACCTGCAAAAACTCGAAGCGATGCTGATCGTGACGGATGGTACCGATATTTTGGTTATCACGGGCGCGGGCGATGTTTTGGAGCCAGAACATAACGTAGCCGCCATTGGATCAGGTGGAAACTTTGCGCTCGCGGCTGCGCGAGCCTTGATGGATTCTGATCTGGACGCCGAAGCGATTGCGCGCAAGGCGATGTCTATCGCCGCCGATATTTGTGTTTATACCAACGGTAAATTGACCGTTGAAACCATCGAAGCTGTATAAATGGCCGAGTTGACCCTAGATGATGTGCGCGCCGCAGTGGCCGCTGGTGTCCTCAACGAAGTGCAAGCGTCGAAATTGATCACCATGGCCCAATCGCGTCAGGGCGTGCGCGATTTCCTCTCCGGAGAAGACGAGCCGTTCGAGTTTTTTCGCGGCTTCTCTGAAATTTTTGTGACCGTCGGCTTGGGCCTGTTATTCTCGGGCCTGCTGGCGATCACATGGCTAATTGGCGGCGGGGTTTTCGTGCCGATAGTGGGCGTCGTCCTCACGGCACTTTTCGCGATCTACTTCACGAAAAAACGCCGCATGAGCCTGCCAAGTATCGCGTTATCTGCCGGATTTGGCTTGTTTCTGGCCGTCTCGACGGTAACTTTCCTTGGGATTTCGGGAGCAACCACACCAAATGCGAGCCAAGGATTAACGATTGGCCTTGTCGGCATGGTGGGCATGGCTTGGTATTTCTCCTATTTCAAACTCCCGTTTTCGATGTTCGTCCTTGGTGTTTTTGGAATTGTCAGCGTCCTTTCTATTGCAGGAATAGTGTCTGACGACCGGCGCTTCATCTTTGATTTACCCACGTCGCTGTTTGATTTGGGCGCAGGATCGGCCATGGCTTATGGATCGCTAATCTTCGGCCTTCTGGCATTTGCGGGCGGTATTTGGTTTGATCTAAAAGACCCCTATCGCATCAGCCGCTACGCATCTTCAGCCTTTTGGCTGCACATATTGGCCGCCCCTGCCCTTGTGAATGTGATCGCGCTATCGCTTTTTAATCTGGGTGGTACCTTGGGCGCATTGCTCACGGCTCTCGCTCTCGTGCTGGTAACAATCTTGGCTTTGATCATCGACCGACGCTCTTTTTTGACCGCTGGAATTGGGTACATTGCGATCCTTATTTCCATGGCCATTCAAAACTCCTCCGACGGCGATATCTCTATCGTTGCTACTCTGCTCTTGCTTGGTGGCGGCATTACAATTCTCGGCACATGGTGGGTGCAAATCCGCGCAACCCTCATGCAAAAGCTTCCCGATTTTCCCCTTAAAAACCGCTTTCCCCCCTACTCGGAGTCCGTATGACCGACCTTACGCCCCGCGAAATTGTATCCGAACTTGACCGTTTTATCATCGGCCAGAGTGACGCCAAACGCGCCGTTGCCGTGGCGCTTCGCAGCCGCTGGCGCCGCAATCAGTTGTCGGACGATCTGCGCGACGAAGTTTACCCCAAAAACATCCTGATGATTGGGCCAACTGGTGTCGGTAAGACCGAAATTTCCCGCCGTCTGGCAAAACTGGCGAAGGCTCCTTTCATTAAAATTGAGGCCACCAAATTCACTGAAGTTGGATACGTTGGTCGTGACGTGGAGCAAATCATTCGCGACCTCATGGACAGCGCTATTACCCAAACCCGCGATTTCATGCGCGAAGACGTCCGCGCAAAGGCCCGCGAAGCCGCAGAAGAGCGCGTGATCGAAGCCATTGCCGGCACCGATGCGCGCGAACAAACCCGCGAAATGTTTCGCAAGAAACTCCGCTCCGGCGAGTTGGACGGCACCATTATAGAGCTCGAAGTTGCGGACACTTCAAACCCGATGCAAGGCTTCGACATTCCCGGACAACCTGGCGGTGGCGCGTCAATGATGAATCTTGGCGATCTATTCGGGAAGGCCATGGGCGGGCGCACCACCCGTAAGAAACTAACCGTCGCTCAAAGCTTTGAAGTGCTTCTCGGTGAAGAGGCCGACAAACTTCTTGATGATGAAATCGTGGTAAAACGCGCGCTTGAAAGTGTCGAAGAGAACGGCATCGTGTTTTTGGATGAAATTGACAAAGTTTGCGCACGCTCTGACGCGCGGGGCGCTGATGTTTCGCGCGAAGGTGTGCAACGCGATCTCTTGCCCTTGATCGAAGGCACCGTCGTTTCTACAAAACATGGCCCCGTCAGAACCGATCACATTCTGTTTATCGCATCCGGTGCCTTTCACGTGGCCAAACCCAGCGATCTTCTGCCAGAACTTCAGGGACGCCTCCCCATTCGTGTTGAGTTACGAGCCCTAACCGAAGAAGATTTTGTACGTATTCTGACTGAGACCGAAAACGCACTTACACTGCAATACACGGCTCTCATGGCGACCGAAAAAGTCAATGTGACCTTTGCCCCAGAGGGTATCGCTGCGCTTGCAAAAATCGCGGCCGAGGTGAACCGGACCATCGAAAACATCGGGGCCCGCCGACTTTACACTGTTTTGGAACGGGTTTTTGAAGAGCTTTCGTTTACGGCACCCGACCGAGCTGACGAACATATTGTGGTCGACGCCGAATTCGTTGAACAACATCTTGGTGCGCTGGCAAAATCGGCCGATATAAGTCGTTACGTCCTCTAGGACTAATAAGGTTAAAACTATGCGCGTTCTTTTTGCCTTATGGTTGGTCGTTTTGTCTGGTTGTGCAGTTCAAAACGACCTGAGCTACACTGATCGCGCCGATGTGGGGGCCGTTGTGCCGATCTATGTGGGCACCACGCGCAATCCTACCAACGATGGAACTTTCAACAGTTCACTCGCGACCGCCACCAATTACGTGCGCTACGACGTATCCATTCCACCCCTGCATGAGCCTGGAAAAATTGAATGGCCATTGGGTAAGACACCTAATCCCGAAAAGAATTTTGCAGTTACGGCTAAATACACCTACGCGGACGACACTGCGTTCAAGGCATCCCTGCGTAAGCAAATTATAGAAAAATCGCCCGCAAAAAAGCGCGTGTACGTCTATGTACATGGTTTTTACAACACATTTGGCGACGGGCTTTACCGTGCCGCTCAAATTTCAAATGATTTTTCGGTGGATGCTGTTGTTGCGCATTTCGCATGGCCTAGCACCGGAAGTGCTTTTGGATACGCCCATGATCGCGACGCAGTTCTGACGGCGCGCGACAGCTTTCAGGAATTTCTCGAAACTGTAAAAGACGCGGGCGCTTCTGAAATCGTTATTGTAGCGCACTCGCTTGGGGCCGCCCTCACGATGGAAACCTTGCGCAGCATCGCCATTGAGGACGAAGGCGCAGTCACGCGTATGATCAAGGGGGTCGCCTTAATTGCCCCTGACCTCGATGTCGATTTATTCGTAAGTCAGGCGTCGCGCATTGGGAAACTTCCCGATTTCTTTGTGATTTTCACGTCCTCCCGTGACCGCGCCCTGCAACTCTCGGCGCGCGTGTCTGGCGAGACCGCTCGCCTCGGAAATATTCAGGATGTAACGCCAATCGCGCATTTGGAAACAGTTGTTTGGGATATCTCGGCTCTGGATGGAATTCAAAAGAGCAACCACTTGGCAGCCTTCGAAAATCCGGAAGCGCTTGAGTTTATTCAACTCATTCAAGGGCGTGAGGCCGTTCTTTCGGTAAGTGGGAAAACGCTTCCCGGCCCGTTCCCGAGCGTTGCGATTTCAATCAACAACCTAACGCGTATCGTGCTGTCACCCGAGAGCGCTAACAATTAGGGCTTTTCGCTCCGCGATCTTTGCGCCACAAGGTAGGCTCCCTTACAGCAAAGTTATGGTATGACTTACCCCTCCTTTTTACTGGCCAACGCCCGTTGGCTTTCCGCCGGATTTTTGATCGCATTTGTCTCAAGTTTCGGGCAAACTTATTTCATCGCAATTTTCGCGGGTTCAATACGCGCTGAATTTGATCTTTCTCATGGGGCTTGGGGTGGGATCTATCTTATTGGAACGTCTGCTTCTGCCATCCTGATGGTTTGGGCGGGTGGTTTGGTAGACCGTTGGCGTATCCGTACTTTATGCGCGGGTATATTTGCACTGCTGGCGCTCGCATGCCTCGCGATGGCCACGGTTCCAAATGCGACAGCCCTCATCTTCGTGATCTTTGCTCTTCGATTCACGGGTCAGGGCATGTTGGCGCACGCTGCAATGGTTTCAATGGCGCGCTGGTTCGTCGCAACGCGTGGGCGGGCCTTGGCGATTGCTTCGCTTGGCTTCAAAACGGGCGAGGCCGCGCTCCCGATTGTTTTCGTGTTCCTTATGACGTGGATGTCGTGGCGCGGATTGTGGGTTTTGGCTGCAGGCTTGACCTTTATCATTCTTCCAATTGTCCTTGCCCTCCTCAGTAACGAACGAACTCCACAATCCCTCGCCAAAATGGAACATTCCAAGGGGATGAATGGTGTGGATTGGACGCGCAACCAAACGCTGAAGCACTGGCTTTTTTGGCTGATGATCTTGGCGATTGCTGGGCCGCCCTGCTTCATAACGACATTCTTTTTTCAACAGGTGCACATTAGCGAAGTTAAAGGGTTTTCTCATATTAGTTTTGTGGCACTTTTCCCCATTTTCACGGTCGTAAGCTCCCTTTCGATGATCGCCGCGGGTTGGGCGATTGACCGGTTTTCAACGCCCCGCATCTTGGCCGTGTACCTCGTCCCGATGATCGTCGGATTCATACTCGGTGCGCAAAGCGGCACCTTGTTTGAAATGGCGGTCGCTATGTCCTTTTTAGGGCTATCCCAAGGGGCGGCGTCCGTGCTTTTGCCCGCGTTTTGGGCCGAGTTTTATGGCACGCGCAACCTTGGATCAATCAAAGCAATGGCGGCGGCCGTTATGGTTGCTGCATCGGCGATTGGGCCCGGATTGTCGGGGGTATTGATTGATCAAGGGATTGATTTTTCACAACAAATGATTGGAATTGCGATCTATTTTGTCGTCGCAATTGTTGGGGTATGGATCGGAATGTTCCGTGCCACACCTTTGTTATCTGTGGCGGCGTAGGTACACATAATAAGCACCACCGCCGCCATGTTTGAGATGGGCTTCGCTGACTTGGAGCACGGCAGAGCGAAGGGGCGGCATCATCAACCACTGTGGTACTTGATGCTTAAGAACCCCATAGGGAACAGGAATTGGGCCGGGCTCGTCACGGTACTTGCCCTTGCCCGTCACAACCAAAACCAGACGCCTTCCATCGGCATATGCATCCAGAATAAACCGATTTAGGGCGGGGTGGGCGTTGGCCATAGTCATCCCGTGTAAATCCAGTTTTCCTTCGGGCGAGAGCCTGCCTTTTTTCATTTTTCCAAAGGTTTTGTGATCCATTTGAACGGGCGCTTGCGAAATACGGTCTGCGAGGCTTGGGAGCAGGGCATGCCCCTTAACATGCGGGATTACCGTTTCACCGATATGGAAAGCCCGTAGCCCTGATTTGTTTATTTTCAACGGTTTGCGCGTGGCTTGCACGGTTCTGTCGCTCAACGATTGTGGTTGGCGGATGGGGTGAAGCGGATTGGTTTGAATGGCAACCGTTTGCCACAATTCTTCTTCATCCGGCCTTAAGCCGCGAGGTTTTTTCATTCCTGAGCCCCCTCCGGAGCCATGGCAAATGCCAGTTGAATGGGCATCAGAACAACCATCCTGCCGCCATCTTTGGTTTGCCCTGCAATTTTCCCCGCAACCTCCCCCGTGCCAAAGAAAATATCTGCGCGTTGAGCACCTTTAATCGCTCCACCTTTATCTTGAGCGACCATAAGCCGCTGAAGGCTTGGGCTGCCTGATTTTTCAATCCAAACTGGCGCACCGAGGGTGGTGTATAGAGGATCAACAGCCAAAGATCGCATAGATGTAAGCGGACGGCTCATCGCGCCGTGCGGCCCCTTGTGCGACGGTAGAGACAGTTTGCGAAAAAAGACATACGAGGGGTTCGACCAAAGAATCTGCTGCCCAAAACCTGGGTTTCGGCCAAACCAATCGCGAATCCGCGCAGCTGAAGCTTGGCTACGAGGTATAATCCCCTGATCAATCATCGTCTGAGCGATGGAGCGATTTGGGTGCCCGTTTTCGCCGCTATAGCCCACGCGGATACTGCTTCCGTCGGTCAGGTTCACACGGCCAGACCCTTGAATTTGCAGGTAATAAACATCGACGGGATTATCGACCCACGCAATCTCAAGACCGCGCAGCGCTCCCGTTTCATCTATCTGTTGGCGTGTGTAATTAAGGAAGGGTTCTTGTGGCCTGCGATACAACGGGTAGCGATAAACACTGTCTTGAAACCGCGCGCCGTTTAATTCGGGTTCAAAATACCCCGTAAAAAGGGTTGGAGTCCCGTTTTCAATTATGACGGGCCGAAAGAACAACTCAAAGAAAGCTTTTGCATCCGGATTCGATTGGGCAAACGCGCAAAGGCTGGCCCATTCCTGATCCTCCATCCGTGAACAGGTCCCTTGATACGCTTCAAGGGCAGCTTGGTGATTGTCCGAATGCCAACCAGAAAGAGAATCAAACGATAGAACACGCGCGGTCGCCTCGGCTGAAGCCTCAGAAACAACAAAGGGTGCCAGAAGCACCCCAAGTCCTATTTTTAGCCGCGATATCACGCGTTATCCGCCCGTTTGTACAAGCTGCCAGTTGGGATCGGCGGCACCTAAGGTCCGAGCAAACGTCCAGACATCTTTCTGACGTTTCACTGTGGTCGCATCGCCCTCAATAATTTCACCCGAATTATCGCGTACAATAGATGTCAATTCTCCGGTAAACTTAATCGTTACTTCACCAACTGAGCTTTTCGGATCAAATTCAGCGCCAACAAGCGCCAAGTCACGCACGCCGATGAACTGCGCTTCGATGGTCAAACCACGATCTTCGCGATCCGCGATAACATCCACAAAGCTCTGGTGAACGTCTTCAGAAAGATAAGGTGCAATATCGTCCAAATCCCCATGCTCAAAACCCATTAGAATCATTTCATACGCACCGCGTGCGCCGCCTAGAAACTCTGTAATCGAAAGATTTGGTTCAATCTTTTTCATTTGAGTGATCGCGGCGATTGTGTCGGCGTCGTCCGTGTGATCGACGATGTCGCGATCTGGCCCACCCTCAATCACCGAAAAAGTTGGCCCTTTGACAGCTTTCGGCGCAAGGGTGTCCTCGCGAGGGGGCTCAAACCCGTCGCGTGTCCCAAGCACATCTTTCAGCTTGAGAATTAAAAATATCGCGATTCCAGCCAATACCAGAAGTTGCAGTCCGCCACCGTTCATCGAAACCTCGTCCAAAATGGAAATAGTTGGAAACTTTCCTTGTGAGAACATATGTAAGGTACCGAAGCACTAGAAACAACTGGTGCAAGCAAAGTCTTAGGGGGTCTTATGTGGCTTTTAATCGCTTTTATCGCAATTCCGATAATTGAAATCACACTTTTTCTCGAAGTTGGCGGAATTATCGGGACATGGCCAACAATTGGCATCGTAATTCTGACCGCTGTTGTAGGGTCGTATTTGATGCGGGTGCAGGGTGCAATGGCGCTTTCGTCGCTTCAGGCGTCCTTTCAGGAGATGCGCGACCCCACGGTTCCGATTGCAAACGGCGCGATGATCCTGCTGGCCGGGGCGCTCCTAGTGACGCCTGGATTTTTCACGGACAGTATCGGGATTTTGCTCCTACTGCCGCCGTTTCGGGCTTTAGTGATCAAATTCGTCGGGTCCCGGATGAACGTTCAGAGCTTTAGCACGTCGGGCTTCTCAAACAATCCGCGCTACAAGTCCGACGAAGAGGGAGTCATTGACGGCGATTATGCGCGCGTTGAACCAGATGCGCCCCATATTGACCCGCCTTCAAACGGGACCAAGGATTGAGCGTCGCCCACCAACCTGATACATGAAATTAGAATTTACGATTTTTAGGAGAACTAAGGAATGACCGAAGAAACAACCGGTGCACCAGAAGCGCCAGCGGCGGCGGCACCGACTGCACCCGCGATGCAAGTTTTAGCCCAATTCATCCGCGATCTTTCGTTTGAAAATATCGTGGCGCAAAAAGGAATTACCAGCGCTTCGCAGCCTGATGTGCAGGTTCAAGTGAACCTAGATGCGAAAAAACGGACTGTAGATAAGCAATTCGAAGTTTCCATGAAGCTGAAAATCACCAGCAATGTTAAGGAATCTGGCGAGCCAATGTTCCTTATGGAGCTTGATTACGGCGGGATTTTCCACATCGACAATGTGCCTGAAGACCAGCTGCACCCGTTCTTGTTGATTGAATGCCCACGGATGTTGTTCCCCTATGTGCGCCGCATTGTTGGCGACGTTACACGGGATGGTGGCTTCCCACCGCTGAACCTTGAAACGATTGATTTTCTTGCTCTTTACCGTGCCGAACTTACTCGTCGCGCACAAGCTGAAGCGGCTGCAAGCCCCGCTCCAGTTTCCTAAATCAGAGCTTTTTCCAAATAGCGCCGTCGCCCATTTTGTTGATAAATTCAACATGGGCGGCGGCTTCTTCCTCGGTAAGGCGGCTTGGCAAAGCTGTTTCACGCCGCTTAGGACGCCAAGAATCTCCATTCGACCCGTCATTCTGCGATTGCTCGCTGGTTTTTAGGGCGAAATCTGGCTGACGCCCCCCAATAAGCTCCAAATACACTTCCGCGAGGATCTCAGAGTCAAGAAGTGCGCCGTGAAGGGTACGCGACGAATTATCGATGCCAAATCGACGGCACAGCGCATCGAGGGAGGCGGGCGATCCGGGAAACCGTTTGCGCGCAATTGCCAGAGTATCCAGCGCTTGTGACATCGGTAGGAGAGGGCGGTTAACCCAGCCCAATTCGGCGTTCAAGAACTTCATGTCAAAAGCCGCGTTGTGAATGACCATGCGGTCATTGCCAACAAAATCCACGAAATCCTGCGCGATATCCGCAAAAACTGGCTTATCTGAAAGGAATTCAATCGACAGGCCGTGAATCTCGAACGCCCCCTGCGGCATATCCCGTTTTGGGTTAATATATTGGTGATATGTCCGGCCTGTTGGCAATTGGTTCATCAGTTCGACAATGCCAATTTCAACGAGGCGGTCGCCCTCTTCAGGCTTAAATCCTGTGGTTTCTGTGTCGAGCACGAGTTCACGCATGGAACGTCCCTTTTTTTATCCGCTCTACAATATCAGCAACGATTTGTCTTGTCTCGTCGATGTTCAGGGTTGGGATGACGATATCTGCACGCGCACGTTTTTGCGCATCGGGCATTTGTTTGGAGAGGATTATGTTGAATGTATCTTCGCTCATCGTACCACGAGCCAAAACCCGTTTGCGCTGAATTTCTGACGGGACTGAAACCACAGCAACCGCGTCCATCTGCATTTGTGTACCGTTCTCAAACAAGAGAGGGATATCCAAAACGATGATGTCGGCGGTATTTTGTTCAACAAAGGCTTGCCGATCAGCGGCCACAAGCGGATGCACAATCGCTTCGATGCGGGACAGGGCCTTAGGGTCTGTGGCAATCCATTCCTTCAAGCGGTCGCGGCTTACGGCTCCGTTTACAACCGCCTTAGAATGGATTTCGGACAAGGGTACAGCGGCCAATCCGCCCTTTTGATACAGGCGCGCAACTGCCGCATCTGCATCCCAAACGGCACACCCCAAGTCAGCAAACATTTGGGCGGTTGTCGATTTACCCATGCCTATTGAGCCGGTTAGACCAAGTATGAAGGGATTTTTCACGCTTCTAGAACTGCGCGGCGCAATTCATCGTCAACTTCAGGGCGCACGCCAAACCACCGCTCAAACGCAGGGGCGGCTTGATGCAGGAGCATTCCCAAGCCATCCACGGTCTGGCAACCCATTAAATCGGCATCATCAAGGAATTTGGTGCGCAGAGGGGTATAAACAAGGTCGGTTACGACCGTACCTTTGCGCAACCCATCGAGAGGAATGCGAAACTCCGACCCACCCGTCATCCCTAACGACGTCGTGTTTACGACGGTAGCGGCATCTTCGAGCATGTTGCCCGCCTGAACCCAATCAACCACGGTCACCTTTTGCCCAAACTCACTTCGCAACGCTTCTGATCGGTTTTTGGTGCGATTGGCGAGGAGAATTTCCGGAACGCCAACCTCAAGCAAGCTGGCAATCACCGCGCGCGCTGCACCACCAGCACCGATAACAGCTGCTGGACCGAGTTTTGGTTGCCACGTGGGTGCACCTTGTTTCAGGTTTTCGATAAAGCCGTACCCGTCGGTGTTATCAGCATGCACTTTGCCATCTTTGCGAAAGATCAGAGTGTTGGCCGCTCCGATGAGCGACGCGCGGTCCGTAACAAGGTCGGCGAATTCCAGAACGGCTTCTTTGTGGGGGATCGTCACATTGATGCCGACGAACCCGAGTTTGGGCAAGGTTTGGATCGCTTCCCCAAGGTCTGCGCGTTCAATGTGCATCGGGATATACTGCCCTGCGATCCCATATTTTTTGAGCCAATAGCCGTGAAGGGCAGGGGAGCGGCTGTGAGCAATAGGGGCGCCAATGACGCCGGCGAGGGGAATTCTGGTCTCGCTCATGAAGGAAGGTCTCCGCGTAGGGTTAGAAAGGACAGGACTTCGAGTAGGGGCAGGCCGAGAACGGTGAAGTAGTCGCCCTCAATACGGGTAAACAGGCGCACGCCCTCTTTTTCAAGCTGATATCCGCCGACACAGTGGCGAATTTCTTCCCAGTTCCGCTCTACATAGGACTCTATATAGGCGTCGGATAAAGTGCGCATTTGCAGGCGGACAACACCCACATGCCGCCACAAGGGTTTCCCGTCGAGATAGATGACAGCCGCCGAGAGAAGTTGATGTTTCTGACCTGACATGGCTCGCAATTGTGCAATGGCCTCGTCCTTGGTCGTGGGCTTGTTGAATATGGCTCCCTTGAAGTCGAGAACTTGATCGCATCCAAGCGTCAGCGCATCTGGATTTTTCTGACTGACCTTGCGGGCCTTATACTCGGCGAGTGCGTCTGCAATATCCCTTGGAGCTGCTTTTTCGGCAACAAGAGCGGCTTTTATCGCCTCTTCGTCCACACGCGGCTTTTGCGCGGTAAATTCAACACAGGCGTTCGTGAGCATCTCAGCACGAATTTGAGAGCCTGAGGCCAAAATGAGTGGAGAGGGCATGTGGACGATCCTGTGGGCGAATCCCCCGTTTAATCAGGGGTTGAATTGTTGATAACTGGGGCTCTTCTCGAAAACAGGCAATCTCACTGAGTTTGTCAAGGTTCACAAAGCATTTATGCACTGTGGATGAGGATAACTTGTCGCGGTGTACAACTGAAAAATGCAAGAGATGTCTACATTCTATACTCAAGCTATCCACATTTTAACTTCTCAAATGCTACTAATTATATGGCGCAATGGGACTTACCCACAGGCAAGAACGCTTAGACTATCAAAGAATCTGAACTTGTATGAAACTGGGGAGAAATCAATAATCCACAGAAAGAGCGACCCCTACTTAATCATCATCCTTCTATAAATACTTTATTATTATTATAGGGAGGATATGAAACCTCGAGGTGCCCATGTTTGATATTCTCCAGTCGATTTACCCTTGGGTGAAATCCCTGCATGTAATTTCGGTTATCGCTTGGATGGCTGGAATGTTCTATTTACCACGATTATATGTCTATCATGTCGAAAGCGTTAAGAAGGGCAGTGAAACAGATGCGCTTTTTCAACTTATGGAGCGACGCCTTCTCAAGGTCATCATAAACCCAGCAATGATCGCCACATGGGTGTTTGGAATATTACTCGCGCTTACCCCAGGTATTGTTGATTGGAGCGCTGTATGGCCCTATGCGAAGTTTGCGAGTGTTTTGGGATTAAGTGGCGTGCATGGAATGCTATCAAAGTATCGCCGCGCCTTTGAAGCTGGCGAAAACGTAAAATCCGGTCGGTATTTTCGGATGCTGAATGAAGTTCCGACGGTTCTAATGGTTATTATCGTCGTATCAATTATTGCGCGCCCATTCTAAAATATTGACTTAAGCAAAAATGCGTCCTATTTAGCCCCTAGGCGGCCGTCCGGTCGTTTGCTTTCTGTATCCATAACCTAAATGCCCGCGTGCCAAATCTTTGGCCGGACAAGGACGTACCCCCCATGAGTGAGAACACCCTTAATCTTTCTGAACTTAAGGCGCTTAAGCCCAAAGACCTGTTGTCTATGGCGGAAGAGCTTGAGATCGAAAACGCCTCTACTATGCGCAAGGGCGAGATCATGTTCCACATTTTGCGCGAACGTGCGGATGATGATTGGGAAGTGTCGGGCGACGGCGTTCTTGAGGTTTTGCAGGACGGATTCGGATTTTTGCGCAGCCCAGAGGCAAACTATTTGCCCGGCCCAGATGATATTTACCTGTCTCCAGAGATGATCCGCTCGTTTTCCATGCGCACCGGCGACACGGTAAATGGGGTTGTGAAGGCTCCCGGCGACACAGAGCGATATTTCGCGATGACAAAAGTGACGTCAATCAATTTCCAAGAGCCTGAACGCAATCGTCACAAGATTAACTTTGACAACCTGACGCCGCTCTATCCTGATGAGCGTTTGATCATGGAAACCGACGATCCAACCACAAAAGACCGCTCTGCGCGGATCATTGATTTGGTTGCGCCGATTGGAAAAGGTCAACGTTCCCTGATTGTGGCGCCGCCGCGCACTGGTAAAACGGTTTTGCTGCAGAATATCGCGTCCAGTATCGAGAAAAACCATCCTGAGTGTTATTTGATCGTTTTGCTGATCGATGAGCGCCCAGAAGAGGTGACCGATATGCAGCGTAGCGTGAAAGGCGAGGTTGTTTCCTCAACTTTTGATGAGCCTGCAACCCGCCACGTCGCCGTTTCCGAGATGGTTATCGAAAAAGCCAAACGCCTTGTCGAACATAAACGTGATGTTGTGATCCTGCTGGATTCCATCACCCGACTTGGTCGCGCCTTTAACACGGTTGTACCGTCCTCGGGTAAGGTACTGACAGGCGGTGTCGACGCGAACGCCTTGCAGCGCCCTAAGCGCTTTTTTGGTGCCGCACGTAACATCGAGGAGGGTGGAAGCCTGACCATTATTGCGACTGCGCTTATTGACACGGGTTCGCGTATGGACGAGGTCATCTTTGAAGAATTCAAAGGCACGGGTAACAGCGAGATTGTTCTCGATCGCAAGGTGGCTGATAAACGCGTCTTCCCTGCGATGGATATTCTGAAGTCTGGTACGCGCAAAGAAGAACTTCTGGTGAATAAAATAGACCTCCAGAAAACCTTTGTTCTGCGTCGCATTTTGAATCCAATGGGCACAACCGATGCCATTGAATTCCTGATTTCCAAGCTGAAACAGACCAAAACAAACTCCGACTTCTTTGATTCGATGAATACCTGAGCCTTTTTGGTTTTCATCACTTATTGTTTTAAAACAATGGGTTGTATATATGGACACGATCTACGCACTTGCGTCGGCGTCGGGTAAAGCTGGCGTCGCAATCGTTCGGATTTCCGGACCTGATGCGCATTCGGCGCTTACCCATTTTGGTGCGCGCATTCCAAAAATGCGGGAAGGCGTAGTTCGCAAACTCGTCGATTCCCAGAAGGTGCTTTTGGACGAAGCGTTGGTTTTGTGTTTCGCGGCGGGAAAAAGTTTTACGGGCGAGGATATTACCGAATTACATTTGCACGGCTCCCAAGCAATTATTCGCGCGGTTTTGAAATCCCTTTCTGAATTTGAGGGTTTTCGCCTCGCAGAACCTGGAGAATTTACCCGTCGTGCCTTGGAAAATGGCTGTTTGGATTTAGCCCAAGTCGAGGGCTTAGCAGATCTGATCGATGCAGAAACCGAGATGCAACGTAGGCAAGCGCTGAAAGTTCTATCGGGTGCGCTGGGCGCAAAAGCGGAGGAGTGGCGTCGGAAACTTATCCGTTCGGCAGCTCTACTCGAAGCGACTATTGATTTTGCCGATGAAGATGTTCCGATTGATGTAACGCCAGAAGTGCTTGAACTAATCAATGGCGTTCAGGAAGAGTTGAAGGCCGAATCTGCAGGAAGCCATATTTCTGAGCGTATTCGTGAGGGGTTTGAAGTGGCTATCGTCGGCCCACCCAATGCTGGAAAATCTACTTTGCTGAACGCACTGGCGGGTAGGGATGCTGCGATCACTTCAGAATTTGCTGGCACAACGCGGGACGTTATCGAAGTTCGGATGGACCTTGAGGGGTTGGCGGTTACGATTTTGGATACAGCGGGTTTACGGGAGACAGAGGACTTTGTCGAAGGTATTGGCATTGAACGGGCCATCGAGCGTGCCAATAGTGCCGACCTGCGCGTTCTTTTATCTGTAGACAAATCTGGCTATCCAGGATTAATTCAGCACCCCGATGATATTCTTATTTCTGGCAAGGCTGACCTTTCTGGGAATGGGGGTGTTTCAGGAAAAACGGGGCAGGGTGTTTCTAGTCTCGTTCACCAGATATCGCGTATTCTATCTGAACGTGCACAAGGTGCAGTAACCGCGACCCATGAACGGCATAGGATTGCGATTGAGCATGGAATTGGGGCTTTAGAATCGGCACGAGCTGAGGTATTGCAAGGGTCTGAACGGGCCGAATTTGCAGCTGAAGAACTTCGGTCTGTGGTGAGGCGGCTTGATGCGATTGTTGGCCGTGTTGATGTTGAACATCTGCTGGATGAGATATTTAGCAGTTTTTGTCTTGGTAAATAGGGAGTGTTTCACGTGAAACATTCGGATTTTGATGTAATTGTTGTTGGTGGTGGACATGCGGGCACAGACGCTGCGCATGCATCAGCACGTATGGGCGCCCGAACTGCGCTGGTAACACTTAATTTAAGTGGGATCGGCGTTATGTCATGTAACCCCGCGATCGGTGGTTTGGGAAAGGGGCATTTGGTTCGCGAAATCGATGCTCTCGACGGACTCATGGGGCGCGTTGCCGATAAGGCAGGGATCCAATTTCGACTGCTCAATCGCGGTAAGGGCCCTGCTGTTCAAGGCCCGCGCGCGCAAGCAGACAGAAAAATTTATCGCAACGAAATGCTCAAGGAAATTCAGGCAACCCAGAATTTGACGGTGGTCATCGGAGAGGCAATTGATTTTGTAATGGATGGCCATAAAGTGGCTGGCATTGTGCTTCAGGATGGATCCGAACTCTCATCAAAGTCGGTCATTTTGACTACAGGTACTTTCCTCCGTGGAGTTATTCATATTGGCGACGTGCGCCGGCCAGGTGGACGTATGGGAGATAAACCCAGTGTTCAGCTTGCAGAGCGAATTGACTCATTTGGGTTGCCGCTGGGACGCTTGAAAACAGGCACGCCCCCTCGGTTAGATGGGCGAACTATCAATTGGGATATTCTTGAAAAACAGCCGGGTGACGATGAGCCGGTTATGTTTTCGTTTCTCTCCAAAAGTGTGTCCGCGAAACAAGTATCTTGCGGCATTACCCATACCAACGAAAAAACGCATGATATCATTCGCGAAAACCTGGGTCGTTCCGCGATGTATGGCGGCCATATTGATGGCGTAGGTCCACGATATTGCCCGTCAATCGAAGATAAAGTCGTTCGCTTTGCCGACAAAAAATCGCATCAGATTTTCTTGGAACCCGAAGGTGTTGACGATTTCACTGTGTATCCGAATGGAATCTCGACTTCATTACCCGAAGATGTGCAAGAGGCGTATGTTCGATCGATTGTTGGACTTGAAAAGGTTGCAATTCTTCAGCCCGGGTATGCGATTGAATATGATTACGTCGACCCATTGGCGTTAAAACATACTTTGGAACTTAAGGATGTACCGGGGCTTTTCCTTGCAGGGCAGATAAATGGTACTACTGGGTATGAGGAAGCGGCCGCACAGGGTCTTGTTGCGGGATTGAATGCTGCAAGGCGAGCCTTTGACGAGGAGGAAGTAATTTTTAGTCGGGCGGAGTCCTACATAGGCGTCATGATCGATGATCTTGTGACGCTTGGTGTTTCTGAGCCTTATCGAATGTTTACTTCGCGGGCGGAATTCAGGTTGTCTTTACGCGCTGACAACGCCGATCAGAGACTCACGCCTGTTGGTATTGAACTCGGATGTGTCGGAAATGCTCGTCGAAGTGTTTTTGAAGGTAAAATTGAACGTTTGAAATCTGCTACTAACCGGTTGGAAAAAATGTCAGTTACATCGAGGGCGATCGCCGAACTTGGAGTTAATATTAATAAGGACGGTGTCCGTAGGTCGGGATCAGAAATGCTTTCGATTGCGGGTGTCAATTTCGAGCATTTGGTTTTTCTCCAACCGGATCTGATCGATATTGACGATGAAATACAGATTCAAGTTGCCCGCGACGCGTTGTATTCGGTATATATTTCTCGGCAACAAAAGGATGTCGAGGCTGTAAAGCGGGATGAAAACCTTAGAATTCCAGAAAATATAGACTTTGCGTCATTAGCAGGTTTGTCCAATGAAATTAGGGCTAAACTAATTGAAATTCGACCTCAATCGATTGGCCACGCGAGTAGAATTCGAGGGATGACCCCCGCAGCATTGACGTTGGTCTTGGCGCGTGCAAGGCAGTTAGATCGGAAAAAGGCCTGATGGATCAAGAGGGCCGGAAAAACTTTTCACAGCATTTCGATGTTTCACGTGAAACAATGGACCGATTGGATAATTTCGTAGCACTTGTTGAAAAGTGGAACCCGAAAATAAACCTGATTTCAAAAAAATCAGTGGATGATATTTGGGGTCGCCACGTTCTAGATAGTGCGCAAGTGTTGGAATTTGGCAATAAGTCCGGAAAATGGGTGGATATTGGTAGCGGTGGGGGGTTTCCTGGTATTGTCGCCGCCATTCTCGCATGTGACGTGTCGCCGGAATTGAAATTCGTTTTGGTAGAAAGCGATCAGAGAAAAGCAGCCTTCCTAAGGGCCGCAGCGCGAACCGCTGATATTAGCCTCGAAATTATTGCCCAGAGGGTGGAAAATATCCCTTCTCTTGAAGCACAGACACTTTCAGCTCGCGCATTAGCTCCATTGGATAAACTTTTGGAATTTGCTAATCTGCATCTGGCCCCGAATGGGATCGCGCTTTTTCCCAAAGGGGCTTCCTACAGGTCAGAAGTTGAAGATGCCCGTAAAAGATGGAATTTTGAACTGGAAGATATTTCAAGTAAGACAGATAGTGACGCAATGATATTAAGAGTTGGAGCTATCACGAATGTCTAACGCTTTGAGTCACAGTCAGCCCAAAATAATTGCGATAGCAAATCAAAAGGGCGGCGTTGGAAAAACCACAACATCCATTAATTTGGGAGCGGCACTGGCTAAAACTGGCTACAGGGTGCTTCTAGTTGATTTGGACCCTCAGGGAAATGCTTCGACAGGTCTAGGAATTGGAAGCGAAAAGCGAATTTCTACGACCTATGATCTCTTAGTACATGATGCGTCCCTTTCAGAAGTTATTCAGGCTACGGCCGTCGAAGATATGGATATAATCCCTGCCACTACAGACCTGAGTTCTGCGGATATCGAGCTTTTAGCTAATGAGAAGCGCAGTTTTCTGCTTCACGATGCGTTGCGGCAGCCGGCAATTTCCTCATACGACTACGATTATGTTCTTATTGATTGCCCACCGTCACTGAATATACTAACCGTGAATGCAATGGTCGCCGCGCACTCGGTGCTCGTTCCCCTACAAAGCGAATTTTTTGCGTTGGAAGGGTTGTCTCAATTAATGATGACCGTACGCGAAGTTCGGGAAACCGCAAATTCCGGTCTTCGCATTGAGGGTATTGTACTGACAATGTACGATAAGAGAAATAATCTATCGCAAATGGTGGAAGCAGATGCGCGGGAAAACTTGGGCGATCTTGTGTTCAAAACGGTCATTCCACGAAATGTTCGGGTCAGCGAGGCACCATCTTACGCGATGCCCGTTGTAGATTACGATCCGAACTCCAAGGGGAGCTTGGCATATTTTGAAGTCGCGCGAGAACTTGTTTCAAGGCATAACAGTTTAAAAACAAAGGTTTAACACATGGTGCAAAAGAAAAATGAACGACGCGGTCTTGGGCGTGGACTTTCTGCACTCATGGCGGATGTGAACATTCCTGCGCCACAAGATGAGAAAGAGGCACCAGTTAGGGCTGAGCAAACGATTCCAATTGAGCTTATTGAACCAAATCCAGATCAGCCACGTCGGCATTTTGACGAAGAGGCGCTTCAGGACCTGGCTAGATCGATCACGGAAAAGGGCGTAATTCAGCCACTTATCGTTCGCCCGAACCCAAGAAAACAGGGTTTGTATGAGATTGTCGCTGGTGAACGTCGCTGGAGAGCCTCTCAGATCGCGCAGCTGCATAAAGTCCCGGCAATTATACGCGAGCTCGACGACACAGAGGTGTTGGAAGTTGCTATAATCGAGAATATTCAACGTGCTGACTTGAATCCGGTCGAGGAAGCCATTGGGTATCGGCAATTGATGGACAGATTTGGGCATACACAGGAAAAAGTGGCGTCAGCCCTTTCGAAAAGTAGAAGCTATATCGCAAATCTCCTTCGGTTGCTTCAACTTCCAGAGGATGTTTTGGCCCTACTTCGTGACGGCTCGTTGACCACAGGTCATGCGCGCGCTTTGATTACGGCCCCGAATGCTTCTGAATTGGCTAAAAAAATTGTAGCTGAAGGGCTATCCGTTCGCCAAACTGAAAAGCTCGTAAAAATTTGGGACAATAGTACTAAGAATCAAAAGTCCCCAAAGGCTTCGAAGGATGCTGACACTGTGGCAATCGAAGGGGATCTTTCGGCGGCGTTAGGGATGGATACAGTGATCGACCATTTGGCAGGAAAAGAGAGCGGTAAAGTCTCAATCAAGTATAAGTCCCTGGAGCAATTAGACGAAATTTGCCGTATATTGTCGTCTACGCGCTAGGCCTGGTCCACAAGAAAGCCATTACGCATAGGAGGCAAACAGCCTGAATGCCTAATACTAATGGCTTAAGGTCAAAGAACACCGATAGCGCAAAGGTGAAAATTACCGAGAGAGTTGCATAGATTTTTGCTCTTATATTGATTGATCCATGCTCGTTCCAATCTTGAATGGGGGCTCCCAATTTCGGATGGTAAATGAGCCAGTTGTGGAGATTTTCAGATGAACGAGCAAAAAGAAACGCCGCTAGAAGTAGAAACGGCACCGTTGGCAGAAGGGGTAAAGCTATTCCGATAATTCCAAGCGTTAGTGCCGCGATACCCAGTATCAGCCATACGGTCTTCAATTAAACATCCGCCAATAACGCGCGTAGAACGGCGTTGAGTATTACACGCCCTTGTTTCGTGGCTCTGAGACGTTCGCCGTTGTTAACAAGCATTCCCATATCGACCAAGTCGTCAATTTTTATGCGACTTAGAGTTTTCTTAGAAAGCGACGCAAATCGATCGAGAGAAATTCCTTCCTCCAACCTAAGCCCCATCATTAGCATCTCTGTTGCTTGCTCTAGCTGGGGAATTGTATCTCTCAGTGATTCACCAGTGCCACGCGTTTCGACGCTAGTCAGCCACTTTTCAGGCTGCCGAAAAGTTTCGACCGCGAATTTTTGCCCCCCGAGAGTTAAGCGACCATGGGCACCGGGCCCGACCCCAACGTAATCTCCATAGCGCCAGTAAATGAGGTTGTGGCGGCTTTCAGACCCTATTCTGGCATGATTAGACACTTCATAGGCCGACAAGCCAGCGGCGTCACAAAGTTCTTGTGTGACAAAAAACATGTCAGATGCGAGGTCATCCGATGGAAGACCGCGTAGACCTCCGCGCGCTAGTCTATCTCCGAAGGCGGTACCGTCCTCGATCGTAAGTTGGTACAGAGAAAGGTGATCTATGGATAATTCCAGCGCTTCTTTCAATTCGGCTTTCCATTGATATAGCGTTTGATCCTGACGGGCATATATCAAGTCAAAACTCACTCTATCGAAATTTTGTCTAGCAATATCAAATGCTTGCTTTCCTTCTTGGACGGAATGAAGGCGCCCCAATCGTTTTAAGTCTATGTCATTCAGAGCCTGAAATCCCATAGATATACGGTTCACACCGCCGTCCCGAAAACCAATGAATTTCCCAGCTTCAATTGAAGTGGGGTTGGCCTCCAGTGAAATTTCTATGTCATTTGCTATAGGCCATAGGTGCTTAGCGCGCTCAATAATTGCACCGACGACTTCAGGGTCCATCAAGCTCGGCGTGCCGCCGCCAAAGAAAATTGTATTTAGAATGCGTGGTCCGATTTCAGCGGAAACCCTGTCTAATTCAGCCAAATAGGCTCTAAGCCAACGTTTTTGATCTACCTCTGCAGAGACGTGGCTGTTGAAATCGCAATAGGGGCACTTTGATTGGCAGAAAGGCCAATGGACATAGAGCCCGAAACCGCCGTTCTGCCAATCTTCCATATCAAACTTTCATCGCCGTTACTTCGATTTCAATCTTCATTTCCGGTTTGATCAAGTCGGAAATAATCATGGTTGCCGCAGGGCGCACTTCGGACAATGCCGCGCCGAGCTCTGGTAGCAATTCGTCTATCAATGCAGCGTCAGTGAGGGTGTATTGAACGCGTACGATATCTGACATTTCAAAGCCGCCTTCGATCAAGGCCGCACCTATGGTTGCGAAGCAGTTACGGGCTTGTTCGGCCACGCTGTCTGGCATCACCATCGTTGCATAGTCGTATCCCGTCGTGCCGGATACAAAGCACCAATTTCCCTTCACGATGGCGCGAGAATACCCAAAGGTTTTTTCAAAGTCGGAACCGGTCGAAATCCGCTTCATACAGAAGTCTCCAGAATACTTTTAAACTTTGCAAAGGCATTGGCACGATGGGACATATCGTTTTTCTTAGCGGGGTCCATCTCGCCAAACGTCTCAGTTTCGCCGTTTGGGGTAAAGATGGGGTCGAATCCAAACCCGAGTTCTCCGCGCATTGGCCATGAGAGCGTGCCGTCGACTTTGCCCGCAAAGATTTCGTCGTGACCATCAGGCCACGCCAAACAAAGCGTGCAGTTGAAAGCGGCGCTCCGTGGGTGCGGCGCGCCATCGGCCTCTAACATGTCCCAAACCTTTTTCATCGCCATCGGAAAATCGCGGCCATTTGGTGTTTCGGCCCAATCGGCGGTGTAAACACCAGGTGCGCCATTAAGGGCTTCGACTGACAATCCGCTATCATCCGAAAGCGCAGGTAGGCCTGATGCTTTGGCTGCGAAATGCGCCTTAATCCGCGCGTTACCTTCGAACGTGTCTTCAGTCTCCGCAGGCTCCTCAAGGCCAAGTTCACCTGCGGACACAACTTCGATGCCATAGGGCAGAAGCAGCGCTGCAATTTCCCGTAACTTTCCTGCATTATGGCTCGCAAGAACGACTTTTTTCTCGGTCAAACTGCGCATTAGCTTGTGGCGGCTTTTTGAGCAGCGACGAGTTCATCAACACCTTTTTGGGCCAAGTCCAAAAGTCCATTCAATTGTTGACGCGAAAAGACCGAACCCTCCGCCGACATTTGGATTTCGATAAGTTTACCAGAGCCGGTCATAACGAAATTTCCGTCCACGCCCGCTTCGGAATCTTCAGGATAGTCGAGATCCAGAACCTCTTGGCCGGCGTAAATACCACAGGAAATGGCGGCAACCGGATCAGTGAGGGGGTCGGAAATAACGTCACCAATTTTCATCAACTTGTTTACAGCAAGTTTTAACGCCACCCAGCCGCCAGTGATTGACGCACAACGGGTTCCGCCGTCGGCTTGAATGACGTCGCAGTCGATTGTGATCTGACGTTCGCCCAAGGCAACACGATCTACACCCGCCCGCAGGGAGCGGCCGATCAGCCGTTGAATTTCTTGCGTGCGTCCCGATTGGCCTTTTTTTGCTTCACGTTGCATGCGCGTGTTGGTGGCGCGTGGAAGCATGCCGTATTCGGCCGTTACCCATCCAAGGCCAGAGTTTTTCATGAAAGGCGGTACACGCTCATCAATCGTCGCGGTGCACAGCACATGCGTATCGCCGCACTTAATCAGACAGGAGCCCTCTGCATGCTTGGTGACATTGGTTTCGATCGAAATCGAACGCATTTGATCTACATTTCTACCAGAGGGGCGCATGGGAAAATCCTTTATTATGGGCGTGTCCAGATACCCTGCTTTCCTTAGATTTTGCAAGGGCGATTGACGTTCTCCCATAAACCCATCTAATGTAGATCGCCAACTATTGTGGGCTGAATGCGGGAGACTATGAATACACAATCCGAAATTCTTAAGGATATGAACGCGAGAAGTCGGGAGGTTTTCCGTCGGGTTGTTGAGGGTTACTTGAAAAATGGCGAACCCGTAGGCAGCCGCACTTTGACGCGGAGTATGACCGAGAAAGTATCGGCTGCGACTATTCGCAATGTGATGCAAGATCTCGAAATTTTGGGTCTGCTCGGAAGTCCGCACGTTTCTGCGGGTCGTATTCCCACCCAATCGGGTCTGCGTATGTTTGTAGATGGGCTTCTTGAAGTTGGCGACCTTGCGACCGAAGACCAGCGGCGTATTGACGAGACTTTGGGAAGTAATGAGCGCGATATGACCAGTATGTTGGATCGGGTCGGTTCCGCACTTTCGGGCCTAACGCATGGAGCGAGCCTTGTTTTGTCGCCAAAACATGAAGCGCCGATTAAGCATATTGAATTTGTCAGCCTTGGGCCGGATCGTGCGCTGGTTGTTCTGGTTTTTGCCGACGGACACGTCGAAAACCGCGTTTTTACACCCCCGCACGGGCAAACGCCGAGTTCGATGCGCGAAGCGGCAAATTTCCTCAACGCGGTCGCCGAAGGCAAGACACTGAGTGAGCTTTCGGCCGTAATCTTGCGAGAGATTTCTTCGCGACGGCAGGAACTCGACGTTCTCGCACGCGCGATGGTCGAGGACGGTTTGGCGCAGTGGGTGAATAAAGGTGAACGGCATGAGCGCCTCATCGTGCGCGGTCGGTCGAATCTTCTTGAGGGGGAGGTCGATGAAAAGGACTTGGAGCGTATACGTTCGCTCTTTGATGATCTCGAACGCAAGCGGGATATTGCCGATTTTCTTGAATTAACCCAAGAAGGCGAAGGTGTTCGCATCTTTATTGGCTCGGAAAACAAATTATTTTCACTTTCGGGTTCCTCTTTGGTGGTTTCACCGTATATGAACGCTGAGCGAAAAATTGTGGGCGCGGTAGGGGTCATAGGACCGACGCGCTTAAATTATGGACGTATTGTGCCGATTGTGGACTACACGGCACAACTTGTTGGTCGCCTGATTTCAGATCAAGGCTAAGGAAAAGTAAGATGGCAGAGCCTAGAAACGACGAATTTTTAGATGATCCAGAGGCCGTGGAGGCCGAACTTTATGCGGACGATATTTTGGAGGCGGACGCTGAGGCGGACGAGCTTTCAATTGTTACCAAAGAACGGGACGATTTCCGGGATCGCTTTATGCGCGCCCTTGCAGACGCGGAAAATGCGCGGAAACGGTCGGACCGGGATCGTCGCGAAGCCGAGAATTATGGCGGGTCTAAGCTCGCGCGCGATATGCTGCCCGTTTATGACAATATGAAACGTGCACTTGATGCAATTGATGAAGGTCAGCGCGCTACGAACGCGGCCCTTTTGGAAGGTATCGAGTTGACGATGCGCGAGCTTCTTAACGTATTCGCCAAGCATGGAATTGAACGGATTTTGCCAGGAGTTGGCGAGAGATTTGATCCGCAACGCCACGAAGCGATGTTTGAAGCGCCCGTTCCAAACACGGTTGCTGGCGACATCATTCAGGTGATGGCCGAGGGCTTTATGCTTCATGATCGGCTCTTGCGTCCGGCTCATGTTGGTGTGAGTTCACAGCCTAAATAATTGCAAAACCATTGAAGTTTAGGGCGCGACACTTAGATGGGTCGCGCCTTTTCTTTCAGGAAATACAGTGCTTGAAGCGCTTCTCTCGGCGTCATTTCATCTGGATGAATATCCGCCAATGCCTCCTCTATTTCGCTCGAGTTTTGCACGACCGGCGGAGGGGTGGGCTGGATTGAAAACAACGGAAGATCGTCAATAAACGCCCTTTGTTTGCCGCCCTCCCGTTCGCCTTTTTCCAACGCATCCAAAACAACGCGTGCACGATTGACGACGGACTCCGGAAGACCTGCAAGCTTGGCGACCTGAACCCCGTAAGATCTATCCGCGGCGCCTTTTTTGACCTCGTGCAAAAATATGACGTCGCCCTCCCACTCCTTCACGGTGACTGTCGCGTTTTCCACCCCCTTTAGCTTGTCCGAAAGAGCGGTCATTTCATGGTAATGCGTGGCAAACAGCGCGCGGCATTTGTTTGCGTCGTGTAAGTGTTCGAGCGTTGCCCAAGCGATGGAAAGCCCATCATATGTTGCCGTGCCGCGCCCGATTTCGTCCAAAATAACAAGCGCGCGGTCGTCTGCTTGATTGAGGATCGCAGCGGTCTCGACCATCTCGACCATAAACGTTGATCGCCCCCGCGCAAGGTCGTCACTGGCGCCAACGCGGGAGAAAATCTGGCTCACAAGGCCGATTTTAACACCGTCCGCAGGAACAAAACTGCCCACCTGTGCGAGCAGCGCAATAAGGGCATTTTGGCGAAGGAACGTCGATTTACCCGCCATGTTCGGACCTGTCAGTAGCCAAATCTGCGCGCCATCAGCCTGCGTTGTCAGTTGGCAATCATTAGCCACGAAAGGCGCGCCGCTTTGCTTGCGTAACGCACGTTCAACGACGGGATGCCGTCCTGCGACAACCTCAAAACACCGGCTATTGTCGACCAAGGGTTTGCACCAGTTCTCGCCAGTCGCAAGATCCGCAAAAGACAGCGATAAATCAAATTCTGAAAGCGCCGACGCGGCGTTTCCTATGGGGCCGGATTCCGCAAGAATCGACTGTGTTAGGCTAGAATAGAGCCGCTTTTCAATTTCCAACGCGCGTCCACCAGCATTCAGAATTTTGGTCTCCATTTCTGAAAGTTCTAGGGTCGTGAAACGGACCTGGTTCGCGGTTGTCTGGCGGTGAATGAATTTTTCCGAGAGAGGAGCCGCGAGCATTTTATCCGCATGCGCCGCCGTTGTTTCGATGAAATACCCAAGCACATTATTGTGCTTGATTTTTAAGGCGGATATCCCCGCAGTCTCGATATACTCAGCTTGAAGCGCAGCAATAACGCTTCGCCCTTCGTCCCGAAGCTTTCGTGCTTCGTCTAGGTCTTCGTTATATCCTGGTGCGATAAAGCCCCCATCACGAGCAAGGAGCGGCGGTTCTGCAACGAGAGCCTGTTCGAGAAGATCAATTAGCGCAGTGTGATTTTTAAATGCGTCCGCTGCCACCTGGAGTAGTTCGGGTAGGGTCGACGGCAAAGATTTCCCGATCTGCTCCGCTTGGTTCAACCCGTTGCGAATGGCCGCCAAATCTCGAGGGCCACCGCGCTCAAGGCTGAGGCGCGAAAGGGCGCGGTCCAAATCGGGTGTGCGACGAAGGGCTTCGCGGATGCTGTCGGCCACAGCGCCGTTTTCAAGTGTAAAGGATACGGCGTCTTGTCGGGCATGAATGGTTTTGAGGTCGGTGGATGGGGCCGAAAGACGACGCGTCAGAAGGCGTCCCCCTCCTGCGGTGAGGGTGCGATCAACTGCAGAAAGCAGAGAACCTTCGCGTCCCCCCGACATGCTTTGCGTGATTTCGAGATTTCGACGGGTCGCCGCATCGATCTGCACCGTTCCACCAGTTGTCTCTTTTTGCGGGGCGCGAAGGAGAGGGAGTTTGCCCTTTTGGGTGATCTCAAGATAGTCGATAATCGCGCCAAGAGCCGATATTTCAGCGCGGGTAAAGGCTCCAAACGCATCCAGAGAGCCAACCTTGAAAAGCGCCAAAATGCGTTGTTCGGCGGCGGAGCTATCGAAACTGGCTCGGGAAAGCGGCGTGAGCGAAAGACCAAAATCAGTCTCTAATTCGAAGTAATCCTCAATATTTGACTCAGAAACAACCAGTTCGGACGGCATCAAACGTGCCATTTCTGGCCCCAATCGAGTGGCGTTTGTTTCAATCACATGCAGCGCACCCGTTGAAATATCGACCCAAGCCAAGGCTGCCTGATCCCGAACCTCAGAAAAAGCGGCAAGGTAGTTGTGTTTGCGCGCGTCCAACAAGCTGTCTTCAGTCAGGGTTCCTGGCGTGACCAGCCGCACGACATCCCGCCGAACAATTGCCTTATATCCGCGTTTTTTGGCTTCTGTCGGGCTTTCCATTTGCTCGCAAACTGCGACGCGAAATCCCTTTTTGATTAGGGTATGAAGATACCCTTCAGACGCATGTATTGGAACGCCACACATGGCAATATCATTACCTTCATGCTTTCCGCGTTTGGTCAGAGCAATATCCAGCGCTGCGGCCCCCGCAATCGCGTCATCAAAGAACATCTCATAGAAATCGCCCATGCGATAAAACAGCAGCGCGTTCGGATATTGCGCCTTCAGATCAAGATACTGCGCCATCATTGGTGTCACAGTTGTATTTGCAGTGCTCACGGCCTCGTCCCCAGATAATTCTGGCCCGACTCTACAAAGCCAGCCGTCCTTACGAAAGGCGAATGTTGACGCTTGGCGCGAAGTTGTATTGGATGAAAGTCTTGCAAAAGGATACAGGCCCAAATGTCCACAAAAATGACAATCACAGACGCCGACGCACTCGCATATCACATGGAGCCCAGACCGGGAAAATTTGATGTCTCGCCGTCTACCCCTATGACCACCCAGCGCGATTTATCCTTGGCGTATTCGCCCGGTGTTGCCGTTCCGTGCGAGGCCATCGCCAAAAACCCAGATGCCGCGTATGACTATACAAACAAGGGAAATCTGGTCGCGGTTATTACGAACGGAACGGCGGTTTTGGGGTTAGGGAACCTTGGCGCGCTCGCGTCTAAGCCTGTAATGGAGGGCAAGGCTGTCCTGTTTAAACGCTTCGCGGATGTGAATTCGATCGATATTGAGTTGGACACCGAGGACCCCGAGGCCTTTATCAATGCTGTGCGTTTGATGGGGCCCAGTTTTGGCGGGATTAACCTTGAAGATATTAAAGCACCCGAGTGTTTTATTATTGAGCAACGCCTCAAAGAGGAAATGGATATTCCCGTTTTCCATGATGATCAGCACGGAACAGCGGTTATTTGCGCGGCTGGATTGATCAACGCGTTGAAAATATCTGGTAAGAAAATAGAGGATGTCCGTATTGTTTTGAACGGTGCTGGAGCTGCGGGTATTGCCTGTTTGGAGTTGATAAAATCCATGGGTGCGCAGCACAATAACTGCATCATGTGCGACACAAAAGGGGTTATTTATCAAGGCCGTACCGAGGGTATGAACCAATGGAAATCCGCCCATGCGGCCGTAACCGACCTGCGGACCTTGGAAGAAGCGATGCAGGACGCCGATATCTTCTTGGGTGTGTCCGCAAAGGGAGCTGTGACACCAGAGATGGTCGCGAGTATGGCGAAAGATCCCGTAATTTTCGCCATGGCCAACCCCGATCCGGAAATCACTCCCGAAGAAGCTCACGCCGTGCGCCCAGACGCCATCGTTGCCACAGGCCGCAGCGATTATCCGAACCAAGTTAACAACGTTCTGGGGTTTCCGTACTTATTCCGAGGCGCGCTCGATATCCGTGCTCGCGCCATCAACGATGAAATGAAAATCGCTTGCGCACATGCTCTCGCGGATCTGGCGCGCGAAGAAGTTCCTGACGAGGTTGCGATGGCTTATGGTCGGAAACTTCAATTCGGGCGCGATTATATTATTCCGACGCCGTTTGACCCGCGTTTGATTTATGTCGTGCCGCCCGCCGTTGCAAAAGCGGGGATGGACACGGGGGTTGGGCGACGTCCGATTGTCGATATGGTCGGATATGAGGAAAGCCTGCGGGCCCGTATGGACCCAACGGCCCACATTCTGCGCTCAATTAATGCGCGTGCTAAGGCCCGTCAGGCCCGAATGATTTTTGCCGAGGGCGACGATATTCGCGTGTTGCGCGCCGCCGTTAATTACCAACGTTCGGGTCTCGGTAAAGCGCTTGTCGTTGGCCGCGAAAGTGGTGTGGAGGAGCTTTTGGGGTCCGTAGGAATGGGGGATGCTTTCGGCGAGTTGGAGATTGTTAATGCCGCGAACACCCCGCATCTGGATACTTATAAAGACTATCTTTACAATAAGTTACAGCGTAGCGGTCATGATCGTCAGGATGTGAACCGGCTTGCTTCGCGGGATCGCCACGTCTTCTCTGCGCTTATGTTGGCACATGGGCATGGCGATGGTTTGGTGACAGGGGCGACCCGAAAATCTGCGCATGTTTTGGGGCTTCTCAACCATGTATTTGATGCGCGTGCCGAGGATGGTGCCGTGGGTGTGACGGCGCTTTTGTTGAATGGGCGCATCGTGTTGATCACAGATACACTGGTACACGAGTGGCCAGATCAGGAAGATTTGGCAACGATTGCGGAGCGCGGCGCAGAAGTTGCGCGGACGCTTGGACTAGAACCCCGCGTTGCCTTCGTGAGCTTTTCGACCTTCGGTTCCCCTGTTTCGGAACGCGCAGAAAAAATGCACCAAGCGCCGAAAGTTTTAGAACAACGTGGCGTGGACTTTGAGTTCGAAGGCGAAATGACCGTCGATGTGGCGCTGAACCCACAGGCCATGTCGCATTATCCTTTCAGTCGCTTGTCAGGGCCCGCCAACGTCCTTGTGGTTCCGGCGCGTCATTCCGCGAGTATTTCGGTGAAGCTGATGCAGGAGATGGCCGGAGCAACCGTAATTGGCCCAATCCTCACCGGAATTGACCAATCCATCCAGATTTGCTCAACAGTTTCCACATCGAGTGACATTCTAAACATGGCGATACTTGCTGCCTGTAAGGAGAAAAAATGACGGTCTTTAATCTAGGATCCATAAACGCGGATCACGTTTATTCAGTACCGCATTTGCCATTACCTGGGGAAACTTTGGCGGCGACGGGTTTTTCGATTGGCTTGGGCGGAAAGGGCACAAACCAGTCCGTTGCCGCAGCGCGAGCGGGTTCGGATGTTTTTCATATTGGTGCTGTAGGCCCCGATGGTGTTTGGGCGCGGGAAAAGCTTGCGGAATTGGGCGTTAATGTAGACGGGGTTTCGCAAATTCAAACACCCACAGGGCATGCAATTATCAATGTCGATGCAAACGCCGAGAACGCGATTGTTCTCTTTCCCGGTGCCAATGTTTCCCTCAGTGAAAGCGAGATTTCACGGGCTTTGGAGGCCGGGAAGGCGGGAGATACTCTATTGTTGCAGAACGAGACATCGCACCAAGCGTTTGCAGCGGAGTTGGCCCAAAAAAAGGGTATTCGGGTCGTGTATTCCGCTGCGCCATTTTCCATTGAAGCGGTGCGGGCAGTTTTGCCTTTTGTTTCGATGCTTGCGATGAACGAAGGCGAAGCAGCACAGCTTTGTGCCGCGTTAGGGACGAATATTGAAAACCTACCAGTCCCAGAGACCCTTGTGACGCTCGGGTCAAAAGGCGCTCAATGGCATGGAAACGGATCAAACTTAAACGTCGAAAGTTTTTCGGTTGTTCCTGTTGATACCACAGGCGCGGGGGACACATTCGCGGGGTATTTCGCGGCGGCACGCGATCAGGGAGCTGACGTCGCGCAGGCCTTGAAGTTGGCGTCAGCAGCGGCAGCGATCAAAGTTACCCGCGCGGGTGCAGCTGAAGCCATTCCCGCACGTGTAGAGGTCGATGTTTTCCTTAGTCAGCAAAGTTAGTGGCCCTGCGCAAACGGCGCGGCGCTACCCCAGAGTGCTAGGACTTTGGCGTCGCGGCCGCATCCTTTGCGGTATTTTTCATAGGCAGTGGACTGCTTCACAGGACCAAAACGTGTAAGAACCCGTTTGTTGCCTTTGTAATAATTCTGGTGGTTCGCTTCGGCCACATAAAAGGTCTTTGCGTTCAATACTGGTGTGACAATCTTTTGTCCAAGTTCCGTTTGAGCTTTGGAAATTGCGGCGTTGGCGATGTCCAATTCCGCCTGATTAGAGACGAATATCGCGGTGCGGTAACTGTCGCCACGATCACAGAACTGACCTCCCGCGTCCGTAACATCGACGGAGCGCAGAAAGAGATCCAGCAATTTGGAACGGTCAATTTTTGCGCTGTCATAAGTGATTTTGACCGCTTCAAAGTGACCGGATCCACCCTTAGAAACGATTTTATAGGTCGGGTTGGCGACAGTCCCGCCCGTATAGCCGGACACCGCCTCTATTACGCCCGACACCGATTCAAAATCGCTTTCGACACACCAAAAACAGCCACCGGCAACCACAAGCGTCTCGCTTTTTCCAGCACTTGCGGGATCGCAGTGAAGGATAAACCCAAGCGTTAAGGCAATTGCCAGCGTGATGGATTTAAAGCTGTACGATAGGTTTTTCATATTGATCTCCTCGTTACCCAATCTTTTTGCTCATTTTGGAATCATTGCAATCCCTTGAAACAGAATGTCACGCAAGCTTGAGCAGTCTTTACTGGATGAAATATGGGGAGTCGGGGTTCTAAAATCACTTAGGTCGAAAAAATGGGCTGCCAAAATCAATTCGGCAGCCCATGACATTATTTAAGTGATTTAACGCGGCGATTGCGCATTGCGATAAGTTTTAGGCGCAAGGCTTGAAGCTGAATGAAGCCCGCTGCGTCTTTTTGATCATAGGCGCCAGCATCCTCTTCAAAAGTCACATGACTCTCGGAATAGAGGCTGTGATCCGACCAGCGGCCGACGGTGCGCGCAAGACCTTTATAAAGCTTGAGGCGCACCGTTCCGGTCACGTGTTCTTGAGAATGGTCGATCGCGGCCTGCAGCATTTCGCGTTCCGGAGAGAACCAGAAACCGTTGTAAATGAGCTCGGCATATTTTGGCATCAACTCGTCTTTGAGGTGCATCGCGCCACGATCCATTGTGATGGATTCAATGCCACGGTGCGCTTCAAGCAAAAGCGTGCCGCCGGGTGTTTCGTAAATACCGCGGGATTTCATGCCAACAAAACGACCCTCAACAAGGTCGAGGCGCCCACAACCATGTTTGCCGCCTAGTTCGTTGAGCTTGGTCAGGATTGTTGCTGGTGACATTTCAACGCCATCAATTGCCGTCGCATCGCCTTTTTCAAAGGTAATCTCAATGAATTCGGGCGTGTTTGGCGCATCTTCGGGGTGAACCGTGCGCTGGTACACATAATCGGGCGCGTCAATGGCGGGGTCTTCGAGGACTTTGCCTTCGGAGGACGTGTGCAGCAAGTTCGCATCCACCGAGAAAGGCGCTTCACCGCGTTTGTCTTTGGCGATTGGGATTTGGTGCAGTTCCGCAAACTCAATGAGCTTGGTGCGGCTTTGTAAATCCCATTCGCGCCAGGGGGCGATCACTTTGATTTCTGGATTGAGCGCATAAGCGGCAAGTTCAAACCGGACCTGATCGTTGCCCTTGCCCGTCGCTCCGTGGGCGACCGCGTCGGCCCCAGTTGAGGCGGCGATTTCGACCAAACGCTTGGAAATAAGTGGACGCGCGATGGACGTACCCAGAAGGTAAAGCCCTTCATACTGTGCGTTTGCGCGGAACATTGGGAAAACGAAGTCGCGTACGAACTCTTCGCGCAGGTCTTCGATGTAAATATTCTCAGGCTTCACGCCCAAAAGCTCGGCCTTCGCACGTGCGGGCTCAAGCTCTTCGCCTTGGCCCAAATCGGCGGTGAAGGTAATAACCTCGCAACCGTATTCGATCTCAAGCCACTTGAGGATTATCGAGGTATCAAGGCCACCGGAATAGGCCAGAACAACTTTCTTGGGGGCGGTTTTGGGCGCAGACATGATCTTCTCCATATGGGTATCGCCGTGGCGTTACAGGGTTTTGCGCGGTGGGGCAAGTCTAGCGAAAGAAAGCGGAAGGGTTTTGAAAAATGTGATGTGCGTTGACCGATAGGTTTTGGGGCTGATAGGGCTAACACATTGAAAAAAATCTGTTGGAGAGATCATGCTTGGCTGGAAAATGTTTACCCATTCTATAAGAATGGTTTTTAGTGATTTCAAAGCATCCCTGCAGATTTCTGGCGTTCTCTATTCGGCGGTTCTTGTCGCACAATATTTTCTTCTTAAGCCGTTGGTTGAAATGGCCGAAGTAGGAGGCGAATTAACTGCCCCAGTACTCCTCTCGAGTTTGGCTGGTATCATAATTTCCATTGTGGCTGGCCTTTGGATTGCAGTGTCTTGGCACCGCTATGTATTGCTTGGGGAAAATAGCGGCGGGGTATTGCCACCTTTCGAAGGGCGCGTAGTGCTCAGTTATTTTTGGCGGGGCATATTGATTGGATTGGTCGGTTTCGTTGTCATGTTTATTATAGGATTTATAGTAGGAGCGATAATGTACGTGCTAAGGCCATTATTGATGTCCCTTGGGCTAAATGCCGAAATGATACTCATATTTCTTCTTTATATTCCAGCCTTTGCCGTATTCTATCGCCTTTCTCCGGTTCTTCCTGCGGTGGCGTTAGGTAAATCTATGTCGTTGAGGGAAGCGTGGAACGCGACGAGTGAATTGCGCGGGGCAATTTTGACGCTCGCGTTTATTGTATTTGCCGTATCAGTCGCGCTTTATTGGTTAACTGGGCTACTTTTCCCCACCGGGCTGATCTCCACGATAATCCAGAATGGTGTGATCGGTTGGATCAGTACGATGGTCGGCGTGAGTATATTGACCACAATCTACGGCATGGCGATTGAAGGACGCGAATTGCCTTAGGGCCTTGCTCTGAAGTGCAATTCGCGCGACATCTTGGGGCATGAACGATTTTTCCCAAAAAGCCCGTGCGGCAACCGAAGCAATGCGGGCGCTCTTTCCCGCGACGCCGTTATTGCGCAATGATCACCTCTCTGCGAAATTCGACGCCGATATTTGGCTCAAACGCGAAGATTTAAGCCCCGTCCGGAGTTATAAAATTCGTGGCGCGTTTAATGCGATGTCCAAGGTGCGGGCCAATGATCCAGCCCAAGAGTTGTTTGTATGCGCGAGTGCGGGAAACCATGCACAGGGCGTCGCGTTTGTTTGCCAGCATTTTGGGGTGAAGGGCGTGATCTATATGCCCGTCACAACACCGCAACAAAAGATTCAGAAGACTGAAATTTTTGGGAAGGATTTCGTCGAAATCCGTTTGGTGGGCGATTATTTTGATGCGACTTTAGCCGCGGCTCAGGTGTATTGCGCACAGGCGGGTGGTCATTTCCTCGCACCATTTGACGATGAGGATGTGATCGAGGGGCAAGCGAGTGTTGCCGTAGAGGCTTTGGCCCAACTCGGTCGTGCGCCTGATATGATGATTCTCCCTGTGGGAGGAGGGGGGCTTTCTGCTGGGGTTACTAAGTATTTTGCGTCTGAGGCATCCGAAACATTGCTTAAATACATCGAACCCGAAGGTGCGAAAAGCCTAACCGCCGCTCTCAATACCGGAGCACCGGTCACTTTGGGCCGAGTAGATAACTTCGTGGACGGTGCTTCAGTCGCACGTATTGGAGCGTTGAATTTTGTGGCTCTTTCAACGGTTGAGTTGGAAAACGTCTTGTCCGTACCCGAAGATCGCATTTGTTCGACCATTCTTGAAATGTTGAATGTAGAAGGAGTTGTTCTTGAGCCCGCAGGGGCTATGTCTATCGATGCTCTGGGAGATATTGCGGGTGAAATCCGAGGGAAAACAATAATATGTGTGACGTCAGGGGGGAACTTTGATTTTGAGCGACTCCCCGAAGTTAAAGAGCGCGCTCAACGGTTTTTGGGAGTGAAAAAATACTTCATTCTTCGGCTTCCGCAAAGACCAGGAGCTCTCAAGGATTTCCTGCTTATGCTGGGGCCAGACGACGACATCGCTCGATTTGAGTATATGAAAAAGTCTGCTCGAAACTTTGGAAGCGTGCTTATTGGTATTGAAACCAGAAGCGCCAGGAATTTTCCTATTTTGTTGGGAAAAATGGAAAAGGCTGGGTTTGCATATCGGGATATAACGTCCGATCAAACGCTTGCAGAATTCCTAATTTGATGCGACAGCTATGGCTGATTTGCAAGGAACTCCACTTTGGAGTCTTCATACGCCTTAAATAATCGAGGCAAATCGACTTCCTCTTTTCGCCCACCGGATGCCGCCTTTTCTCCTTGCTGGCAAACTTGTCCCATGAGTGTGAAGCCCAAGTTAAGGGCGCTGCCTTTTAAAAAATGCATCTCTTCTTCGAGGGAGATTGTACCGTTAGTCGACTTCAACCGTTCAATTACCTCATCGACTTCCTCCAGAAATAGGTCGGCTACCTCCTGAAAGTCCTCGATGCCCACTTCTTCTCGAAGTTCATTTACGCGATCCCAATCGATCATTGTCTACTCCAAAAACTCATCTCTAATTATTGCCGGAACCAATCCAATCGAAGTATATTTATTGGACTAAACTTAATAATACGTAACTGAAATTACTAAATCCTATCGAATTTTAGATTTCATCGACTGTTAAGTTGCATGTGTCAGGAGGGGAGGTAGAACCTTTAGGAGCGACCAAAAAAATGTCCGCAATTATGTTTAGCAACATAGAAAAAGCCGCCATTCCCAAAGCAGTTGAGGGCGCAATAAAACGTATTTTGGTGGTCGACGATAGTCGTGCACAGCGCCGCCTCCTTTCAACGATGTTGAAGCGGTGGGGTTTCTCCGTTCTGGAAGCTGGGTCTGGCGATGAAGCCCTTGAAATCCTTCAGACTCATAGTGCAGATCTCATTCTAAGTGACTGGATGATGCCGGGAATGAGTGGAGTGGAATTTTGCCAAATATTCCGCCAATTGGACAAGAAAAAATATGGGTACTTCATCCTTCTGACCTCCAAAAGTGAGAAGGAGGAGGTTGCGCATGGCCTCGAAGTTGGTGCCGACGATTTTCTAACAAAGCCCGTTTCATCCAATGAGTTACGTGCGAGAATCACTGCCGCTGAGCGAATTTTGAGCATGGAGCGCGAGCTGATTGAAAAAAATGCGTTGGTTTCGCGCACTCTGGACGAAATATCAGCGCTTTATGACACGTTGGATCGTGACCTAATTGAAGCAAAAAAACTTCAGCAATCCCTAGTGAAGGAAAGATATCGAAGCTTCGAAACCGCTCAAATATCTCTATTGTTAAGGCCTTCTGGCCATGTTGGCGGGGATTTGGTCGGTATGTTTCCTATTAGCGACACTGAAATTGGAATTTACGCAATTGATGTGTCGGGGCACGGCATCACATCGGCCCTTATGACGGCTCGATTGGCGGGGTATCTCTCTGGTGCGTCCCCCAAGCAAAACGTTGCGTTAGAGAAAAATGGCAAAGGAGGTTTTGCAGCAAGGCCACCAGCCGTGGCGACAGAACTTCTCAATCGCCTATGCCTAGAGGAAATGGATACAGAACACTACTTCACGCTGGTTCTCGCTATTTTGAATTTGGTCACGGGTGAAGTGGTTTTAACCCAAGCCGGCCATCCTCATCCCGCGATTCAAAGGGCGGACGGTACAATAGAGTATGTCGGCAATGGGGGGATGCCAGTAGGGCTTATTGAAGGGGCGACCTATGAAGAATGTCGCGCAACATTGTTGCAAGGTGATCGGTTATTGATCCTCTCTGATGGTATCACAGAGTGTCCCAACACCCTTGATGAGATGCTCGAAGAAGAAGGCTTGGAAGCACTTCTGTGGAGAAACCGACATGTCCAAGGGCCAGCGATGCTAGAAGCTCTCGTTTGGGATTTACAAGAATACGCGGGAGAAAATGAATTTCCCGATGATGTTTCGGCAGCCATGGTGGAATTCGGCCCCCCCCCACCCGTTTCACTCAATGATCAAGACGGCTAACGAAATACCTGTCTCCTTCGTTACCCAAAAGGGACGACGCTTCTCTAATCGTCATCCAATGAGCGGTATGAAAAGGTTCAGTTGGCGCACTCAATCGATAGACGGGCTGGGCTGCGAAGACATGACAAAGTTTTTCTGCCCAGATTTCATACTCGGGCATGAACACAAATCGTCGAAAAGACCCGACGAATTTAGGGGATGATATTTTCCAACCGGTTTCTTCGCGCACTTCGCGATGCAAGGCGGCAATCCCGTTTTCTCCGAAATCAATGCCGCCACCAGGTAGCTGAAATTCCACGTAAGGCTTAGATTGTAGGGTCACAAGCAGCTTGTTACCACGCGCCAAAATACCATAGGCTCCGGGTCGTAAGACATAGGTTTTTCCCCGCAGTGGCGCTTCTCCGAACCGTCTAATCATCATTCTACCCTTGGACTGTTGATTGCACCCCTTATATAGTCGCTGTAAGCCAACGCAACGAGCGTAAGGAATCCCCATGACTATTGGAAATAAAATTGCTTGGGACGACACAGTCCTCCCTTTTCAACTTGACCGCGCCGACATCCGTGGACGCGTCGCGCGCCTTGATGGCGTGTTGAATTCCGTTTTGGAACAGCACGACTATCCGCCAGCTATTGAGGCGTTGGTTGCGGAAATGACGTTATTGACGGCGCTGATCGGTCAAACGATGAAATCGAACTGGAAACTGTCGCTACAAGTCCGCGGAACTGGTGGTCCTGTCCGCTTGATTGCGACCGACTATTACGGCCCTTCAAAGGAGGGCGATGCGGGACGTGTGCGCGCCTATGCAAGCTATGATGCGGAGAGAGTTGACCCAAATGGCCCCGCCTTCGCGCAGCTTGGTAGCGGATATTTTGCGATCCTGATCGATCAGGGCGCAGGAACGAAACCCTATCAGGGGATCACTCCGATCGCTGGAAATTCTCTCTCGGAATGTGCCGAAACGTATTTCGCGCAATCCGAGCAACTTGCCACGCGGTTTGAATTGATCTTCGGGCGTTCGACAGAAAAGGGCGGCGTTGAAGGCTGGCGGGCTGGTGGTATGATGCTGCAACATATGCCCAAAGCGAGTCCGTTTGCGAAAAAAGATGAGGCGAATGGCGATCAAGGGCTTTTGACGGCAACGGATATGTTGGATCCGGATGAAGAAGACAATTGGAACCGCGCAAACATTCTGTTGGATTCAGTTGAACAGCTAGAACTGATTGGGCCAATCGTGTCACCAACCCAGCTACTGGTGCGGTTGTTTCATGAGGAAGCGCCACGCGTTTATGATCCTCAGCCGGTCGAGTTTGGTTGTACGTGTTCGGCCGAGCGGGTCGCGACAACCCTGTCGATCTATTCGCCGAAAGACCTTGCGTATATGACAAAGGATGACGGGTCTATTACTGCGGACTGCCAGTTTTGTGGCGCGCATTATGTGTTAGATCCAGCTACTGTTGGACGCGATGTCGTGAAAAATGCGGATGAGGCAAGTGCCTAGAGACCTTCTACAAGCAATTCTGGATGCCGCCTCACGGGGCGGCTCCTCTGACTTTGATCTCAATAGAAATGTCGTTTTGCCCCCGAACCGTCCCTTGCGTGAAGCGGCTGTCCTTGTGCCTGTGATTGAAACGGACCGTGGGTTTCAGCTTATTTTGACCAAACGGGCATCTCACCTTAAGCACCATCCCGGCCAAATTGCCTTTCCTGGCGGGAAGCGCGATGCCGAGGATGACACCCTCGTTACGACGGCCCTGCGAGAGGCGCAGGAAGAAATTGGACTTTTGCGCGACAATGTCGAAGTTTTGGGCCAGATTCCACCACATGAAACCGTCACTGGCTTTACAATGACGCCTGTTTTAGGCCTTGTTAGAGCCGAATTCGTACCAAATCCGGAACAGGGTGAAGTGGCTGAAGTTTTTCGAGTCCCTCTTGCGCATGTGCTTGATATTGAACGCTACCAAGTACAGTCTAGGAGCTGGCGTGGTGTTGAGAGAAATTATTATACAGTGCCGTTCGGACCCTATTATATCTGGGGTGCGACAGCGCGTGTTTTACGGCGGATGGCGGACGGTTTAAACAATGCGCATTGAGGGAAGTTGGTTAGATAACCCAAAGACACAAGCCATTTTTACGATGCTTAAGAGTGGGGGCCATCAGGCGTATTTTGTAGGCGGATGCGTTCGCAATGCCCTGCTGGGGGTTGCGACAAATGATATTGATATCGCCACAGATGCAGAGCCAACCCGCGTTTTAGCGCTCGCGCAGGAGAACGGTATTCGTGCCATTGAAACAGGTATTGAGCATGGAACTGTCACACTTGTTCAGGGCAAAACACCTTACGAGGTTACCACATTTAGGCGTGATGTCGAAACGGACGGTCGACGGGCTATTGTAGCGTTTTCGACCAACATTAAAGACGATGCGCGGCGACGCGATTTCACGATGAACGCGCTCTATGCGGATTCAGCGGGGACTGTTGTGGATCCATTGAACGGGTTGCCAGATCTACTTGCGCGTCGGGTTAGGTTCATCGAAAACGCCGAAGACCGCATTCGCGAAGATTATCTCAGAATCCTGCGCTTTTTTCGGTTTTATGCGTGGTACGGCGATCCAAATACAGGAATTGATGCTGAAGGTTTGGCGGCCTGTAGCGCGAATTTGGCCGGAATAGAGACTTTGGCCAACGAACGTATCGGCGCTGAGATGTTGAAGATTTTGGCGGCCGCTGATCCTGCGCCGGCCATGGCCGCTATGGCTCAATCTGGCGTTATAAGCGCGCTTGTTGTGGGTATGGACGCAAAGACACTACCGATTTTGATTCACTTTGAAACTCAAAACGATGTGAAACCAAACCCCATAAGAAGGCTAGCCACCCTTGGCGGGCAGGAGATCGAACAATCGCTGCGTTTGAGCAAGAGAGATGCAAAGCAATATAATACTTTGAGGAATGAGATCGGCTCAACGAGCGGCGCTGCGGCGCTTGGGTATCGGCTTGGTGCCGGGTCTGCTTTGGATGTGCTGCTTTTGCGCAGCGCAGTTTTTGAAACACCACCGCACCCTGATGCCAAATCTGAGGTTGCTCGAGGTGCGGCACAGGTTTTTAATGTAAGTGCGGCGGATTTAATGCCAAACTTATCTGGGGCCGCGCTTGGCAACGCTCTCAGAAAATTAGAACAAGAATGGATTAATTCGGATTTTGTATTGTCGCGACACGCACTTATTGAACGCGTGAAGGATTTTTAATTACAGCCAGTTAATTTGGGAATAAAATGAAACTTGATGAGATGATCGACCCTTTCGCACAAGCGTCTTCACCGCCTCCGCGGAAGCTCGGAAAATTCATTAACTGGTGTTTGTCCGGCAGCTATAAATCTCTGGGTATAGGAGCGGGGATTTCCTCCTTGGCGGGGATTACCGAGGTTTCGACCGCGTTATTTTTGGGGATGGTGATTGATGCTGCGCTCGCTGGAGATCCAAGTAGTTTTTTCTCCGGAAATTCCAGCCTTTTATTGATAGCGCTACTCTTCCTAATCGTTTTGCGGCCAATTCTATTGGGTCTATCGGCTCTTATGCAGTCTGTTGTCATCGCTCCTGGGGTTTTTACGCAGGTATTGACGCGATTAAACCGCTGGACCTTGGGTCAAACGGTGACCTTTTTTGACAATGATTTCGCCGGTCGAATTTCCCAAAAGCAAATGCAGGCTGCGGGGTCTATCACAGAGGTCGTTGTCGAAACCCTCAACACATTAGTGTTCGCCGCAACCTCTGTGATTGGGGCTGCTGTTGTCATTACCGACGTGGATTACCGGATTACATTGGTATTTGGGCTTTGGCTTGTCATGTATTGGTTGTTTCTCCGACACTTTCTGCCACGCGTCAGGGTGCGTGCGCGCGCCCGCGCCGGCGCGCGCACGGGGGTCACGGGGCAACTTGTTGATACAATTTCAAACATCAAAACCGTTAAATTATTTGCGCATGCTGATCACGAAGATCGTGCCGCGATCCAAGCGATGAAGGAGTTTCGCGCAAAGGCCACGCACTTTGGCTATCTTTCTGCGCAATTTCGTTTTGGACTGATGATCATCGCAGGTATTTTGCCCGTTGTGATGGTTGGCGCCACGCTGTTTTTCTGGACTCAGGGCACCGCGAGCGCGGGTGATATCGCCACCACCGGTTCCTTGGCCATTCGGTTTGCCCAAATGACGGGTTGGGTTTCGTTTACGTTAATGGGCGTGTTTTCCCACGTGGGAGAGATTGAAGACGGGATGAACACGCTGACTGTGCGGCCAGTGTTGGTTGATGCGGATACCGCCACAGAGCTCGCGGTTCCAAGGGGAGAGATTCAATTTGAAGGCGTGACGTTTGCCTATGGCGGTAAAACGGGCGGGATATCCAAGACCAATCTTACCATTCACGCGGGCGAAAAGCTGGGGATTGTCGGGGCTTCGGGGGCAGGGAAATCGACGTTGGTTTCCTTGCTGTTGCGGCTCTATGATCCTGAGAAGGGGCGTGTTTTGATTGACGGGCAGGACCTGTCGAAAGTGACGCAGAAAAGCCTTCGGCGCCAAATTGGTATGGTGACCCAAGAGACAGCGATGTTTAATCGCTCGGCCATGGATAACATTATGTACGGCAAGCCTGATGCCGGCGAGCATGAGGTTGTCGATGCGGCCCAACGGGCAGAAGCGCATGGATTTATTCAGGATCTCGTCGACTATAAAGGGCGGGAAGGCTATGGCGCATTCCTAGGGGAGCGTGGCGTGAAGCTCTCGGGGGGGCAACGTCAGCGCGTGGCCTTGGCGCGAGCCATTTTGAAAGATGCGCCAATTTTGGTTTTAGACGAGGCGACAAGTGCGCTGGATTCTGAGGTTGAGGCGGCCATTCAATCGGCGCTTGAAAACGTCATGGAGGGTAAAACCGTGTTGGCAATTGCCCACCGCCTTTCGACAATTGCAAAGATGGACCGCATAATAGTGCTTGATCAAGGGCGCGTAGTCGAGCAAGGAACCCATTCGGAATTGTTGGAGCAAAATGGGATGTACGCCCAGTTTTGGAATCGACAGTCCGGTGGATTTATCGGCATTGAGGAGACGGCAAGGTGAAATTAACAATCGAACGTTTGGGACACTTGGGCGATGGCATCGCTGCAGGCCCCGTTTTTGTTCCCATGACCTTGCCCGGAGAAGTGGTGGAGGGTGATGTCGTTGATGGCAAGATGCCAACGCCGCGAATCCTCACTCCCTCTACTGACCGCGTGAAGCCGATTTGCAGCCACTACAAGTCCTGTGGCGGGTGTAGTTTAATGCACGCGTCGGATGATTTTGTTGCAAATTGGAAACAGGACGTCGTGAAAACAGCTTTGGAAGGGCAGGGCTTGGAAGCCGAATTTCGGCCCATTCAGACCTCACCTCCAGGATCCAGGCGGCGCGCTGGGCTGGCTGGCAAGCGAACCAAAAATGGCGCAATGATTGGCTTTCATACCCGTGGGACGGGGACAATCATTGAGGTCCCAAATTGCCAACTTTTGGATCCGGCGCTCAAAAAAGTCATACCCGGGTTAACGGAATTAACTGTTGCCGGTGCGTCGCGCAAAGGCGAAATCAGCTTCCTTGTTACCCAGTCTTTGGGCGGTGTTGACGTTGTCGCGAAGGGTGGCAAACCACTGGATGAGGCCGCCCGCGTTGAGTTCGCGCAGATCGCTAACCGTCATGAATTGGCGCGCCTCACGTGGGACGATAACATCGTTTGCGAAATAAATGCACCAATCCAAATGTTTGGAAATGCGCGCGTAAATCCTCCAAGCGGTACGTTCCTTCAGGCGACGAGCGAAGGCGAAAAAGCATTGGTTTCTGCTGTGTTAGAAATTGTTTCTGGCTCCAAGCGCGTGCTTGATCTGTTTTCCGGTTGCGGCACGTTTTCTCTTCCGGTCGCGAAGATAGCTGAAGTTCATGCTGTTGAAGGCGACGCAGAAATGGTCGCTGCCTTGGATCAAGGGTGGCGATTCGCGACAGGGCTAAAGCACGTTACAACCGAAGCGCGCGACCTTTTTCGGCGGCCCCTTTTGCCAGATGAATTTAAGGGTTTTGATGCGGTCGTTATCGACCCTCCTCGAGCCGGTGCAGAGGCTCAGATTGCCGAGGTCGCGGTAAGCGGTGTGAAAGCGATCGCGATGGTTTCATGTAATCCCGTGAGCTTTGCACGCGATGCAGTAGTTCTCAAAAACGCTGGGTACGAGATAGATTGGGTTCAAGTTGTGGATCAATTTCGGTGGTCGCCCCACGTGGAAATTGTTGCAAAATTTTCGAAGCGGCGCGCATAGGAAGGCTTTGCGTTGCGCAAAATTTGTAGTATCAGGAAAGAAAAGAAGAACGAGTAGGCAAAAAAATGCGGGCAGTGATCTTTGCGCTTTTAGGCGTAGTGGTATTGATTTTGGCAGGCTGTTCCAGCGCGGTCCAACCGTATACTGGCCCAGAAGTTACCCGCATTGCGGTCTATAAAGACGCGCGAAAAATGTTCCTTTTGAATAATGGCAAAATCCTCAAGTCTTACAATATCGATTTAGGCTTTGCGCCCATCGGTGACAAAGAATTTGAGGGCGACGGCAAGACGCCAGAGGGTTCGTACCGCATCGATCGCCGGAACCCCAACAGCGATTTCTACTTGTCGATTGGGCTAAGCTATCCGAATGTAAATGATGTCGCAGAGGCGCGCGCCCAAGGCAAAAGCCCTGGTGGAGATATCTTTATCCATGGCGAGAGTCGCAACAAAAATTTCCGCGGAACCGATTGGACTTGGGGCTGTATCTCGGTCTCTAATCAAGAGATGGTCGAGATTTACCGAATGGTTAAGCTCAACACAATAATCACCGTCGCCCCTTAATTTTCGGCGAATGTATAATTGAAGTCGCCGAAACTATTGCGGCCCGTCACCATTGCCCACCATATTTTACCGCTTGGTTCTTGGTACCACGAAAAGCCCATGTCCTTAGCTTCGGGATCCAGAATGACGCGGCGACTGTCGGCGGTACCCATCCATGCGGAAAGTGTTTCTAGCTCGGTTTCATATGTCTCTGAAATATTCTCGCCGGCAAGAATTCCGTTGTATCCCGTGCGCGCAACGCGATCTAGCGGTGACGATCCATCAGAGCCGAAATGCCATGCGCGATTTTGAACCGCCATGTCACGAGCATGTGTCGCAGCCGCGGCGGTCAATTTGGAATCCAGGCTCAGGGGGGCTGCTCCGGAAGATTGGCGCAACAAGTTTACAGAGTCCAAAACGGTAAACTCTACTTCACCTGAACTTGGAACTTTATAAATTGGCGGAAGGGGTTTACCATCTGCTCCAATTCGTACCACATTCGTTGGTTCGCATGCCGCGAGCGCAACAATTGACACGGCCGCAATGAGCACAGATATTTTCATGACATTTTTCCCAAATTCACATCCACTGTCTTTAGCAACGATTTCCCAAGCAATCAAATGAAGTTAGGCGATTTTTGGCCTGATGACGTTTGTTTGAATTGCGACTGCGACTTTAGCGCCATATTATAGCACCTGAACAGAAAAGTGAGTCGAAGTATGCCTGAACAGAAGAAAAAGTTTGTGAACCGTCGCAATTTCATCGGTACTTCGGTCGCACTCGCCGGCAGTTTGGCGTTGCCAGCCTATGCGCAAATCGCTGTTGAACCAGAAATTGACGATACGGTACGGCATAATATATCAAGTTTCCGGTCCCTCGACTGGCGGCCGTATTTTTCCGACACGCGCAACGGTGCGATTCTGGTCGACACACAATCGCGGGCTTTGCACTTCTGGTCCGAGGATTTGTCGGTTTATAAATTGTACCCGACATCTGTGCCCCAATCGGACGATCTCACACGTCTTGGGCGTACGTCCATTATCCGCAAAGTTGATGGGCCAAGCTGGTCGCCAACGCCGAATATGTTGAAGCGCAACCCCGAATGGCCGCGTTATATCGGTCCAGGGCCTGATAATCCACTCGGAACGCATGCGCTCTATTTGTCTTGGCAGTATTACCGTATTCACGGCACCCAAGACACACGCAAAATTGGCCGGAAATCGTCCAACGGCTGCATTGGGCTCTATAATGAGAATATCGAGACCCTTTTTGGTCTGACCAAGAATGGAACTCAAGTTCTGTTGATTTAACTTCGTATTTCTCCCTTTATTGTAATGCAAAAGGCAGAGGGTTTTCTCTGCCTTTTTTTATTTGTCGACCCAACCAGCTAGGTTTTCCTGAATGATCGTTGTAAGCGCGGCGATGTGCGATGCATCATCATTCAGGCAGGGAATATAAGTGAAACCTTCACCGCCTGCGTGAACAAAAGCTTCCTTAATTTCCTCATTAATTTCTTCGAGGGTTTCAATACAATCCGCCGAAAACGCGGGTGCAATGACGGCAATGCTTTTGTTTCCCGACTGCGCCTGTCGCGCAACCTCTTCGACTGTCGCTGGCTTAAGCCATTCCTCTGGGCCAAACTTGGATTGAAACGTCGTCATGATTTGGCTTTCGTCCCAACCTAAAGCCTCCCTTAGAAGGCGTGTCGTTTTTTGGCATTGGCAATGGTAGGGATCGCCCTGTGTCAAATAACGTTCGGGCATTCCATGATACGACGCGAGTAAAATGTCGGGTTTCCTGTCCATTTTGCTATACGCCTGCCGAATCGAGCCTGCGAGAGCCTCAATGTATTCAGGGTGGTCGAAATAGGCAGGAACGGTGCGGGCCGCAGGTTGCCAAACTTGTTTGGCAAGGGCGGCGAAGAACGCATCATTTGCGGTTGCGGATGTCGCGCCCGCGTATTGTGGATAGAGTGGGAAGAATAGAATTTTGTCGCAACCGGCGGCGACCATTTCATCCACTTTTGATTGAGTCGACGGATTGCCATATCGCATACAGAAATCGACCATAACAGTGTCGCCAAAAACGTCAGACAGGCTCTGTTTCAGGGCTTTTGTCTGGTTTTTGGTGATCGTCAGAAGCGGGCTTTCGTTTGCTTCGTGGTTCCAAATGCTTTTATACGCCGCGCCCGATGAAAACGGGCGTTTCGTCAGGATAATGGTTTGAAGCAAAGGCTGCCACTTCCACGCGGGGTAGTCGATCACGCGTTTGTCCGACAGGAACTCCGATAGATAGCGGCGCATAGACCAATAATCGTAATTATCAGGCGTCCCGAGGTTGGCAACTAAAACGCCAATTTTACGGCTCGGCAAGGATGGGTGGTTGGCTGGTTTCATATACTGGCTCTCCTGTCGCTTCGGCTAGACATGAGGTTTTTAACAAGCGTGGTCAATCCGGTGATTTCGTCGCAGGGTTCATGTCTTGCGCGGAATCTCAAATTCTACAGTATTGAGGGCGTCCGCAAGGCGCGTCTGAGCAGACCCAGGTCGCAACGGTTTTTGCTGGCTTTCATCAGGTGCCCAACCCGTAAGGAACACGAGTTCAAATGTGGCTCTAATGCGCCCTAGATCCGCCGGAAAGTGAGCGGCGTAGGCCTCGTTTATGGTCTCAATTTCCCTGCGAGTGACGGGCTTCTTGTGGCGATGTACTAGGGCGTTTGCTTCTCCCATCTCGCGTAAATCCTGCATCAGATGCTGCGCACTTTTGTAGGTCACTGTTTTTGTGACGCAATCCGCCACTGGCAACGCAAGACCCGCGCGTTGCAGCAGGCTGCCCAAATCACGAATTTCCGCCATGGGCGCAACGCGAGGCGACAGCCCACCCGTCAATTTCGTCTCAACTTCGGCCCAAACTGAGCGCAACTCGGAAAGTGTTTGCCCGCCAAACATCGCCCCAAGGAACAGCCCATCAGCCCGCAACCCACGGCGACACTGCACCAACTGCCCCACCAGATCGTTCGCCCAATGCAGCCCCATGGCATGAATCACCAAATCATGAGCGCCAACCTCCAGCGCTAAAACGTCTTCTTCGGGTACTATTTTTGCGTTTGGGAGCATTTTTTCCCAAATTTGCGGGAATCCGGTCACCACAGTGGGGTTTGTAAACGATCTGTTAACCTCACTCAGTCTCTCCTCAATCTCATCGGCGGCCACTTGTTGCAAAAACAAGGCGTCCGTTCCTCGGATGCGATTACGATGCAGGGCGAGCGCTTTGGTGTCGGTAAGTTTTGGGGGTGAGTTGGTCATTTGGCGTCCTTTGCTGGGCGCAATTTAGAAAGGTTTTGATGAAATGCAAAGTCCTGTGCGCCTGTTCTACCCATCTCAATGCATTTCTTGTGGGGATCTTGTCGATTCCGAGGGGGCGCTGTGTGGATCATGTTGGCGAGATACGCATTTCATTACGGGCACAATTTGCGATTGTTGTGGGGTGCCCCTTCTTGGCGACAGTGCACCAGACGAAATTCTGCAGTGTGACGGATGCCGCGATCATCCACATGTTTGGGATCGGGGTCGTGCGGCATTTGTGTATAGAGACACTGGCCGCAAGCTGGTTCTTGGATTGAAGCATGGAGATCGTCAAGAACTTGCCGCACCTGCCTCAAAGTGGATGGCACGGGCGGCAGAGGATATAGTTGACGAGGATACAATTGTTGTGCCAATTCCCCTACATTGGTCTCGATTTCTGAAGCGGCGATACAATCAGTCGGCGCTTTTGTCGCGCGGGATCGCCACCCAGCTGGGATTGGAGCATTGCCCCGACCTGCTTAAGCGCATGCGCCGAACAGTGAGTTTGGACGGGCTTAGCCCCAAGGAACGCAATGCTACTGTCAGCGGGGCGATTGCTGTAAATCCGAAACGGCAACATTTGATTGATGGACGTCCGATCCTGCTGGTGGACGATGTTTTGACCACAGGGGCAACCTTTGACGCGGCGGCAAGGGCCTGTTTCGCATCACAGGCTTGCGAGGTAAATGTAATAACCCTAGCGCGCGTTGCACAGGATACCTAAGTGTCTGTATAGTTCCGAAAACGAAGGAAATATCATGAAGACCGTCGAGCTATACACTAAAAATACTTGTGGATTTTGTCATGCTGCCAAGCGGCTTTTGTCCAGCAAATCCATTACATTTATCGAATTTGACGTGGCGCGCGATCCGGCAAAACGTCAGGAAATGATTCAACGTGCCAACGGTGGCCGTACGGTGCCGCAAATTTTCGTGGGCGAAACCCATGTCGGAGGTTGTGACGATCTCTTCGCGCTAGAGCAGGGCGGCAAACTTGACGCGCTTTTGGCCAGCTAAATGCGCATCGCCCTTTGTCAGCTGAATTCAAACGATACTCCGGCGAATAATTTGCCGGAGACGGTGGGATTTGTCCGACAAGCAATTGCGCAAGGGGCCGAGTTCATTGCCACACCCGAAGTTACGAATTGTGTTTCAAATTCGCGGGCGCATCAGGTCGCTGTTTTGCAGTTCGAAGAGGATGATATCACCCTTGCCGCGCTCCAACAGGAAGCCAGAAATGCAGGGGTTTGGATTTCCATTGGGTCGCTTGGGATAAAACTTCCCGATGAGACGCGCTTTGCCAATCGCTCGTTTTTGATCAACCCACAGGGTGAAATTGTCGCGCGATATGATAAAATCCATATGTTTGATGTCGAGATTTCACCGACCGAAACCTACAAAGAAAGCGCAGGTTACCGTCCGGGTGATCGGGCCGTCGTTGCCAATACAGATTTTGGCGGGGTGGGCTTGACGATTTGCTATGATGTTCGTTTCGCGCATTTGCATCGCGCATTAGCGAAAGCGGGTGCGAAAATCATCCTTCAACCTGCGGCATTTTCGACGGTTTCTGGCGCGGCGCATTGGCATGTTTTGTTGCGCGCGCGGGCCATCGAGACAGGCTGTTTCATCATTGCCGCTGCGCAATGTGGCGATCACCTGCAATCGAATGCCTCCAAGCGTAAAACCTATGGGCATTCGCTCGTGGTTTCGCCTTGGGGTGAGGTTCTTGCGGATGCAGGGGACGAGGCTGGCGTTACGATTGTGGATATTGATTTGAGCCAAGTCGATGAGATGAGGCGCAAAATTCCCTCGCTAAACAATGACGTGGCGTTTACAAACCCCACATGAACGACTCTAACAATTCCTTGGCAATATCTCTATTTAGTGAGATTTTCATGGCTGACCAGCTAGCGCGCAGCCGTCTCGCTAAGGCGTTGCCCCGTGGGATGGAGCTGTCGCATTTCACTGTCCTCAATCATTTATCGCATGTAAGTGGCGAACGCTCGCCCGCACAATTGGCCAAATCGTTTTCCGTCACGCGCGGCGCGATGTCCAATACTTTGAGCAAGCTAGAAGCCGCAGGACATGTGCATATTCGTCCTGATTGGGATGACGCGCGCCGTAAATTCGTGGCGATCAGCCCATCGGGCAAACGCGCCTGCGAAGCCGCCCTTACCGCGATTGCCCCATCTGTGGCTGGATTGGTTGGTGACCTTGGAGTCGAAAGAGTGCGCGCCGCCCTTCCGATTCTGCGCGAATTACGCGTCCGGTTGAGCGACGAAAGCTAGTCGGGTTTAACGCTTGCGGTCACATAGTTGACCGAGAGGTCTTTGTCCGAAAGCGACCATGTCCACAAAATCGGGTTAAAAACGAAACCCTTGCGATCGACCGGCGATAGGTTCGCGCCTTCGATCAATTTGTAAAGCTCATCTGGTGTAATGAATTTACTGAACTCATGGGTCCCTTTAGGCAGCCAACGCATGATGTGTTCGGCGCCGACAATTGCCATCATGAAACTTTTCGGATTGCGGTTGATCGTAGAGCAGAGCATCAAACCTCCCGGTTTAAGCAGCGAATGACAGGCTCTCAGAAATCCTTGTGGGTCGGCCACGTGCTCGACAACTTCCATATTGAGGACGACGTCGAATGTTTCGCCCGCGTCGGCTATCGCTTCGGCCGTCGTGTGGCGATAATCTATGGCAAGGTCTTGAGCTTGGGCGTGAACCTGCGCAACGGGGATATTTCCCGCGGCGGCATCCGCACCGACCACAGTCGCGCCAAGGCGCGCCATGGGCTCTGACAAAAGCCCGCCGCCACAGCCGATGTCCAAAATCCGCAAGCCCGCGAAAGGCAGGTCCTGTGTTAAATCCCGATCAAATTCCGCACCGATTTGACGCGTGATGTAATCAAGCCGACAGGGGTTGAGCATGTGCAGGGGTTTGAATTTCCCGTTTGGGTCCCACCATTCGGTGGCCATGGCTTCAAATTTGGCGACTTCATTTGGATCGATGGTGTTGGTGGCGGTTTCCATATGTCCCTCCAAGGATTTCATGCGATTTGCCATGGGCAAGGCGGCTCCTGCAACTATATAGTCAATCTATGGACAGAATCTCAGGCCAAAACAGCGCATCCGACTATCTATTTCCGCCGATTGAACCGTTTCATCGGCAAAAGTTGGATGTCGGTGATGGACATGAAATATATGTCGAGCAGTGCGGCAACCCTGTTGGGGTGCCTGTTGTGGTTCTGCATGGCGGTCCCGGTGGGGGATGTTCGCCGATGATGCGGCGTTTTTTTGATCCTTCTGTCTATCGGATTATCCTGTTTGATCAGCGCGGTTGTGGCCGGTCGCGCCCGTTTGCCTCGGTTGAAAATAACACAACTTGGGACTTGGTTAGCGACATGGAGAAGATCCGCACCGCGCTGGGCATTTCCAGATGGATCGTATTTGGTGGCAGTTGGGGGGCGACCTTGGCGTTGATTTATGCCCAAACCCACCCTCAGAGCGCTGCTTATCTTGTGTTGCGAGGGGTTTATCTCTCAACGCAGCGCGAACTTGATTGGTTTTATGGAGGCGGTGCTGCGCGTTTTTACCCCGAAGCTTGGGACGCTTTTGAGCGGATAATTCCCGAAGACGAGCGTGGCGATATGATCGCAGCCTACCATCGACGACTCTTTGGCGAAGATATCGCGGTTCAAACGAAATACGCTCAAGAATGGGCTGCTTGGGAAAATTCACTCGCGACAATCCGCTCTAACGGGACTTCTGGTGGCGCACCCGGAGAGTATGCGCGCGCTTTTGCGCGGCTCGAGAACCATTATTTCATGAACAAAGGGTTCCTTGAAATTGACGGGCAAATTGAGCGTGATTTGTCGAAAATCGATCATATTGGTGTTTCAATCGTTCAAGGGCGACAGGATATGGTTTGCCCCCCAGAGGCGGCACAACGTATCGCCGCGCGGTTGCCCAAGTGCGAATTGACCATGGTTGCGATGGCTGGACACGCGATGTCAGAGCCAGAGATTACGCGGGCTTTAACTCGGGTTATGCATGGTTTGGGACCACAAAAAGCAATGCTTGGCCTCTAGGCAGATCTCTATCTTGAACTTCTTACTAAGCAGCTTATTTATAACGAGTATTTATTATATTTTGGAGCTATCACATGGCCGCAGGCGCAGGTTTTTGGAATATCATGGCGAAAAACTATGCCAAGTCCCCGATTTCGGACGAAGCGTCCTATCAAAAAAAGCTTGAAAAAACGCGCGCATGTTTCCGCTCTGACATGGATGTCTTGGAAATCGGGTGCGGGACAGGGTCGACCGCTCTTTTGCACGCGCCACTTGTGAAGACATATGAAGGTGTGGATTTTTCCAAAAACATGGTGGCGATTGCCAAGGGAAAACTCAAAGGGTCTGGATTGAAAAACCTCACCTTTACGTGCGAGCCGATTGATTCGATTTCGCGCCAACCCAATTCAGTTGACATGGTTTTGGCAATGAATATTTTGCATCTTTTGCCTAACCATAAAGAGGTGATTGGCCACGTTTATGATTTGCTCAAGCCCGGTGGAATGATTGTGTCGAGTTCGGCGAGTCTAAAGAATATGAACCGCGTCATGAAGCCAGTGATGCAAGCGGGTATGCTTATTGGGCTCCTACCGCCCCTTCAGTTCTTTGACACCGCGTACTTAATACAAATGCACGAAGAGGCCGGATTTGAGGTTGTTGAGTTGTGGGAGCCGAAAAAAGGCGTGGTTTTTATCATAGCGCAAAAACCGGCTTAAATCGCTTGAAAGTTGAGTTCTGCAAGGAAGGCCTTGCAGACTCAGATAAACCTGCGTATATGGCTTTCAACAGCGGCGCGTTAAGTTCCAAACTTGATGCCCACCGAACTTCACAACGGGCCGCGCAGCCCGTTTTTTTGTGTCTAACATCAAGGAGCCAAATTGTCTGATCTCGTTGCAAGTTCCGCGATTGATCGCCGTCTCGCCGGCATGATTCAACCCGTCATCGAAGACTTGGGGTATGAATTGGTGCGCGTACGGTTGATGGGTGGCGACGAAAAAACGCTGCAAATTATGGCTCAAAAGGCAGACGGCAGCATGGAAGTGGACGATTGCGCCAAAGTTTCGACCGAGGTTTCGGCGACTTTGGACGTGGAAGATCCGATTGATGGCGTTTACGCGCTTGAAGTTTCCAGCCCCGGTATTGACCGTCCTTTGACACGTTTGAAAGATTTCGACCTTTGGAACGGCTATGAGGCCAAGCTTGAATTGACCGATGCCATTGATGGCCGTCGTCGCTTTAAGGGTATTTTGGCGGGTACGGCAGATGGCGAGGTTTTGATCACCGTCACTGAAGGCACAATTGGCCTGAAGTTTGAGTGGTTGGCTGATGCCAAGCTTATTCTGACGGATGAGTTGATTACGGAAATGCTCAAGCAGCGTAAAGCTGCGGGCATCGTGAACGAAAACGATTTTGACGAGATTGAAACTGAAACTGACGTTTCTGAGGAGCAGTAGACATGGCAATTACTTCAGCCAACCAGCTAGAGCTTTTGCAAACCGCCGATGCGGTTGCACGCGAAAAGATGATCGATCCTGAACTGGTTGTTCAGGCGCTTGAAGAATCTTTGGCCCGTGCGGCGAAATCTCGTTATGGCGCCGAAATGGACATTCGTGTTCACATCGATCGTAAAACAGGCAGGTCCAAGTTTACCCGTGTTCGTACAGTTGTTGCCGACGATATGGTGGAAAACCACCAAGCCGAAGTGACCGTTGCGCAAGCACGTGAATTTCTAGAAGCGCCAGAAATTGGCAACGAAATCATCGACGAAGTGCCCCCCGTAGAAATGGGCCGCATCGCGGCGCAATCCGCCAAGCAAGTGATCCTGCAAAAGGTTCGCGAAGCCGAGCGTGATCGTCAGTTCGAAGAATTCAAAGACCGTGCTGGTACCATCATCAATGGTGTTGTTAAGCGCGAAGAATACGGCAACGTCATCGTGGATGTGGGTGCTGGCGAAGGCATTTTGCGTCGCAACGAGAAAATCGGCCGCGAGAGCTATCGCCCGAACGACCGTATTCGTTGCTACATCAAAGATGTGCGTCGCGAAGTGCGTGGGCCTCAGATTTTCCTCAGCCGGACAGACCCCCAATTCATGGCGGAACTGTTCAAAATGGAAGTTCCAGAGATTTACGACGGTATCATTGAAATCAAAGCCGTTGCGCGTGACCCAGGTTCGCGTGCGAAAATCGCTGTGATCTCGCATGATAACTCCATCGACCCTGTTGGGGCCTGTGTGGGTATGCGCGGTAGCCGTGTTCAGGCTGTTGTAAACGAACTTCAAGGCGAGAAAATCGACATCATTCCTTGGAATGAAGACGCGCCAACCTTCCTTGTGAATGCGTTGCAGCCAGCCGAAGTTACCAAGGTTGTTCTCGACGAAGAAGCCGAGCGCATTGAGGTTGTTGTGCCTGATGAGCAGCTTTCCTTGGCGATTGGGCGTCGTGGTCAAAATGTGCGTCTTGCGAGCCAACTTACCGGCTTGGACATCGACATTCTAACGGAAACCGAAGAATCCGAACGCCGTCAGAAAGAATTTGCAGCGCGCACCGGTCTCTTTATGGAAGCGCTTGATCTGGACGAATTCTTTGCCCAGCTCTTGGTGTCTGAAGGCTTTACGAACCTCGAAGAGGTTGCCTATGTGGACGTCAGCGAGTTGACCGTGATCGAAGGCATCGACGAAGATACGTCGAGCGAACTTCAAGCGCGGGCACGGGATTATCTCGAAGCGGCCAGCAAAAAAGCACTCGATACGGCACGTGAGTTGGGTGTTGAGGAATCGCTTATTGAATTTGACGGTTTGACACCCCAAATGATCCTTGCGCTTGCGCAGGACGGTGTCAAAACCCTCGAAGACTTCGCAACTTGTGCGGATTGGGAACTGGCCGGTGGCTGGACGACCGAGAACGGCGAGCGTAAGAAAGACGAAGGTGTTCTTGAACCTTTCGACATGTCGCTCGAAGAAGCACAAAAGCTTGTAATGACGGCTCGGATTACATTGGGTTGGGTTGATCCTGCTGATCTCGCTACTGAAGAAGGCGAAGATGATGCGGATGATTCAGAAGAGGAGGCCGAGGCTTAAGGGCTTCGGATTTCGCAAATGGCGCGCGGCGGTCGAAAAAACGAACGGGAAAACCCCGAACGGCGATGTATCGCAACAGGTGAGGTTCAGCCCAAGGGCGGGATGATCCGCTTTGTTGTGGGCCCGGAAAACAAGATCTATGCGGATATTTCGGGTAAATTGCCCGGCCGTGGAATCTGGGTTCTTTCTGACCGCAAGGCGTTGGCATTGGCAATGAAAAAAGGGCTTTTTGCCCGCGCCGCCAAACAGGCGGTCGTGGTGCCAGAAACTCTAGTAGAAGACATCGAAGCGGCACTTGTGCGGCGGCTGGTGGATCACATCTCGCTGGCACGCAAGGCTGGCCGGGCTGTGACAGGATATGAAAAAGTTAAAGGCTGGCTTGAGACCGAAAGAGCTTCGGTTTTGATTCAGGCTTCAGACGGGTCAGAGCGCGGAAAATCCAAGCTCCGCCCCCCGCACGATCGCGATCTCTATATTGATATGCTTACGGCACATGAATTGGGAATGGCCTTTGGACGGGAAATTGTGATACATGGCGCGCTTGCGACTGGTGGACTCACCAAAAGTGCGGTAGAGGAAGCCAAACGCCTTAGAGGCGTGCGCGCAAATGGCGGTGGAATATCCACCGAGAAGGGTACGAAGACCACATGAGCGATAGTGACGGCAAAAAAACACTGGGTCTGCGCACTGGCGCAGGACGTCCTGGAAACGTAAAGCAGAGCTTTAGCCACGGACGCACCAAAAACGTTGTTGTGGAAACGAAACGCAAACGCGTTGTCGTGCCAAAACCTGGTGCAGGTAAAGCAAATGTAAGCAGCGCGTCTGTAGGGGATCCTTCACGGCGTCCCGCAGGCATCTCTGATGTCGAAATGGACCGTCGTCTTGCGGCGTTGAAACTCGCGAAAGCCCGCGAAGTTGAAGACGCAGCGAAACGCGAAGCCGACGAACTGGCTCGCGCTGAAGAGCGCGCCAAACGTCGTGCGGATATCGACGCCAAAGAAGCTGAAGAGCGGGAACGCGAAGAGCGGATCAAAGAAAAAGCAGCTGAAGAGGACCGCATCAAGAAAGAAGCGGAAATCGCGAAAGAGCGTGCTGAAAGCGCTGCGCAAGCGGCTAAGCCTACGCCACGTGCGGCGGCAACTCCCGCGGGAGAAGCTACGGACACGACGAACACCCATCGTGGGGCTCCGGCGCGTCCATTCTCTGCACCGCGCAAGACGGATCGCGATAACCGCGCCGACAAGCCAGCAGCGAAGGCCGCTGAAGACAAACGTCGCTCGGGCAAACTGACGCTAAATCAAGCGCTTCGTGGTGGTGACAATCGTCATCGCTCCATGGCATCGATGAAGCGCAAGCAAGAGCGCGCGCGTCAAAAAGCAATGGGCGGTCAAGTCGAGCGCGAGAAAATTGTGCGCGATGTTAAAGTTCCTGAGGCAATCGTTGTTTCCGAACTGGCGAACCGTATGGCCGAACGCGTCGGCGAAGTTGTGAAATCGCTTATGAAAATGGGCATGATGGTAACGCAAAATCAAACCATTGATGCGGATACAGCCGAGTTGATCATCGAAGAGTTTGGCCACAAAATCGTGCGCGTGTCTGCATCTGACGTGGAAGACGTCATCGCGGCAGTTGTGGATGATGAGGCCGATCTGGTTGCGCGCCCTCCAGTCATTACGGTTATGGGTCACGTTGACCACGGTAAGACGTCGCTTCTTGACGCGATCCGGAAGTCTAAAGTTGTGGCTGGTGAAGCTGGTGGGATTACCCAACATATTGGGGCTTATCAGGTTACGGCCGAAGACGGCTCGTTGATGAGTTTCCTCGACACGCCTGGTCACGCGGCCTTTACATCCATGCGTTCGCGCGGTGCACAAGTGACGGATATCGTTATCCTTGTGGTCGCAGCTGACGATGCTGTTATGCCACAAACAATCGAAGCCATTCATCACGCGAAAGCGGCGGGTGTGCCGATGATTGTTGCCATCAACAAAATCGACCGTCCGGATGCAGATCCAGACAAAGTGCGTGTAGCTTTGCTGCAACACGAAGTTATCGTCGAGAAAATGTCTGGTGACGTACAAGACGTTGAGGTTTCGGCCATCAATGGAACGGGCCTTGATGATTTGCTTGAGGCGATTTCGCTGCAAGCGGAAATTCTTGACCTCAAAGCCAACCCAAAACGCTCGGCGACTGGTGCGGTTATTGAGGCTCAGCTTGACGTTGGACGTGGTCCAGTTGCGACGGTTCTGGTTCAAAACGGAACTTTGCGTCAGGGTGATATCTTTGTTGTTGGTGAACAATGGGGTCGCGTACGCGCCCTTATGGATGACAAAGGCGATCGTATCAAAGAAGCTGGACCTTCGGTTCCTGTCGAGGTTCTTGGCCTCAACGGAACACCAGAGGCTGGCGATGTTTTGAATGTTGTTGAGACTGAAGCTCAGGCGCGTGAAATCGCAGATTACCGTGCCCATGCCGCTAAAGAGCAGCGCGCCGCCGTTGGTGCCGCGACAACTCTTGAGCAACTTATGGCGAAGGCAAAAGACGACAAGAGCGTTTCCGAGCTTCCGATCTTGGTGAAAACCGATGTTCAGGGTTCGGCAGAGGCAATCGTTCAAGCCATGGAAAAAATCGGCAACGATGAAGTTCGGGTTCGTGTTCTACACTCTGGTGTTGGCGCGATCACGGAATCAGATATCGGTTTGGCTGAAGCTTCCGGCGCACCGGTTATTGGCTTTAACGTGCGTGCAAACGCATCGGCTCGCAATTCTGCGAACCAAAAGGGCGTCGAGATCCGGTACTATTCGGTAATCTACGATCTTGTGGACGATGTTAAAGCTGCTGCCTCTGGTCTTCTTTCTGCGGAAATTCGCGAAAAGTTTATTGGGTATGCGTCGATCAAAGAGGTCTTCAAGGTTACTGGCATTGGCCGCGTTGCGGGTTGTATCGTTACCGAAGGCGTCGCACGCCGCTCCGCAGGCGTTCGCTTGCTGCGCGACAACATTGTGATCCACGAAGGTACGCTGAAAACGCTGAAACGTTTCAAGGACGAAGTCAAAGAAGTCAATTCGGGCCAAGAATGCGGTATGGCATTTGAAGCTTACGAAGACATTCGTCCTGACGATGTTATCGAGATCTTTGAGCGCGAAACAGTTGAACGCAACCTCGCCTAGGGCTTGTTGTAATCAAAACTTAAGGGCCGATCATTAAGTTGATCGGCCCTTTTTTATGTCTGGATGTGTCTGCGTGGAAAGGCGCTAAAGCCAGTCGCGCAATATAGGGATCAACGGAATGTCCGCAGGTGGCATCGGGTAGCTTCTTAAGTCCGCTGCCTTAACCCATTTGAGCGTTTGCCCTTCTTGAGGGCGCGGCGTTCCCTGCCATTTGCGGCACGCGAAAAGCGGCATCAAAAGGTGGAATTTTTCATAGGCGTGGCTGGCAAAGGTAAGGGGGGCAAGGCAGCTTTGCCAAGTTTCAATCCCAAGCTCCTCAGACAGTTCCCGAATGAGAGCCACCTCAGGCGTTTCGCCTGCTTCGACTTTTCCGCCTGGGAATTCCCACAACCCGGCCATGGATTTCCCTTCGGGGCGTTGTGCCAGAAGGACCCGACTGTCTCGGTCAATCAAGGCGACCGCCGAGACGAGAAGCACACTCAAGACCGATAATCCGCGTTGATTTCGATATAGCGGTGGGTGAGGTCACAGGTCCAAACGGTGGCCACACCCGATCCGATGCCCATATCAACCGCGAGGACGAGGGAATCGCCCTTCATATAGGTCGCACCTTCTTCCTCGGTGTAGCTCGGGGAAACCCAGCCCTTTTCCGCAACCAATATATCGCCAAACGAGATCGACAACAGATCACGATCTGCAGCGGCGCCAGATTTCCCGACAGCCATAACAACACGACCCCAATTGGGATCTTCGCCTGCAATCGCGGTTTTCACCAATGGGGAGTTTGCGATCGCCATGGCCACGAGATGGGCGTCGGAATCGCTCATGGCACCCGTTACCGCAACTTCGACGAATTTCGTAGCACCCTCACCATCGCGCACAACTTGATGCGCCAAATCGAGCATCACACCGTGGAGGGCCGCTTCAAAGGCAGCTTCGTCGGTAACTTCGGGGCCTTTGCCCGTCGCCGCCAAAAGCAATGTGTCACTTGTGGAGGTGTCGCTGTCGACCGTGATACAGTTGAAGGTTTTGTCCGTCAGGCGGCTGAGGATTTTCTGAAGTCGTGGTTGGGCGATTTTGGCGTCGGTGAAAATATAGACCAACATTGTCGCCATATCGGGCGCGATCATGCCAGACCCTTTGGCAAATCCGCTGATGGTGATGCCGTCGACGGTGGCAAAGGCGCCCTTGGGAAAGGTGTCAGTCGTCATGATGGCACGCGCCGCGCGACTGGCTTCGTTTGGGGATAGGCCTGCCTTGAGTTCAGCGAGTTTGTTGGTGATACGAGCTGGATCCAACGGTTCGCCGATCACGCCTGTAGAGGACATGAAAACACGGTTCTGAGGCACGTTGCAAATCTGTGAAACAGATGCGGTAACGGCATCCACAGTGGCAATACCGCGACCGCCTGTGAAGGCATTGGAGTTGCCAGAGTTCACGACAAACGCCGCCTCTTCGCCGCTGTCTGCGCCGAGCTTGGCCTCGCAATCAAGGACAGGTGCGGAGCGGGTTGCGGAACGTGTGAACACGCCCACAACCGCCGTGCCCGCGCAGAGGTGAGCAAGCATCACATCGTCGCGGCCTTGATATCGTACACCCGCAGCAATGGCGGCAAAGGTTACACCTTCAATAACCGGAAGATCAGGAAAACCGCCCTTGGGCGCGAGTGGAGAGAGTGTCATAGGTTACTTTCCGACGATTTCTGGGTCTTGGAGAACAGTGGGGTCGATGACCACTTCGGTGCGTGTGATTTCGGCGTTACCCTCGAGGGCTTCGACGGCTTCTGCAAGTGCGCGTTGTTGCAACTCTGCTTCAAGTTCGTCGCGAACGTCCTCAAAAGTTGGGGCGTCTTGTACGCGGCTTTCAATTCGATGAATGACGTGCCAGCCGAATTCGCTCTCAACGGGTGCGGAATAGGTACCGTCTTCAAGCGCGATAACGGCTTCTTCAAATGCCGGAACCATCGCCCCTTTCGAGAACCATCCAAGGTTGCCGCCATTTGGGCCGGACGGACCGGTAGATTTCTCGCGTGCGAGTTCGGCAAAATCACTTCCGGCGTCAAGCAGTTGGACTACAAGATCAGCTTCCTCTTTCTTCTCCAAAAGAATATGGGCCGCATTAAACTCCATCTCGGGTTCGCCGCCGATATATGTCTCGTTGAAAAGCGCCTCAAGTTTTTCTTGCGTGACGGCCGTTGCTAGAACCGCGTCAACGGCGGAACCCGCCATATAGGACCGTGTCTGGTTGTCCATCGCAGTTTGGTCACGAAGGGAAACATTGCCTTTAACGGATTGTGCCAGGATGTTTTGTTGGATCAAGTTTTCCAAGATCCCCTCAAAAAGAACGCCGTCTTCAAGGGTGAGGTATTGCTGTGGCAGCGTTTCACGGGCGATAATCATATGGCCGATTGTGATATCCATGCCATTCACTGTTGCCACAACCGTTCCCCATTCGGGTTTTGGAGGTGTGTCTTGGGCAACAGCGACGCTCGTGGTCGCCAGAAGTACTGCAAAGATACCGATTTTAGTGTGTTTTAACATCAATTCACCCTTAGATTTGTCCATTAGGCCCCCTAACATTGACAGTGTCCGGTTGGACCCTTACATCGCCAAAGTGCCTTGTCGTTTCGTGCCAGTCATTTGGCCCTTGATAAGCCCGCTTTTAAGGCGGATCAAGGCAAGGTTCAAACGAACCAACCAATAGAAGTGTTCAAGCGGAGAATTTATGCTGGGTATCGGAAAAATCACCAAAAAAGTCTTTGGTTCACCGAATGATCGTCTGGTCAAATCGACACGCCCGCTTGTGCAAAAGATCAATGATCTTGAGCCTGAATTTGAAGCCCTGACCGACGAAGGCATCAAAGAGAAAACACTGGAACTGTCCGAGCGCGCTCAAAAGGGCGAAAAGCTCGATGACCTTCTCCCCGAAGCCTTTGCCAATGTGCGGGAAGCCGCGCGACGCGCGTTGGGTTTGCGGGCTTTTGATACCCAGTTGATGGCCGGTATTTTTCTACATCGCGGCAATATCGCTGAGATGAAAACGGGCGAGGGGAAAACCCTCATGGCGACCTTCGCGGCCTACTTGAACGCCTTGACGCGGGAGGGTGTTCACATTGTGACGGTGAATGACTACCTCGCCAAACGCGACGCCGAGTGGATGAGCCAAGTTTACAGTGCTTTGGGTATGACAACGGGTGTGGTCTATCCACAGCAGCAGGATGAAGAGAAAAAAGCCGCGTATAAATGCGACATTACCTATGCCACGAACAATGAACTGGCGTTTGACTATCTTCGCGACAACATGCGGTCCGAATTGGGCCAATTGGCACAGCGCGGCCACCATTATGCGATTGTGGATGAGGTCGACTCCATTTTGATCGACGAAGCAAGGACACCGTTGATTATTTCCGGACCTGCCCAAGATCGCAGCGAGTTGTACATTTCCATCGACAAGCTGATCCCAAGCTTGACCGAAGAGCATTTTACGCACGACGAGAAAACCAAAAACGTTACTTTCTCCGAAGACGGTAACGATTTCCTCGAAGCCTTGTTGCATGAGCACGGTATCTTGCCCGCCGAGCAATCGCTCTATGATCCGGAAAGCACGACCGTGGTGCACCACGTCAACCAAGGCCTCAAAGCTCACAAGCTTTTTACCCGCGACAAAGACTATATCATGCGCGATGGCGAAGTGATGTTGATCGACGAGTTTACCGGTCGGATGATGGCGGGGCGTCGTTTGTCTGACGGCTTGCATCAAGCGATTGAGGCCAAAGAGGGCGTCGATATCAAGCCCGAAAACGTCACCCATGCTTCGGTGACGTTCCAGAATTATTTCCGCTTGTATGGCAAACTCGCCGGCATGACGGGAACCGCGCTTACTGAGGCGGCTGAGTTCGCCGAAATTTATAATCTCGGCGTTGTTGAAGTGCCAACAAACCGCCCGATTGTTCGGATTGACGAGCATGACCAAGTGTTCCGGACCGCAAAAGAGAAATTCGCAGGCGTTGTCATCGCTATTGAAGAAGCGCACGCAAAGGGTCAGCCGATCCTTGTGGGGACAACTTCGATCGAGAAGTCGGAATTCCTCTCGGGTCTACTCAAAGAAGCGGGCGTTACACACAACGTTTTGAATGCACGCCAGCACGAAAAAGAGGCGCAGATTGTTGCCGATGCAGGCCGTTTTGGCGCGGTGACGATTGCGACGAATATGGCGGGGCGTGGTACCGATATTCAGCTTGGCGGCAACGCCGACCTACGGCTGGAGCAGGCGCTTGACGCCGACCCAAACACAGATAAAGAGGCGCTTCTAGCCGAGATTGCAGCAGAGAAAGAAAAAGTCAAAGAGGCCGGTGGTCTGTTTGTGTTGGCAACTGAACGCCACGAAAGTCGCCGGATTGATAACCAGTTGCGTGGCCGTTCAGGTCGCCAAGGCGATCCAGGCCGCTCGTCGTTCTTCTTGTCTCTCGAAGATGATTTGATGCGGATTTTTGGTTCAGAACGTTTGGACAAAGTTTTGTCGAGCCTCGGGATGAAAGAGGGCGAAGCCATTGTGCACCCCTGGGTCAATAAATCCCTCGAAAAAGCACAAGCCAAAGTCGAAGGCCGTAACTTTGACCAACGGAAACAACTTCTGAAATTTGACGACGTGATGAACGACCAGCGCAAAGCGATCTTCTTTCAGCGCCGTGAAATTATGGAATCTCAAGACCTCTCTGAAATCGTGCAGGACATGCGCCATCAGGTCATTGATGATCTGGTCGACATTCACATGCCAGCGAAATCCTATGCCGAACAGTGGGATACAGAGGGCCTCTATGCTGAGATCCTTAAGAAAATCGGGGTGGATGCTCCGGTGATCGAATGGGCCCGCGAAGAAGGTGTAGATGATTCCGATGTGCGGGAACGTTTGTGTGATGCTGCCGACAAATTTATGGCCGCCAAGGCTGCGGATTTTGGCCCAGAAGAAATGCGCGGGATCGAAAAGCAGATTTTGCTGCGGACAATCGACGGGAAGTGGCGCGAACATCTCCTGACTTTGGAACACCTTCGTTCGGTCGTTGGGTTTCGTGGGTATGCGCAACGGGATCCATTGAACGAGTACAAAACTGAAAGCTTCCAACTGTTCGAGATTTTGCTCGACACCTTGCGCGAAGAAGTCAGTGAGCAACTCGCACGATTGCCCTCGCGCGAAGAAATCGAGACCATGCAGCGCGCACAACTGGAGCAATACAAAGCCCAGCAGCAAGCGGCTGTGGCAGCGCAACAGGCCGCATTGCCGAAAGCGACCACTGAGGGGTTTAACGAAAACAATCCAGAAACGTGGGGCGACCCCGCGCGCAATGATCTCTGTCCTTGTGGTTCTGGTGAGAAATTCAAACATTGCCACGGTAAAATCTAAGAAGCGCGTCGCTCAAGTCTTGGGCGGCGCAATCTCCAGTCATGGCTCTCAATCCCTGTCGCAATCTGAGAATGGCCCAAAGTGCGCCCAAATTCGGCCTCATTTTGGGTTGAATGATAGGAGTCGAGTAAATCGATTGGAGGAAGCCATGCGTTTGAAGGGAAATTTCGTTTACGTGCTTGCGAGCTTTGCCGCAGCGTTTTCCATTGGCTATGCGCTTCAGAACAGTGAGGGCAACAATGCGATTTTTGCACCCTCCGACTCCGATCAAGTGAGCACAGGCGCTGGTGTTTCGTTGGTGGATCCAAAAACGGTCCAACACACGTCTGCCCCTGCAAACGACCCTCACGGGTTGCCTTTTGCTCCCGAGGCGACCATGGCGCATCTTCTATTGAAAAGTTATACGTCGAATGTATCGGCACGGATGCTCGATACCCTCGGCCCCAACCCAGTTAAAAAAGCGCCGACATACAGCGCCTATGGCGTGCCTTGCTCCACCAAGCTCGAAGCTCTAGCGGGCCCGGCGGCAATGATCACAGTGAAGCTTTCGGCGAGCTGTGCGCCAAGCGAAACGTTTGTGCTTCGCCAAGGGGAACTTGCGGTAACGGGGGTAACCACTACGGTCGGTTTGGCCGAGCTTTCACATCCAGCGATGTCAAAAGACCCCACTATTTCTGTCACGTTCGCGGGTGGTCAAAGTGCGGTAACGACCTTGCACGTGAGTGATTTTGACGATTTTGAGCGGGTTGCATTACAGTGGAAGGGCCGCACGGGCTTAGAAATACATGCGCTGGAGTTTGGCGCCGACTATGGCCAAGCAGGACATGTTTGGAAGAATTCTTCTCGAAAAGTTGCTTATGCTACCGGAGCGCTTGGTGGTTTCATGACGCAAATTGGCGAAGGGGATAGTCCCGATTCAATGCACGCAGAAGTATATAGTTTCCCGTCTGGGGCTATTCGCCGTGACGGTGCTGTCCGTCTTTCTGTCGAAGCGGAAATCACTTCCTTTAACTGTGGCCGCGAGATTTTGGCCAAAGTAATGCAACCAAAATCGACAACGGGTGTAGAAGTGGTTGATTTAGGGCTGACAATGCCGGATTGTGACGCCATTGGCGACTTTTTGGTGTTGAATAATCTGCTTCGGGACCTAAAAATCGCTCTGAACTAAATTTTATTTCGGGCATGCGTATGAACATCCTTCGTGCGGCGGTTTGCGCCGCACTTTTCGTATTTACGCCCCTGTTGGCGCACTCCCAAGATGTGACTTTGTCATCTCTTGATGGCGGCGTTACTTTATCTGGGGCTCTGGTCAGTTATGACGGTGAATTCTATCGCGTCGACACTGAATATGGTGTCCTGACCCTCGATGGATCGGGCGTTTACTGTTCGGGGCCCGCCTGTCCGAACCTCGAAGGGTATGTTGCGGAACTTTCCATCGCAGGAGCGCAGGGAGTGGCTGGAATACTGCTCCCGTCTCTTTTTGAACGGTTTGCGCAAAAGCACGGGTATGATGCGGCGCGTGAAGTTACCTCGGACACCGATTTCACGATTGTTCTGGCCCAAAAAGATGGCGGAACGGCGGTCGCTCGTATTCAGTTTGATCTAGGAACTTCCGATTACGGGATGGAGCAATTCCTCGCAGAGGACGCCGATCTTGCGGTTTCCCTTCGGGAGGCTACCGCCGCCGAGCAATCAAAGGCCATTGAGACGGGCCTCGGGAATCTCAATCTTGCGAAAAATGCAAGAATTCTCGGGCTTGATGGCGTCATTCCGATCATCGCAAAAAATAATCCAGTTGCCGCCATTTCTCTTGGTCAACTTTCCAAAGTTTTGTCAGGAGAGATTTCAAATTGGCAAGAATTGGGGGGAATCGACGTTCCCATTGAGCTTCATCTAAGGGACGCTGGCGCAGGTTTGCTCCAAAAAATCTCCAGCGAGATGTTGACGCTAGATCAGCAATTCGCACCGTCCGCACAGCGCCACACCCGCGACGAAGCACTGAGCGACGCCGTTTCTCGCAGCCCCTTTGCGCTGGGTTTGACCGGCCTTTCAAGTTTGGGAAATAGCGTACCTATGTCGCTTTTGGGAGGCTGCGGGTTTCCGTTTCAGGCGACACATGAAGCTGTAAAAACGGAAGACTATCCCCTTACAGCCCCGTTATTCCTTTATGTCCCCAATCGTCGCTTCCCGAAAGTCATCCGCGAGTTTTTTGCATTTTTGTCTACACCAGAAGCCGCCCAAATTGTGGCCGATGATGGTTTTGTGAACCAAACCCCGTTGGAGATACCGATGAATTCACAGGGGGAGCGACTTGCGAATGCAATCCTGCAGGCAGGCAATGAAACCTCGCTTTCCGATCTCCAAGAAATGGTTGCTGAGTTGCGAGACGGACAGCGGGTGACAACAACCTTTCGGTTTGAGCCGGGCTCCTCGCGTCTGGATGCACAGTCACGTGCGAATGTTGAACGCTTGGCCGAGGTCCTTGAGGCGGGCATCTTTGGCGACCGTTCCGTGACATTTGTTGGATTTAGCGATGGTGACGGAGGAGCGGCGGCAAACCGGAAAATCGCGCTTCGCCGTGCACAGGTCGTGGAGACGGCAGTGCTGCGGGAAGCGACTTTGTTTGATCCCAATCGCATGGGCGTCACGTCCAAAGGGTTTGGCGAGGCGATGCCCATGGCCTGTGATGAAACGGAATGGGGCAGCAGGGTCAACCGGCGTGTTGAGACTTGGCTTGGGCCCCTCCGCCCGCCAGAGCAACCTGAACCTCCCTTGGAAGCATCCGAAAATTCTGCTGCTACAGATAGCCCTCAGCCCGAAAACTGAGTTCACGGGATTTTCCCACGATAAGGTGGTCGTGCAATGTGAGCCCCAAAGCCAGCGCCGCGTCATTGATTTGCGCTGTGACTGTGATGTCCGCTTGTGATGGGGTGGGATCACCCGACGGGTGGTTGTGAACCAGAATGATCGCCGAGGCGTTGAGTTCAAGCGCGCGCTTTACGACTTCCCGTGGGTAAACGGGCACATGATCCACGGTTCCGCGTGCTTGTTCTTCATCGGCAATCAGAACGTTCTTGCGATCAAGAAACAAAATGCGGAATTGCTCGGTCTCGCGGTGGGCCATTGTCGTGTGGCAATAGTCCACAATGGCGTCCCATCCCGATATCACATGTTGCTGCATGATACGGCTGCGCGCGAGGCGTTGTGCGGCAGCTTCAATGATTTTCAGCTCACAAATGACGGACTCTCCGACACCTCGGATTGGTAAAAGCCGCTCTCGTGGAGCCGAAATCACCCGATTGAAGTCGCCAAACGTTTCGAGCAGAAGACGGGCAAGCGGCTTTACATCTTGTCGGGGAATGGCGCGGAACAGGACAAGTTCGAGCATTTCGTAATCGGGGAGGGCAGTGGCCCCGCCAAGGAGGAACCGTTCCCGCAAGCGTTTACGATGGTCGCGAATATAGCTTGGCTGTTTCTCTTGAGAGTTCTCTTGCCGATGACTGGGCTTTCTACCCTGCGCTTGCGAGTTCCTCGGCTGGCGCACCTCATCCAGATCCATATCGAACATAGGCAGGGGTCTTTCGGAAAAGAATCGTTTCAAGTTCATAAGTCTAACTTGAAACGATTCTCTAAAAATTTAGTTAATTTGAGTTAACTCTTCATACCGTCCCAGAAGGTTTTAACTTTGGAGAAAAAGCTACTCTCTTCGGGGCTATTATCGGCCTCAATGCCACCGAATTCCCGAAGGAGTTCTTTTTGGCGACTTGTGAGGTTTACCGGCGTTTCAACGGCCAACTCGATAAACATATCGCCGGTTGGCCCACCGCGAAGTGCGGGCATACCCTTGCCGCGAAGACGCATTTGGCGACCAGATTGGCTTCCCGACGGGATCTTAACCCGACTGCGTCCGCCGTCAATTGTTGGCACCTCAATGTCACCACCAAGCGACGCAGAAACCATACTTACCGGAATGCGACACTGAAGGTTTACCCCATCGCGTTCAAAAATCGTATGATTTTCAACTTCGATAAAGATATAGAGGTCGCCAGCTGGCCCGCCGCGCAAACCGGCTTCACCTTCGCCAGAAAGGCGGATGCGATTACCAGTTTCGACGCCTGCTGGGATATTCACGGACAAGGAACGGTTCTTTTCTGTCCGTCCAGCACCACTACATTCCGTGCAGGGGTTTTTGATCAATTGACCGGTACCCGAGCACGTTGGGCAGGTGCGTTCGACGGTGAAAAACCCTTGTTGGGCGCGGACTTTACCCATGCCAGAGCAGGTCGGGCACGCAACTGGCTCAACGCCGCTTTCCGAGCCCGTTCCAGAACATTTTTCACAGCCCACAGATGTAGGAACCGTGATCGTTTTCTGCAAACCTGTGTAGGCATCTTCTAGGTTAACGCGCATGCTATAGCGTAAATCGGACCCGCGTTGGGCACGGGTGCGCGGGCCACCGCCGCCACGTCCGCCCATAAAATCGCCAAAAAGGTCGTCGAACACATCGGAGAAAGCAGAGGCAAAATCGCCATTGCCCTGTCCAGGATGTCCCTGACGCGCGCCGCCCATTCCGCCTTCAAAAGCTGCATGGCCATAACGGTCATAGGCGGCTTTCTTTTCGGCGTCTTTCAGGACCTCGTAAGCTGCATTCGCTTCTTTGAATTCGGACTCAGCATTGGGATTGTCGGGATTGCTATCTGGATGTAGCTCTTTGGCTTTCGTACGAAATCCTTTTTTGATTTCGTCCGCTGAAGCACCTTTGGCGACGCCAAGAGTTTCGTAAAAGTCACGTTTTGACATGTTATTATCCCCTTTGGGAACGCAAAAACCGGCCCGACTTGTTTCGGGCCGGTTTTAAAGGCGAGCGCCTTATTAGGAGCGTTTATCGTCGTCCAAGTCTTCGAAGTCGGCATCCATGATGTCGTCATCACCTTTGCTACCAGCTTCGTCGACCCCAGAAGGCTCTTCTTGGGCTTCTTCTTGGCTAGACTTATAGATTGCCTCGCCCAGCTTCATCGAAGCTTCAGTTACGTTCTGAACCCCAGATTTGATTTTCTCAGCATTGTCAGTCTCAAGATCATCTTGCAACGCTGCAATGGAGAGTTCGATAGCTTCGATCGTTGTTGGATCGACTTTATCTTTGTGCTCTTCCATGGCTTTTTCGGTGCTGTGGATCAAGCTTTCGGCTTGGTTCCGTGCTTCGATAAGCTCTTTGCGCTCTTTGTCAGAGTCCGCGTTTTCTTCAGCGTCTTTCACCATTGCTTCGATATCCTCGTCTGAGAGGCCACCCGAAGCTTGGATGGTGATTTTGTGCTCTTTGCCAGTGCCTTTGTCCTTGGCGCCCACTTCAACGATACCGTTGGCATCGATGTCGAAGGTCACTTCGATCTGGGGCAGGCCACGCGGTGCTGGTGGAATGTTCTCTAGGTTGAATTGACCGAGGATTTTGTTGTCCGCTGCCAATTCGCGCTCGCCTTGGAACACCCGCAACGTCACAGCGTTTTGGTTGTCTTCGGCAGTCGAGAAGATTTGCGATTTCTTGGTTGGGATCGTTGTGTTGCGATCGATCAAGCGTGTGAACACGCCACCAAGTGTTTCGATACCAAGCGACAGAGGCGTCACGTCCAAGAGTACAACGTCTTTGACGTCGCCCTGAAGAACACCCGCTTGAATTGCAGCGCCCATGGCCACAACTTCGTCTGGGTTCACACCTTTGTTTGGCTCTTTGCCAAAGAACTTGGACACTTCTTCGATGACTTTTGGCATACGAGTCATACCGCCAACGAGAACGATCTCGTCGATGTCACCAGTCGAGAGGCCAGCGTCTTTGAGAGCATCTTTACAAGGCTTCAATGAAGCTTTGATCAGATCGCCAACAAGGCTTTCCAATTTCGCGCGTGTCAGTTTGAGCACGAGGTGAAGGGGTTGGCCGGATTTTGGATCCATCGAAATGAACGGTTGGTTGATCTCAGTTTGGCTCGCGGAGGAAAGCTCGATTTTTGCTTTCTCGGCAGCTTCTTTGAGACGTTGCAACGCCATCTTGTCTTTGGTCAGGTCAACGCCGTTCTCTTTTTTGAACTCACCCGCGAGGTAAGTCACGATACGCATGTCGAAGTCTTCCCCACCAAGGAAAGTATCGCCATTTGTGGATTTCACTTCAAAGAGGCCATCGTCAATTTCTAGGATGGTAACGTCGAATGTACCGCCACCAAGGTCATAGACCGCGATGGTTTGTGTTTCTTTTTTGTCCAGACCATAGGCCAGCGCCGCAGCGGTTGGCTCGTTGATGATCCGAAGCACTTCAAGACCAGCAATTTTACCAGCGTCTTTTGTGGCTTGGCGCTGTGCATCGTTGAAGTACGCAGGAACGGTGATAACCGCCTGTGTCACTTCTTCACCAAGATAGCTCTCGGCGGTTTCTTTCATTTTTTGAAGGATGAAAGCGGAGATTTGGCTCGGTGAGTATTTGTCACCCTTAACTTTGACCCAAGCGTCACCATTGCCACCATCGATCACGTCGAAGGGCAGGTTCGCTTTGTCTTTGGCCAAATGCTTGTCATCAGCGCGACGGCCAACAAGGCGTTTCACACCAAAGATTGTGTTTTCTGGGTTTGTGACGGCTTGTCTTTTTGCGGGCTGGCCCACCAGACGTTCATCGTCGGAAAACGCAACTATCGAAGGCGTTGTACGTGCACCTTCTGCGTTTTCAATTACACGTGGTTGCGATCCATCCATGATGGCGACGCAAGAGTTTGTAGTTCCAAGGTCAATGCCGATGACTTTAGCCATATTGTAGTACCCCTTTTGAGTTAGGCGATGTTGCGGAACGCGGACCCATGCTAGGCATCTCGGCTCCGATTCAATTGGTAACCAGAGTTGCCCCTGATCAAGCTTCTTTGGGTATATAGGGCTGGGTCCTTAGGCCTGCAAGCCGTTGAACCCAAAAGCAGCGAGTTTTTTCCGGAAAAAAACGAGTCATGTCACCCCTTTCAACAGAAAATTCGCTAAATTTTTAGCGAAAGGTGGTGGCGGAGGTATGACTATCTACCAGCGCTCCAACTGATCGACGCATGTTTGCGCGTATAGAACTCTCCCATCAACCCAATCATCGTGAGGGCTATGGTGACTTTGACCGGGTAACTGATGGAACTCACCGTCGCGATGTAATTGATAAACACAAAGCCGCGGCATTGATCGATAACGTGAAAGAGGGGGTTCCAGTCGAAGAGGGACAGCATCCATCCAGGGAGCGTTTTGGCGAGAAACATTTTGCCGGAGGCGATCATGTTCGCCCGAGCATAGATCGTGGCTGCAAGTCCGATAAAGCCTGGAGCCCAAGGCTTGGCGGCGAGAAACACCATTCCAATTGACACACCAGTCGCCCAGGCCAACAACAACATGGCAAAAGCACCGGCGGGTTGGTTGATCGTGATCGGAGTTATCGCAGTGTGGTACAAAAACAGGACAACACTCACCGACAAAATTTGAATATAAAGCGCCGCCAAGGCAGACGAGCAAATTGCGACAACAGTATTCATCGGCGCATGAAGCATCATCGCAGAGGTAGGTCCAGGGGCACCCACAACAGCGCCCATCGCCTTGGTGTGGGTCATGAAAAGGAAAATTCCCGACATGATATACAACAGGAAGTCTCCACGGATGGCGCTTCCTCGCAGGCCTAAAACTGAAAACATCACATAGAATGCAACAACCAACACGACGGTTTGCATCATATTCAATAAGAGGCCGATAAGGGCATTTCCGTGTGATTTCCGAACTTCGCGCACGGTCGAATGGTAAATAAGTTCGAGGATAGCAATGGCTGTGTGAAGGCCTTTGTGTTTTTGCGGTTGTACCTGAAACATATTTTAGCTGTCCTGCCGAGGGCTGTAAGGAATGAATTGCGCTACTATCGCAAGGAATTCTTGCTGTTCCTTTACCATGAGATATTAAGGGGGCGATAAAGAAACACAAGAATACACTGTTTTAGGAGAAACCTTTTGGATTTTGACCACCTTACCCTCGTTTTTCGCCGTCTGGCGCTCGAAGCGGGCGACAAAATTATGGAAATCTACAATTCAGACGATTTTGAGGTTAAAACCAAATCGGACGACAGCCCAGTGACCGAAGCCGACGAAGCGGCGGACGCAATTATTTCCGCAGGTATTCGCGCGGAATTTCCCGATGTGACGCTCGTGACGGAGGAGCAAGCGGACTCCCATGCACAGAAAGCGGACACTTTCATTATTGTGGACCCCCTCGATGGCACAAAAGAATTCGTCCTTCGCCGTGGTGATTTCACGGTAAATATTGCCTATGTTGTTGACGGGAAACCCATTCGCGGCGTTGTCTATGCCCCCGCGAAAAACCGGCTATTCTATACCGGTGCTGATGGGAAATCCGTGGAAGAAACGGGTGACTTCGCCAAGGATAAAGTGGGGCCAACTAAGGCAATATCCGTCTCTAACCCTAACAATTCTGGCTTGATGATCGTTGCCTCCAAATCGCACCGTGATCAGGCGACTGAGGATTACATCAACAAATACGCCATCAAAGACAGCAAGAGCGCGGGGTCGTCGCTTAAGTTCTGTTTGATCGCAACAGGCGAAGCTGACCTTTACCCCCGCGTTGGCCGCACGATGGAGTGGGACACAGCTGCGGGTCACGCCGTTTTGCTCGGCGCAGGGGGCGATGTTGTCCGTTTCGATAACCACACCCCATTGACCTATGGCAAAGCAGAATACGCCAATCCGTTTTTCATTGCCTATGCACCGGGCGTCGCGTTGAAAAAGGCTTAAATGAGCACACCCGCCGCAAGCATTATTATCGTCAGCCGCGAGCGCCCCAAGGCTCTCGCGCGCTGTCTTTTGGGGGTTTCTCAACTTAACCACCCAGATTTCGAGGTGATCGTCGTGGCGGACGTGGCTGGGCTGGATGTTGTGGCTGACCTCCCGTTTAGCGCGCAGATTAAGACAGCGTTTTTTGACGAAGCCAATATTTCCCAAGCCCGCAACTTGGGGCTCGCGATGGCCGCCGGAGAGATTGTTGCCTTTATCGATGACGATGCGGTTCCCGAACCGAGTTGGCTGATGCGCCTAACCGAACCATTCGGGGATCCAAATGTGGCCGCCGCCGGAGGCTATGTTCGGGGGCGCAACGGCATTTCGTTTCAGTGGCGCGCGAGCAGTGTTGATACCGCTGGGCGCACGCGCCCTCTGCGGGTCCCAAGTCGGAACCCTATGGTTTTTTCTCCGCCCGAGTGTCAGGCCGTAAAAACCGAGGGTACAAACTGTGCGTTTCGGCGAGATATATTGATGAAAATGGGCGGGTTTGACCCTGTTTTTGCGTTCTACCTGGATGAAACTGACGTGAATATGCGCTTGGCTATTGCGGGTCGATCCACGGCAATCGTTCCACTTGCGCAGGTCCACCATGGGTACCTTCCTTCCAAGCGTCGCAATAGCGAGCGGGTGCCGAAATCTCTGTTCGATATTGGCCGGTCGATTGCGCTGTTTCATCGCAAATATGCCGATCAAGTTGATGCGCAAATGGCGTGGCGTGTGGAGCGTATTGAGCAACGAAAGCGTCTCCTTCGGTTTATGCAAAGCGGCGCGCTAGAGCCAAGTGATGTGCTTGGCTTGATGCGGTCTTTGGAGGCGGGGCATCAATCCGGTTCGAATGCAAAACTGATTTCGCTTCCGGAATTGCCGACCAACGGCGCGGTTTTCGAAAAATTCATGCAGACCCCGTATAACCATCACGTGCTTTCGGGTCGTATTTGGCAAAGAAAACGCCTCCGTAAACAAGCAAAAATTCTTGTATCGGCCAAGAATAGGGTCACATTGGTGGTTCTCAGTCCAACTTCCCTTTTCCACCGTATTACCTTTACCGAAGACGGGTTTTGGGAGCAAAACGGAGGGATTTTCGGCAAGTCGAACCGAAACCAGCCGTACTTCCAAATTTATGGTTTTCGCAGTCGGGTTAGGGACGAGGTAGCGCGCAGCAATCAGTTTCGCGCTTTTTGAGTGACATATATTCCGAGTGGGGAATTTGTGGGTCCTATGGATGCAAAACTGTGTTATCACGCCCCGAATGATGTAGAGGTACATTCCTTTTTTACTTTTAAGCGGTTAAAGTAAGGCCAGCTCGTTTGGCATGAGTGACTGTTTAAAACAATTTTCTGAGTTGAATATGAAACGTAAAGTTACAAAAGCAATCTTCCCTGTAGCAGGACTGGGGACACGGTTTCTTCCGGCGACGAAATCGGTGCCAAAAGAGATCATGACTTTGGTCGACCGTCCGCTGATCCAATATGCAATTGATGAAGCACGTGCTGCGGGGATTAAAGAGTTTATTTTTGTGACGTCGCGCGGCAAAGGCGCTCTGGAAGACTATTTCGACCACGCTCCGCAGCTCGAAAATGAATTGCGCAAGAAGGGCAAAGACGAACTTCTTGAGGTGCTAAAAGACACTAACATGGAGAGCGGCGCGATTGCCTACATCCGTCAACACAAGTCGATGGGGCTTGGACATGCTGTTTGGTGCGCGCGTCGCCTTGTGTCGAACGAGCCTATTGCGGTCATTCTTCCTGACGATGTTATCGCCGCCGAAACCCCTTGTTTGCAGCAGATGGTCGAGGCCTACGAAGAAACGGGCGGATGCATGGTTGCGGCTATGGAGGTACCGCCGGAGAAAACGTCGTCTTATGGGATTTTGGACATATTGGATGACAAAGGTCAGCTCGTTTCGGCTAAGGGGATGGTGGAAAAACCCCCTCTAGGAGAAGAGCCGTCAAACCTTGCCGTTATTGGGCGTTATATTATCACCCCAGATGTTTTGCGAACTTTGAACAAGATGAAGCAGGGTGCGGGCGGTGAAGTGCAACTTACGGACGCGATCGCCGAAGAAATCACCCATGGGCGAGATGTCCATGGGTTTCGCTTCAAGGGGGAGCGATTTGATTGCGGCTCTAAAGCAGGGTTTCTGCAAGCTACGGTCGCGTTCGGTCTTGCCCGCGAAGATTTGCGCGATGAATTGTTGGCCTACATTACGTCGATGATGGCCCGTCGCAAAGCTGCTCAGTTAGGGGCGGTTGGATGACAAATGTTTTGGTCACGGGCGGTGCTGGCTATATTGGCTCGCACGCGTGCAAAGCATTGAAAGCCGCAGGCTATAATCCCGTAACCTTTGATAATCTGTGCACGGGGTGGGAAGACGCCGTTAAATTCGGGCCATTTGAACGCGGAGAATTGACGGATAGGGCCGCGTTAGACAGTGTTTTCGCGCGCTATAACCCCATTGCCGTCATGCATTTCGCCGCGCTTTCTCAAGTTGGCGAGAGCATGTCTGACCCTGGAAAATATTGGCACAACAATGTCGCGGGCAGCTTGGTATTGATCGAAGCGACAGTCGCGGCAGGCTGCAAGAATTTCGTATTTTCATCCACCTGCGCAACCTACGGCGAGCAAGACGACGTAACTCTCGATGAAAATTGCCCGCAAGTCCCGATTAATGCGTATGGCGCGAGTAAACGAGCAATTGAAGATATTCTTGCTAACTTCGGGGCAAGTTACGGGTTGAACCATGTCATTTTCCGCTATTTCAATGTTGCAGGGGCGGACCCCGAGGGCGAAGTTGGGGAGTTCCATCAGCCAGAGACACACCTCGTACCGCTGATGCTCGATGCGATCGACGGAAAGCGGGACGCTTTGACTGTTTTTGGGACTGATTATGATACGCCGGACGGCACCTGCATTCGCGATTACGTTCACGTTTGCGACCTTGTTGACGCGCATGTTTTGGGTCTTAAGTGGCTGGAAGAAGAAAAGGGTAATCGCGTTTTCAATCTTGGAACGGGTGTGGGATTTTCTGTGCGGGAGGTGATCTCGAACTCAAAAATGGTCACCAATCGCGAAGTCCCTTTTTTCGAGGGACCGCGACGGGCGGGGGACTGCACGAAGCTTGTTTCTGGCAGTGTTAGAGCCGAAAAAGAACTTGGATGGACCCCGACGAGGTCAACTTTGGAGGCGATGATTACTGATGCTTGGCGTTGGCACCAAAACGGACACTACACGAAATAATCCTCCTGCAAGATTGCTCGACTTATCTCGTCTCGTGAGCCGTGTAGGGCGTGGGCCACTGACAGGGGTGGATCGTGTCGAAATGGCCTATTTGCATGCATTATTGCGTGATCCGATACCGCTCTTTTCCCTCATACGAATTTCGGGTGGCTTTACCCTCCTAAGCGAGGAGGGCACGCTTGAACTTCTCTCTCGGATGACTGGAAAAACGCCTTGGGGGCGGCACGATCTAAAGAGTCTGTTTCGGTTCAAACAAAGCCCTATTCAGCTGCGCGTGCAGTCAGATTGTCGACGCTTGGCCGTCGCATCCGCCAAGGACGTGCGCCGTTTGGTCGATGTTTTACCGCGTGGGTTTTCCTATTTGAATGTGGGGCACAGCAACATCAGTGATGTGGTGTTTCGCGCTATACAAGCAAACGGCGGACAAATTTCTGTACTCGTTCACGATACAATTCCTTTGGATTATCCAGAATTTCAAAGGGATGTTAGTGTTGAGAAATTCAAACAAAAAATGTCCCGCGTGTCGTTGTTTGCCGACCTCGTGATTTTTAATTCCGAGCAAAGCAAATTGGACGCGACACGCCATTTTTCAAAAATGGGTAGAGTGCCTAAATCTATCGTAGCGCATTTGGGGCTTACGACACCCACGCCACCAGAGGGCGCGCTTCCGCCGGAAATCGACCCCAATAAGGGATATTTCGTGACGGTTGGCACCATTGAGCCTAGAAAAAACCACGCCCTACTGCTGGACATATGGGAAGGGTTGGAAAATAAAACGAATTCGCCGCAATTGGTCATTATCGGGGCGCGCGGCTGGAAAAACGAAGCAGTGTTCAAACGACTGGATTTAAAGCCGAGAAACGTGGTCGAGTTTAATAATTTGTCGGATCGGGCCGTTGCCCAGATTGTGGAGCGGTCAGCGGGCATGCTCTTCCCCTCGATTGCTGAAGGCTATGGGCTTCCTCCTGCGGAGGCCATTCTTCAGCAAACCCCCGTTATTTGCGGAGATTTGCCGGTCTATCGCGAGTTTTTGGGTGATATACCCATTTACGCAGACACTTCAGATCGCTATTTATGGGAGCTAGCGATACAAAAACTTGCGCGTAGAAAGCGAGAAAAAACAGCGTTACAATTTGATCTAAAAAAAATGCCCACATGGGAGGCGCATTTCAATAAGGTCTTAAAGGTCGCGTGATATTGATTTGCAGGTAAGACAAACACTTGTGATGTTTTGGGGAACGTATTGGGCATAGCTACATCATATCGATTGCGTGTTGAGCGCAAAAGGTGGCGCTTGAGGGCGATGCGCAAAAAGAACGAACTGCGCAGTGTTGTGGATCGCACCGCGCTCATGAAACCTGGCGATATCCTGTCTTTCTCGACGATACGAAACGAGAAAATCCGCCTGTCCTATTTTTTGCGTTATTACAGAAACATGGGTGTGAACCATTTTTTCTTTGTTGATAACGACAGCGATGATGGATCACGTGAGTTTCTTGCCGATCAGCCGGACGTTTCGGTATGGACCACAAAGCACAGTTACAAACGGTCGCGTTTTGGCGTTGATTGGTTGAACCATCTACAAATGAAATACGCGCACGGCCATTGGAGTCTTGTGGTTGATGTTGATGAGTTTCTAGTTTTCCCGTTTTGCGATTCCCGCTCCATAAGTGCCCTTACGGATTGGCTTGACGCATCCTCGGTGAAGAGTTTTTCCGCAACACTGCTAGACATGTATCCTAAGGGACGCATCGACGCCGTTCCGTATCGCTCTGGTCAAGACCCGTTTGAAATTGCGAGCTGGTTTGACAGTGGGAATTACACCTACAAAAAGAACAGCCAATACGGAAACCTGTGGATTCAAGGTGGTCCGAGGGCGCGGTGTTTCTTCCCCGATGCACCGGAACGCGCGCCTGCGTTAAATAAAATTCCATTGGTGAAATGGGACAAAAAATACGCCTACAAAAGCAGTAGTCACATGCTTTTGCCGCGCGGGCTAAACCTCGTTTACGACGAATGGGGTGGCGAAAAGGCAAGCGGTTGTCTGATGCATGCGAAGTTTTTGGATACGTTTGGCTCGAAGGCGAGCGAAGAACTTCAGCGCAAACAGCATTACGCCAATAGTCATGAGTACAAAGCTTACGCCGCCAATCTAGCGAAAGATCCCGACCTTTGGTGCAAATGGAGTGAAAAATTCATCAACTGGAGGCAGCTCGAAATTTTGGGTTTGATGTCGAAGGGGAACTGGGCATGAGCGTTGGCATTGTCATGCTTGTTCACGACGACCTGCACCGCGCAGCCCAACTTGCTCGCCATTGGCAGGCCAGCGATTGTCCCGTCGTTATTCACGTTGATAAGTCGGTCGGACAGGAGGGCTATAAGAGTCTCGTGCGGGCTTTGGCGGACCTTGAAGACGTTATGTTTTGTGAACGACATCGGTGCGAATGGGGGCGGTGGTCGTTGGTTGCTGCGTCCCAAACCGCGTCGGAAATGATGCTCGCGAATTTTCCGGAAGTTCGCCATGTATATCTTGCGTCTGGATCATGCCTCCCACTTCGGCCCGTAAGTGAGTTGGTAGACTATTTAAAAGAGCGACCGCGAACGGATTTCATCGAAAGCGCAACCACTGACGATGTCCCATGGACCGTCGGCGGGTTGGATAAAGAGCGGTTTACCCTGCGGTTTCCCTTCTCTTGGAAACACAATCGTCGCGCCTTTGATAAGTACGTTAAGATTCAGCGGCTCCTAAGGTTCAAACGCCGCGTTCCCCTCGGGTTGGTACCACATATGGGGTCTCAGTGGTGGTGCCTAACACGTCAGACACTCTCAGCAATTTTGGAAGATCCAGATCGAGATAAATATGATCGCTACTTTAAGCGGGTTTGGATTCCGGACGAAAGTTACTATCAGACGCTTGCACGTATTTATTCATCCAATATTGAAAGCCGGTCTCTCACACTTTCTAAGTTTGATTTTCAGGGCAAGCCTCACATTTTCTACGACGATCACCTACAGCTTTTGCGCCGCTCTGATTGTTTTGTGGCACGGAAAATATGGGCAAAGGCGAACAAGCTTTATGACGCGCTCCTCACGGATTCAGAGCATGCGATGAAGGTCGCCGAACCAAACCCAGGTAAAATTGACCGTATTTTCTCCAAAGCAGTTGAGCGTCGCACGCAGGGGCGTGCCGGCCTTGTGATGCAAAGTCGACTTCCAAACGAGGGCTGGGAAAACGGTGTCACTGCAGCCCAATATACTATTTTGGAGGGGTTTTCGGACCTCTTTCTGGACTTTGAGGATTGGATGGCGCGGGCGACTGGTGCGCGTGTTCATGGGCATCTATTCGGACCTGAACGCGTTGAATATGCGGGGCGCGAGAAAACCTTTGCGGGATGCCTCTCTGATAGTGCTGAGCTTCGGGATTACGCACCAGCAGATTTCCTGCGAAACCTACTTTGGAATACACGGGGAGAACGGCAGGTTTTTCAGTTCGGCCCGCGCGATTCTCAGGACATCAGTTGGTTCCTCGCCCGTGACCCAAACGCGAGTGTTACCGTGATTTCCGGAGCATGGTCGGTGCCCTTGTTTAACTCGAATCTGAACTTTTCTGAAATCCGCAAAGTCTCGGCGGAGCATCAGAAAATTGAGGCCGATCATTTGGATATTCTGCGGTCATATTACACGAAGGCGCGCGTTCATATCTATACGATGGCGGATTTTATTCAGTCACCCATGGAGCCGTTGCAAATGATCATTGATGACATAGGATCGCGCTCAAACCGGCGCCTTACAGAGGCGCCACGTATGGTCGATTTGACTGGATTTAGCCAGTTCTTGCAAAACTTGAAAAACCAGGGGATGCACCCCTATTTGATGGGGGATTTCCCCTCTGGGAATGATCCTCGCCATAGCGCTGCGGCCACGCGCAAGCCTTACCTGGTGAAATAGAGCCTTATGAATAGCAATTTTGACTATTTCGTTGTCTTGGCGGAAATGCGAACTGGGTCGAATTTCCTAGAGACGAACATCAATGCCTATGACGGCCTTACCTGTGTTGGCGAGGCCTTCAATCCGCATTTTATCGGGTACCCGAACAGGGATGAGCTGCTCGGTATGTCCCTCGCTGAGCGTGAGCGGGATCCATTAGGGCTTCTCCATAAAATCGTCGACGCCCCCGGTCTGGCGGGGTTTAGGTTTTTCCACGACCATGATCCACGGGTTATCGATCCAATCTTGCAGGACCAAAAATGTGCAAAGATCATTCTGACGCGCAATCCGGTGGAAAGTTACATCAGTTGGAAAATTGCCAAGGCCACAGGTCAGTGGAAACTCACGAATGTCACCCATCACAAAACGGCCAAGATAAAATTTGATGCCACTGACTTTACAGTCTTCCTCGGTCGACTGAAAAGTTTTCAACTGCGCATACTTCATGCACTTCAGGCAACTGGCCAGACAGCGTTTTATATTGGATATGAAGATATTCGTGATTTGGATGTCATAAATGGGTTGGCTAAGTTTCTGGGCATTAAACAGGAATTGGCAGGGCTTTCTAAAAACTTGAAAAAGCAGAACCCGAGCCCACTGCTGGAAAAAGTCTCTAATCCAAGAGAAATGGAATGCGCGCTGCAATCGGTGGATCATTTCGGACTTTCGCGCACCCCAAACTTTGAGCCCATTCGCGGTGCGAGCGTGAATCGGTATGTCATAGCGAATGGTATTCCGCTTCTCTTTATGCCGATGCCATCTGGGCCCAATACGCGGGTCAGAAATTGGCTCACAGAGCTTGGGAACGGGGTTTTGGAAGAGAAATTTACCCAAAAGGGCCTTCGCCAGTGGAAGCGCGAAAACGTGGGTCATCGTAGTTTTACGGTTTTGCGCCATCCCGTAGCCCGAGCGCACGCAGCGTTTTGTCGGACGATTTTAAACTCGGGGCCCGGTTCGTTTCCGCAAATTCGAAAAACACTGAAGCGTGTCCACAATGTGCCTATTCCGGATGATATCAATGCGCCCGCATATAACCGAAACGAACACAGGGCGGCCTTCTTAAGTTTTCTTAAGTTTTTGAAGGCAAATCTCTCTGGGCAAACGGCTCTCCGCAATGACATGGCGTGGTCAAGTCAGGCGTCGATTGTTCAGGGTTTCGGAGTTTTTGCGGCACCTGATATGGTGTTGCGCGAAGACACATTGGAAACGGATTTAGAGTTCCTTGCATTCAGAGTTGGCGTTGAAAATCCCGAATGCCGCGCAGAAAGGGAGGATTTTCCCTATTTGTTGGAAGATATCTATGATTCAGAAATCGAAGCCGCCGCGCAAGAAGCCTACCAACGCGACTATATGACATTTGGGTTTTCAGCCTGGCGCGCTTAAGCTGCGCGGGCGGGCTGAAGCTCGGTCAAAACGGCATGCAGCGTGGCCGGATCGTCGTTTGCGCGCAATTTCTCGCAAATTTTTGCATCACGCATCGTCCGTGAAACAAGCGCCAACGCCTTGAGGTGTTCAACACCAGAGTCGATTGGCGCGAAGAGAGCGAAAACCAAATCGACAGGCTGCCGGTCGACTGAGTCAAAATCGAGGCGACGATCGAGGCGCAAGAAAACCCCTACAACTGAATCCAGACCCCTTAGGCGAGCATGTGGAAGGGCTACGCCGTGTCCAACTCCTGTTGGTCCAAGACTTTCCCGTTCCTGCAACGCATCAACCGCTTCGTTTGCAGGGAAGGCATAGATAGAATGCCCAACCTCTCCCAACTCTTGGAAGAGGCGTTTTTTGCTAGTAACATTTGCGATTACTTTCACCGCTTCAGGCTTAAGTATTCTTGATAAATCCATTTTTGTCACTTCTGCTCGGGACGTCGTCTAGGTGATTTCCTAGCTCGTTGTTGTGGGGTCTATCCAGCCTACGTTACCATCTTCTCGCCGATAAACCACATTTACGCCACTGTTTCCTTCATTTCGAAACACCAGAACGGGAGTTCCCGAAAGTTCCATTTGCATGACCGCTTCCCCTACCGAGAGAGACGCAATTTTCGTCTCCATTTCGGCAATGATCATCGGTTGCAGGTCTTCCGGTTCCAGTTCTTCTGATGCTTCTGATCCGGCGAGGATATACGTGGAAGCTGAGGAAAGTTCAACAGGCTGTGTTCTAACCCGATGATGATCCTTTAAACGACGTTTATAGCGCCGTAATTGCTTCTCTAATTTCTCACCGCATGAATCAAAAGCGGCATATATTTCATGGGCATGCCCCCTAGCGGTTGCTGTAAGGCCGGTTGAGAGATGTACCGTGGATTCGCAAACATATTCGTTTGCGCTTTTGGAAAATACGATCAGAGCATCGGTCGGACGTTCAGCGTATTTTTTTACAATTTCGCCGATTTCAGATTTGACATGGGTTTGAAGAGCTTCACCGATATCGATTTGTTTTCCACTAATTTGGTACTGCATTTATCCTCCAAGGTTCGAAAATTGGATGCTTCAGCCTAGAATCTAGGCCGTTACGTTCGAGTAAAGAATGGTAGCGTGATGCAAGGTGCGCCATAGGCACTTGTTTTTCGGCTGTATCTTGGCGCCAAAGCCCAAAGGATGGGGGGTTCTTCATACATCCCATACATTGGGCGCTTAATTCGTTTAAGTGTCAATAGGGGTGTGAGGGAGAGCGGCAGCATTCCGCACAAACCCTTGATTCGTTAAGGTTTAGTTAAGAGACGCGGAAGTCTTTCCCGAGGTAAACGCGCCGGACATTATCGTCGCGTACGACGTCATCTGGCGTGCCACTCATCAAAACTTTCCCGTCGTGAAGAATATAGGCGCGGTCAACAATTTCGAGAGTTTCGCGCACATTATGGTCGGTGATGAGCACGCCAATGTTGCGGTCCTTCAACTTACTGACGAGTTCTCGGATTTCCCCAACAGCGATAGGGTCAACGCCGGCAAAGGGTTCGTCCAAAAGGAGAAATTCAGGAGAGGCCGCAAGGCAGCGCGCAATCTCGACACGGCGACGCTCGCCGCCCGACAGCGACAAGGCGGGCGCGCGGCGCAGATGGCCAATAGAGAATTCGTTAAGGAGTTCCTCGAGGCGTTCGCGGCGTTTATGGGAATTTTTGACCGAGATTTCGAGAATCGCGAGAATGTTGTCTTCGACACTAAGCCCCCGAAAAATCGAGTTTTCTTGTGGTAGATAGCCGATCCCCATTTTTGCACGGCGGTACATAGGGAGGAGCGTTATCTCAACCCCGTCGACCATGACTTGGCCGCCTTCCGGCGTCACTAGGCCCGCGATGGAATAGAAACACGTCGTTTTGCCCGAGCCATTCGGCCCCAAAAGCGCGATAACTTCGCCCCGCGCAAGCTCCATCGACACATCCCGAATGACGGTTTTGCGGCGGTAACTTTTGCGCAAATTGCGGATCGACAGGCCGTGGTCGCGGCTTTCAGAGGCGAGCGTGAGATTTGGGGGAGTGGCCATACTCTAGTTTTCCGGCTGTAAGATTGTTTTGACGCGGCCAGTCATTTGGGCACGCCCCGTATTGAGATCAACCACCATTTGTGTTGACGACAGCGCGTTATTTCCCTGAGTTAGGATCACATTCCCGCTCATGGTGATTTCTGCATTATCTATCGAATAGACCGCTTCGTCTGCCTCTGCGGCCTCGGGGCCGTTCACCAGTACCACACCGCCGCTTGCAACCATGCGGCTGATTTTTCCGCCAGTTTGATCCGCACCCGTCTTGTATTCCACAACAACTTTGCTCGCGTTCAGGCGCATCTCGCCTTGGCCGATGACCACGTTGCCAACGAATGTGGCGTTGCCCGTCTCTTGATCGACTTCGAGAGCATCGGAAATAACTTCGACGGGAAGGCTCGCGTTGTGTTCATAGCCCCCAAAAGGAATTTGGGTGCCTTGGGCGAAAGTTGAACCAGCAAAGCCAATCAGTAAGAAGATCGCTAGAATAGCGCGCATGTAAATCACCCCGAGTTAACCTTTCGGATCGTATATCAGTTTTACGCCGTCTTTGAAAACCAGAAGATAGTTCTCATTACGTCGAACGAGTTCCATGGATCCAGCGGTGATTTTCCCCCCAGGGCCAACGGCAGAAATCGGCACTGTTGAGGAAAAACGCGCGTCGGATATGGACGCGTCGACTTGCTCGGACCTCACAACATATCCAACTGAACTCACGACACGAACGTTCCCCTCAAGGCGGGCGCTTTGAGTGTCGGTATTTATGACCCCAGTTTCGGACTCAAGAGTAACGATGGCCCCCTCTGGTAACTCGAACTCTGCGTTAAAGCCTTCGGTGGTGATCGTGCTGCGGTCGCCGTTTGGTTGCGGTTTTGCAGAGTTGGCTGAGATTGAGATGGTCGTCCCGTCGCGGGTAATCCCTGAATAGTTGGGGGCCGTGATCCCTTTTTCCCGCGCGAGTTCCTCGACGTTTACTTTCGCGAAAGGGATTGCATTGCCAGGATCAATAGGGCGCGCCAGCAAAAACACGGTCGACAGGAGGGCGAGCGCGAGCAAAGGCAAAGTGATTTTTGCCCAGAAGATGAATATTGAGTATGTATTATTTTTCATTGCTCTTCATCGTGCTCGTTTTTTCCTGCGTTACCACAAGTGATATAGGGAGGAATACACGCTGCGGCCAGTGGCCTAGTGGGAAAAGATGTCTTGATCCGGCCAGCCAGCGAGATCCAAGAGGGCACGTTGCGGTAGAAAATCAAAGCAAGCTTGGGCCAATTCTGCGCGCCCTTCGCGCTCAAGGTTCTTGTTCAATTTGTTGCGCAGGCGATGCAGATACAAAACATCCGAGGCAGCATAGGCGATTTGCGCGTCCGTAAGTTTCGGCGCCCCCCAATCGCTTGATTGCTGTTGTTTGGATACGTCGACGTTCAACAATTCCTGAAGCAGATTTTTAAGGCCGTGACGGTCTGTATATGTACGCACCAGCTTTGAGGCGATTTTTGTACAGTATACTGGTGCTGCCAGAGCGCCAAAGGCGTTGTGCATCGCAGCAATATCAAATCGTCCAAAGTGAAACAGTTTAAGAACGTCTGGGTCGGTCAGAACCTTGCACAGATTTGGTGCTTCGGTTTGGCCCAAGGCGACCTGCACCAAATGCGCGTTTCCGTCGCCCCCTGACAGTTGTACCAAACAAAGACGGTCACGGTGTGGATGCAATCCCATGGCCTCACAATCAATCGCCACCACGGGTCCAAGGTCGAGTCCGTCGGGAAGATCGTTTTGGTATAGGTGATTTGTCATGTTTTCCCGTCCGGTGTTTGCGTGGCGTTGGGGTGACTTAGGAGGATAATCGACTTGTCGGCAAGGGAAAACCAGAACGGGTGGTATGCGCAGAGTGGTTAGGATTGCATTGCTTCAAGCATTTCTGATACTTCACAATAGGCGGGTGAATTTACGGAAAGAGATAATATGACCTTCGTGACCCAAGGATTTACAACGTGAGCAGTTTTATTCCCAGCCGTAAAACAGCCCGCGATTTTCGGGACGCACTGGGCCTCTTTGGTACGGGCGTGACGATTGTGACCGTTGCGACTCCGCAAGGGGCCATGGGGATCACGGCAAATAGTTTCGCGTCCGTTTCGCTTGATCCGCCTCTTGTACTGTGGTCGCCAGCCAACGCCTCCAAGCGTGCAGTGCATTTCATTCATGCTGAGCACTACGCCATCCATATTCTCGCCAAGGATCAGCAGGAGTTAAGTGGACGGTTTGCCAAGACCCCACATGCCTTTGAGCCGCACCTATATAGTGAGTGCAAAAATGGCGTGCCCCTCATAGAGGGATGCCTTGCTCGATTTGAGTGTCGGCGCCACGCGATACATGAAGGAGGCGATCATACGATCGTTGTGGGTGAGGTCGAACGTGTGAATGTTGGCGCTGGTGCTCCACTCCTTTTCCATGGCGGGCATTTCGGTACGATCCTCCCCGACGCGTAGCCATTTGGGCAGTTGTAGCTCATTTGCATAGTATGAATCAGTTGAGTCGGGATCGACTCGCCACTTCAAACCCACGACTCGATTAAAATATGGGGGTTGGTTGTGGCTGTGACCCAATTTTCGCGAAGATCATGCAGATTAGCCAGTTTTAGCTCACGCCAGGTATCCGGTAAGTTGTTGTTATAATTTAATTTTCATAATAAAGCATGGTTTTTATGACTTTTTCATAAAAAGGGGTTGCGGGTATTTGTGTGTGGGACTAGAACCCCTCTACCGGCGGCGCAGAGATGCTCCACTGGGTCACTGGACGGGTCGAGAGGCCAGACGGTG
>NZ_JBGFCD010000007.1:0-212685 GCF_041205405.1 Falsihalocynthiibacter sp. S25ZX9
GCGCATATCGCAGCAATGCATCGCGCATGGTCTCAGTCGATCCCGAAACCTCCCCTTCTCGAATCAAAAACTCTTGGCGCGCCGCCCAGTCTTTGGCATCAACGCGCTTCTCAAATGACTTGGATTTTCGTATACCCTGCATGGCGACTTGCGCCTGCCATTTGCCGGTTTGCAGCTTTTTAATAGACGCCATTTCAAATTCTCCCGCTCGGAAAATTCGTAATTCGTCGTAATGACATGTCAATTTTAATGGATTTTAGCGCATTCCAGTACGAAACGCCCACCATAAACCCCTGTATAACCTTATATAAATAAGGGATATCACTGCATAAGGGAAAAATATTGGTGCGGGTGAGAGGACTCGAACCTCCACGCCTCGCGGCGCCAGAACCTAAATCTGGTGCGTCTACCATTCCGCCACACCCGCACTCATGGGGCCGAGGCCACCATTCGCGCCCTTCTAGCCTAGAGGTTTCCCCTATGCTAGTGGAAAATGCGCCAATATTAAAGTTTTTTCGCCGTCCTGCCAAAACAGCTGCCCCCAATGCGAGTCTTCGGGGCAACATCAATCAAATATTAACGAATTTCCGCCAAAAAAAACCTCAGTCTCCCCCTTTGTGCCCTAGGTTGAGGAAAACCTTGAGGCAGGTTAAAAGAGAGCACGTCTATGAAACCGAAAACGGTCCGGCGCGCGCAAACAGGGAACGCTCCCCAGGCGTGTCTTGTGATGAATCTTGCGCGGAAAATTGAAGACACTGGGCCAACTTTGCCGTCCGGCTTTGCGACGGGAAGTATTGTCCTGACGCTGAAGGGCGAAATGCTGGTCGAGCATCTGCGCGCGGGGGACCGCATTATCACGCGCGATATCGGCATGGCGCAGCTCAAAGCCGTCACCACAACCCGCTCCGACTCGGCCTACCGCATTCGCGCCAGCGTCTTGGGGCATGATCGTCCCGCAAGCGAACTTCTGGTCGCCGAAGGGCAACGCATTTTGTTGCGCGACTGGCGGGCAAAAGCGATGTTTGGCGAGGCCGAAGCTTTGGTGCCCGTAAGCCGCCTTGCGGACGGTCACTTCATTGCACGCGAAACCGCCACAGAGACTGTATTCTTTGTGCTTGAGTTTGAAACGCCGCATATTCTCTATGTGGACGGTCTCGAAGTCGCCAGCGCGCCACCTATCCGTGTAAACGCCTAAGAACGCTCGGTAAAATCTCCGGCAAGTCCTCGGAAATCAACCCCGGTCCAAAAGTGCGGGCGCAGTCCACATGCAGCCAAGCCGCCGTCTGCGCCGCCTCATAGGGCGCAAATCCGCGCGCCAGAAGCCCCGTGATAAACCCCGCCAAAACATCCCCCGACCCCGCCGTTGCCAACCACGGCGCCGCGCGTTCATAGGCGGCTGCGTTAATACAAGCCCGCCCCTCTGGGGTCGCAATCACCGTATCCGCCCCTTTCAACAAAACCACACATCCCGCTCGTGCAGCAGCCTCTCGCACGGCATCAACCTTGGTACATTCTGCCGACAAATGCTCTGCGATATCCGGAAATAACCGCGCAAATTCGCCCGCATGGGGCGTCAAAACACATGCCTCATGCAACATCTCAAACAAATCCGCAGGGGCCGTTGCAAACGCCGACAAGCCATCGGCATCCACCACGCTCGCGCGCCGCGCCAAAAGCACCGCCCGAACCAGACCCCGCGTCTCGGCGCGGCTCCCGAGCCCCGGCCCCACACAAAGCGCGTTGATCCGGCTATCTTCAAGGATTTCCGTCAACCCCGCCCTATCCGCAACCCGCGCCAGCATCACCGCATTAAGCTGGCAGGCGTTTTCCAAAATCGCCGCCGGAGGGCACCCGAGCGTCACCAACCCCGCGCCAATCCGCAAAGCCCCGCGCGCCGCCAACCGCGCCGCGCCGCCGTGGCCAACACCCCCGCACAGCACAAACGCATGTCCATGGGAAAACTTATGCCCTTCGCCTCGTTTTTGGAGCCTTTCCGCATTCGGGCTCGCCAAACGGACTCCCTCCCCAGACACACAAAATCCGTCCAAACCAATATCCTTGACCACCAACCGCCCGCAGGCCGCAGGGCCATCCGCCAAGTAATGCCCCGTTTTGGCCCGATGAAAACTCACCGTCAGATCCGCAGAAATGCGCCCTTCAACGGCGATTTCCCCCACATAACGGCCACTATCCGCACTCAAACCACTTGGCACATCCACCGCGACAACCTTGGGACGCCCTGCTGCCCCCCTGTCCTTCATCGCCAATGCCGTTTTTTCAAGCCCTTCTAACTTCCGCGTAAGTCCCGTGCCAAACAGGGCATCCACCACCAACTCTGCCGCCTCAAATACCGGCTCCCCCAAAGGATGCACCGCGCCAAGTGCACACCAACGCACATAGTTCGCCTTGGCGTCGGGCGGAAGCCGCGCAGGATCGCCCCACAAACAAACCTCCACCTCCCAGCCCCAATCCCGCAACAAACGCGCAATCACAAAGCCGTCGCCGCCATTATTTCCCGGCCCACAGAGCACAACCGCGCGCCCACCAGACTGCGCAAATTCTGGCCATTCCTCAAATATGGCCGCCACCACACCGCGCCCTGCCCGCTCCATCAACTCAAGCCCTGTGACCGCGCCCGACGTGATCGCAGCCTGTTCGACACCGCGCATTTGCGCCGCTGTTATAAGGTCCGTCATAACTTCACTTTCAAACTTATTCCTGAGGAAATCAAAGACTCCGGTCCGAAACCCTGGAACCGCATTGCCCTAAAAGTTTTCATACTGCCCTATTTTTAATCAAATCGCACAATTAACGAACTTAACGCCCAGATTCCCCGCCCCCACCGTGGATGCGTCAGCATAGCCAATTGTTCCCTGATTAGGAAAGTGTTCTGAACACTTCGACAGCGGAGATTCCCCGACCCAATCAAAGGAGACGCACAATGAAAAAAATTGAAGCCATTATCAAACCGTTCAAATTGGACGAGGTAAAAGAAGCGCTCCAAGAAGTTGGCGTTCAGGGTCTTTCGGTAATTGAAGTCAAGGGTTTCGGCCGTCAGAAGGGCCACACGGAGCTTTACCGTGGCGCCGAATATGTTGTCGATTTCCTGCCCAAAGTGAAAATCGAAATCGTGCTGGCCACCGATCAGGTAGATGCCGCAATCGAAGCCATTATCAATGCTGCTAAAACCGACAAAATCGGCGATGGCAAAATCTTTGTGTCCTCCATTGAACAGGCCATCCGCATCCGGACCGGCGAAACCAACGAAGACGCATTGTAAGTTAACAACGCCGCGCAAGCGGTTCTAATCTAACACTAAACCAGAGGGAAGAGAAACAGATGAGCATAGCTGCCGTTCTCAAACTTATTGCCGACGAAAATGTTGAATATGTGGACGTTCGTTTCACAGACCCACGTGGCAAACTCCAACACGTCACCTTGATCTCAGACATCGTCGACGAAGATTTCTTCGAAGACGGGTTCATGTTTGACGGCTCGTCCATCGCGGGCTGGAAAGCGATCAACGAATCCGACATGAAATTGATCCCAGACCCAAAATCGGTCTATATGGACCCGTTCTATGCGGAAAAAACACTCTGCATTCACTGCTCCGTTGTTGAGCCTGATACCGGCGAAGCCTACTCCCGCGACCCACGTGGCACCGCGGAAAAAGCTGAAGCTTACCTCATCGCTTCCGGCGTAGGTGACACGTCCTATTTCGGCCCAGAAGCTGAATTCTTCCTCTTTGACAATGTGCGCTTCTCCAACTCGATCAACAAAGTGTCCTACGAAGTTGACGCGCTGGACGCTTCTTGGAATACAGACGCAGAAGTCGAAATGGGCAACATGGGCCACCGTCCAGGTCTCAAAGGCGGCTACTTCCCCGTCAACCCAATCGACGATGCCCAAGACATTCGCTCCGAAATGCTTTCCACTATGAAGCGTATGGGCATGAAAGTTGACAAGCACCACCACGAGGTTGCCTCCTGTCAGCACGAGCTTGGCCTGATCTTCGGCACGCTCACCGAGCAAGCCGATCACCTGCAAAAATACAAATACATCGTGCACAACGTCGCGCACGCCTACGGCAAATCCGCGACCTTCATGCCAAAACCAATCTATGGCGACAACGGCTCTGGCATGCACGTAAACATGTCGATCTGGAAAGACGGCAAGCCGCTCTTTGCGGGTGACAAATACGCGGATCTCTCCCAAGAAGCTTTGTACTTCATCGGTGGTATCCTCAAGCACGCCAAAGCTTTGAACGCCTTCACAAACCCATCGACAAACTCCTACAAGCGTTTGATCCCTGGTTTTGAAGCCCCCGTTCTGCGCGCCTATTCCGCGTCCAACCGCTCTGGTTGTGTGCGTATTCCGTTCTCGGAATCCCCCAAGGCAAAACGCGTTGAAGCGCGTTTCCCTGATCCCGCAGCAAACCCCTACCTTTGCTTTGCAGCCTTGTTGATGGCTGGCCTTGACGGCATCCTCAACAAGATCGATCCCGGTGCGGCGTCCGACAAAAACCTCTATGACCTGCCACCAGAAGAGCTTTCTGGCATCCCGACGGTTTGTGCGTCCTTGCGTGAAGCGCTCGAAGAGTTGGCAGCGGATCACGACTTCCTGCTCAAGGGCGACGTGTTCACAAAAGACCAAATCGAAGGCTACGCAGCCCTCAAATGGGAAGAAGTTTACACTTTTGAACACACACCACACCCTGTGGAATTCCAAATGTACTACAGCTGTTAATTTCTAACGGTTTTAATATCTTAAAGGGCGTCTTCGGGCGCCCTTTTTCGTTGTTCGAATGCCTCTGATTGCGCCAGAGTCGCCAAAGGCGCGGCGCGAGCCACCGCAAGCTGTGCCAAAACCAAATCCAACAACTCCCGCCGCAACGCCATCTGCGGACCGTAAACCTCCGAAATCTGAAACCGATCCGCAAACCTAAGCGGCGCAAGTCCTGGCATACGCGGCGCACAGGCGCGCGTGGCGTGCTCGGGCGGAAGGAACGTATTCAAGATCTCGATCATAACGCAAGTTTAGGCGACCCCGCCCCGAACACCGGCCCAATTTCGACCTCACAAAGACCCGCGCCGCCTCACCAATGCGTGAGGTGCCCCCGTCCCCCCTTGCCCAAATCGCCCCCGCACCCCATTCTCAAATCCTGCAACAAGGAAGCCCAATGCCCCCCCAAAAACTCACCTTTGTCGGCCATGACGGAGACAAACTCGCCGCGCGTTTTGATCGACCCGACGGGCCGCATTTGGCGACCGCAATTTTCGCGCATTGTTTCACCTGTGGCAAAGACATCCCCGCCGCCCGTCGGATTTCCGCGCGCCTTGCCTCAATGGGCATTGCCGTTTTGCGCTTTGATTTTACGGGCTTGGGTCATTCTGACGGCGAATTTGGCAATACAAACTTCACCAGCAACGCCCAAGACCTCCTCGCCGCTGCGGCCCATCTTGAGAGCATCGGCTCCCCCGCAACCGTCCTGATCGGCCACTCTTTAGGTGGCGCGGCGGTCCTGCGCGCGGCGCTCTCCTTACCCAACATCAAGGCCGTCGCCACCATCGGCGCCCCTGCCGACCCGTCGCATGTGGCGCATTTATTTGACAACGATCTCGCGACAATCAACGCCCAAGGCTCCGCCCAAGTCGAACTTGGGGGCCGTCCGGTTACCATTGGCAAAACCTTCATCGATGACATTGCCAATGCCCCCATCCTGCCCGATTTAGCCCAGCTCAAAGCCGCGCTCATGGTCCTGCATGCGCCGCGTGATGAAATTGTCAGCATCGACAACGCCGCCGATATTTTCACCGCCGCCAAACACCCCAAAAGTTTCGTCACCCTCGATAGCGCCGACCATCTTCTGAGCCGGGCCGAAGATGCCGAATACGTCGCCGAAGTGATTGCCACATGGGCCTCGCGCTACCTCAAACTCGCGCCCCCCGCCCCGCCGATTGGCGCACCAGAGGGGGTTGTGCGCGTCTCGGAGGCCGACCCTGCGGGCTTCCTGCAAGACGTCACATCCGGCCCGTTTCATCATGCCTTGGCCGATGAACCCCACGCCTATGGCGGCACAAATCAGGGCATGTCGCCCTATGGTTTCCTCGCTGCGGGCCTTGGCGCCTGTACCTCAATGACCATCCGCATGTACGCCCGCCGCAAGGGTTGGTCGCTGGAGACAGTGCAAGTTGACGTGACCCATAACAAGGTCCACGCCCAAGACGCCTGTCAAACCACGCCGCAAAATATCGATAGTTTCCACCGTGAAATCCACCTCACAGGCTCCCTCGATGCGACCCAACGCGCGCGCCTCCTCGAAATCGCCGACCGCTGCCCCGTGCATCAAACCCTTGAGAAAAAATCCCACATCACGACGGTTCTTGGGGCTAAACGGGATTAAAGCGGCTGGTCATCACATAGTCTTTGCGCGGCCCCGTCACCCGCCAGCGCGAAGACCAGCATGGCCAATCGGCGAAATCATAGGCCACTTGATATACATCCGGATCGCAAAAATGCGTGGCCGCCGTTTGGGCGGGGGTGAAGCTGTGAAACGGACGCCCATCGGCAAACAAAACCTCAATCTCGCCCGCCGCCTCGCGCCAAAAATACTTCCGCTCCGCCTGAAGCACTGCCGCCCCAAGATGCAGCTTCCCAACCTCGCGATAGGCCAAGCCCCCCTCGGCCGCGCAAAACCACGCGCGCCCCGAAAACCGTCCCGCTTGCCCCGCAATTTCGCTCTGAATTTCGCGTTCCAACGCCCATTCGCCGCTAAAATCCATTAAATCTGGTGAAAAACTCACTTTGTCACGTCCCTTTACGCCGCGTGGCCTTGCCGCCTGTGCCCCGTCAGTCTATGAGAAGCCGCGCGCCTCTGCCATGTCTGTTTCCCTAAAAAAGGCTACCCCATGATCCCTCGTTATTCTCGCCCTGAAATGGTTGCCATTTGGTCACCTGAAACCAAATTCAAAATCTGGTATGAAATCGAGGCCCACGCCTGCGAAGCCATGGCCAATATTGGCGTCATCCCGCGCGAAAACGCCGACGCCGTTTGGAAAGCCAAAGACGTTGAATTTGACGTGGCACGGATCGACGAAATCGAAGCCGAAACCAGACATGACGTCATCGCCTTCCTCACCCACCTTGCCGAGCATGTCGGTTCCGAAGAAGCGCGTTTCGTACACCAAGGCATGACCAGCTCCGATGTTTTGGACACCTGTTTCAACGTCCAACTCGTGCGCGCTGCCGACATCCTCATTGAGGACGCAAAGGGCCTCATGGCTGCCCTCAAACGCCGCGCCCTTGAGCACAAAGACACCATCCGTATCGGCCGCTCCCACGGCATTCATGCCGAACCAACGACAATGGGCCTCACCTTCGCGCGTTTCTACGCCGAAATGGACCGCAACCTGCGCCGTCTCAAAACCGCCCGCGAAGAAATATCCACAGGCGCGATTTCTGGCGCGGTCGGCACTTTCGCCAATATCGACCCCGCCGTAGAAGAATACGTTTGCGCCCAACTCGGCCTTGAGCCCGAGCCCATTTCCACCCAAGTTATCCCGCGCGACCGCCACGCAGCTTTCTTCGCCGCCCTCGGTGTCGTCTCGTCCACGGTTGAAAACATTTCCACCGAAATCCGCCACATGCAACGCACCGAAGTGCTTGAAGCGGCTGAGTTTTTCTCGATGGGCCAAAAGGGTTCTTCTGCGATGCCGCACAAGAAAAACCCCATCCTGACCGAAAACCTCACAGGCCTCGCGCGTCTTGTCCGCATGACCGTAATCCCCGCGCTTGAAAACGTCGCCCTTTGGCACGAGCGCGATATTTCGCACTCCTCGGTCGAGCGCAACATCGGCCCCGACGCCACAATCACCCTTGATTTCGCCCTCGCGCGTCTCACAAGCGTGATCGACAAACTCCTAGTTTACCCCGAGAATATGCTCGCCAATATGAACAAATTCCCCGGCCTCGTGATGTCGCAACGCGTGCTTCTCGCCCTCACCCAAGCAGGTGTGTCGCGCGAAGAGTCCTACAGCATGGTGCAACGCAACGCGATGAAAGTCTGGGAAACGGGCTGTGATTTCAAAACCGAATTGCTTGCCGACGACGCCGTGGTAAAAGCCCTTGGCGTGGAAGCAATCGAGGAGAAATTCGACCTCGGGTATCACACAAAACACGTCGATACGATCTTTGCACGGGTCTTTGGCAAAAGCTAACCCCGCCTAAATTTCGAACAATCATTATCCCGTCAGACACCCTCTGGCGGGATTTTCTTTACCTCCTCTAAAAAACTGCTGAGAATTTTCTCTATCTCGCCATTCTTAAAGCCTCTCTTAACATCTCTGGTGCATTCCTAAAGCATCCAGAATGGAGAGACACACGTGAGCACTGCCTTAGCCCCGATCGGCGATTTCCCCCTAGATTTGCCTCCTTTGGGCAATGCCCTTGGAAGTGGTTTTCCCGCCGCACCGTCTTTCCCCTCAAATTCCGGCCCCGCCCCCAAACTCTCCCGCGCCCAAAAAGCGGCGATCATCGTGCGCTTGCTCCTCTCGGATGGGGCCAAGCTCCCGATTTCGGATTTTCCCGAGGAATTACAACACACTCTGACCCGTTCCATGGGCAGCATGAAAAGTATCAGTCGCGAGACGATGATCTCCGTTATCGAGGAATTCCTCTCGGAAATCGAGAGCGTCGGCATGTTCTTCCCCGGTGGCCTTGATGGCGCGCTCAAGGTTCTGGAAGGCGCGCTCTCCCCCTCGATGGTCACGCGCTTGCGCCGTGAAGCGGGTGGCGTTTTCTACGGTGACCCTTGGGAAAAAGTCGTCGATCTCCCGCTTGACATCCTTCTCGTGGCGCTGGAATCCGAAGCAATTGAAATTTGCGCTGTGATGATCTCCAAACTCGCCGTGCCCCGCGCCGCCGAACTGCTTGGCATGATTGCGGGCGAACGCGCGCGCCGCATTGCCTATGCGATTTCCCAAACCAAATCCGTCACCCCAGAGGCCGTGCGTCGCATCGGCGTTTCCCTCGCCACCCAACTCAACAACCAGCCCCCCGTCGCCTTTGACGATGATCCCGTTGACCGTGTCGGCGCAATCCTGAATTTCTCGGCCGCCACCCGTCGCGACGAGGTTTTGGATGGGCTGGATGAAGATGACAAGGAGTTCGGCGCCCTTGTGCGCAAGGCTATTTTCACCTTCGCCAATATTCCCCAGCGCATTCACCCCCGCGACATGGCCAAAGTTTTGCGCGGCGTAGATCAGGCCGATCTTGTGACCGCGCTCGCTGCGGCCAAACAAGGGGGAGACAATGCGACCGTCGACTTTGTTCTCGCAAGCATGTCCAAACGACTGTCGGCAAGCCTCCTCGAAGAAATGGAAGAAGCGGGCGTTATCAAAGCCAAGGATTCTGATGAGGCCCAAACCAAACTTGTGGCTTCGGTCCGCCAACTTGAGGCGGCGGGCGAAATCTTCCTAAGAATGGATGACGATCCGCCTGAAGGTTAATCCAAACGCGCCGCGGCCAATATCGGGCCATGCCCCGCGCGCTGAATAATGATCGCATGATGCGCGCCCTTGGGATCAACTTTTACCGTAAAAGGCGTTGCGCCGTTCCATTTCTTAAGCACCCGCCAATCGGTCACGATATTGGAATACGACACTTCCCGCCCATTGTTCTCGCCCCCGCGAATTTTTACCGATTGATTTGGCACGAACCGCACCAATTGCACCACCATATCCGCGCGTTGCTTGGACTGCGCCTCGATCACGAACAGCGGGCCGTTTTTCACCACCGAGAGCGTGACAGGGGAAACCACGCCCATGGCTTTCTTAATCGCCCGCTCAACATCGGCAGGTTTGTTGCCAACCACATGTTCAACGCCGCCAATCACCATTTGCGGGGTATACACAACCGTCGTTCCCGCCGCGCGGCTATAATTACGCTGGCGCTCCGTAAAGGCGGGATCGCCAAAGACATCTTTCCATCCGATGTAATCCCAATAATCGACATGTAGTCCCAAGGCGATAATGTCGCGACGCTGCGCCAATTGATCCAAAAGCGCATCCGCAGGTGGACAAGACGAGCACCCCTGAGAGGTATAAAGTTCCACAACAACAGGCCCAGACTGCGCATTGCCCACCCCGCAAATCGCACTAAAGCCAAGAGAGAGTGCAAGGGCGCGTGCTGCGCGTGTCCAAATTGCCGCCATGAAGTCTTTCCGATACATCTGTTTCTTAACCTTGTATTGAAACACTGGTTCAAGCGCCAATCAACCATTTGCGAGCGCCGCGTGTGGTGCCCGCGCGTCAAAATCGGGAAAAAACCCTCTCTTGGCGTAAAAATCGTGTACAATGGTATACAATAGACGTGCTCCCCTCTTGATTATCGAGTCAAACTGGTCCAAAACCCCTCCAGCGATACCCTATTTTCACTATAAAGGGAGGCCAACATGCCCATCACCGTCGGACACGATTCCTCAAAGACCCGCAAAACACTCACTGTGGGCGACAAGAGCATTTCCTACTATTCCATCCCAGCCGCCCAAGCCGCAGGCCTTGGCGATTTCTCCAAATTGCCAGCCGCGCTGAAAGTTGTTCTTGAGAACATGCTGCGCTTTGAAGATGGCAAAACCGTCTCGGTTGACGACATTAAGGCTTTCGCCGAATGGGGTGCCAACGGTGGCAAAAACCCTCGCGAAATCGCCTACCGCCCTGCCCGCGTTTTGATGCAAGATTTCACCGGCGTTCCTGCCGTGGTTGACCTCGCCGCGATGCGCGACGGGATTGTCGCCCTCGGTGGTGACCCTGAGAAAATCAACCCGCTCAACCCCGTTGATCTGGTGATTGACCACTCCGTGATGATCGACGAATTTGGCAACCCACGTGCGTTCCAAATGAACGTCGACCGCGAATATGAACGCAACATGGAGCGCTATACCTTCCTGAAATGGGGCCAATCCGCCTTTAACAATTTCCGCGTTGTTCCTCCGGGCACGGGCATCTGTCACCAAGTAAACCTTGAGTATCTCTCGCAAACTGTTTGGACGGACACGGACCAAAACGGCGACGAAGTTGCTTACCCCGACACGCTCGTCGGCACCGATTCCCACACAACAATGGTCAACGGTTTGGCTGTTCTTGGTTGGGGAGTTGGTGGCATCGAGGCCGAAGCTGCGATGCTCGGCCAGCCGATCTCAATGCTCATCCCCGAAGTTGTTGGCTTTGAGCTGACAGGCGCGATGGTCGAAGGCACAACCGGCACCGACCTTGTGCTCAAAGTTGTCGAACTGCTGCGTGCCAAAGGCGTTGTTAGCAAATTCGTCGAATTCTATGGCGCGGGTCTTGATCACCTGCCCCTCGCCGACCGCGCGACAATCGCCAACATGGCGCCGGAATACGGCGCAACATGTGGCTTCTTCCCAATCGATGATGAAACCCTGCGCTACCTGCGTGTTTCTGGCCGCGACGAAGACCGGATTGCCCTCGTCGAAGCCTATGCCAAAGAGAACGGCTTCTGGCGCGACGCGGATTATTCCCCGATCTACACCGACACATTGTCCCTCGACATGAGCACAATCGTTCCTGCGATTTCCGGTCCAAAACGCCCACAGGACTTCGTGGCACTGACAGATGGCAAAACCGAATTCCGCCGCGAAATGGAAGAGACCTTCAAACGTCCAATGGGCAAAGAAGTGGTTGTCACAGGCGAAGATTACACCATGGAATCGGGCAAAGTTGTGATCGCCTCGATCACCTCCTGTACCAACACTTCCAACCCCTACGTGATGATCGGCGCGGGTCTCGTTGCCCGCAAAGCACGCGCTTTGGGTCTTAACCGCCAGCCTTGGGTCAAAACCTCCCTCGCTCCCGGTTCGCAAGTTGTTTCTGCCTACTTAGAGGCGGCTGACCTGCAAGAAGACTTCGACGCACTCGGCTTCAACCTCGTCGGTTACGGCTGCACAACCTGCATCGGTAACTCCGGACCGATCCAAGCGGAGATCTCTGCCGCCATCGCCGAAGGCGACCTCGTGGCAACCTCCGTTCTGTCTGGTAACCGCAACTTTGAGGGCCGTATTTCCCCCGACGTGCGCGCCAACTATCTGGCCTCGCCGCCCCTCGTTGTGGCCTATGCCATCGCCGGAACCTTGGACATTAACCTTGCATCTGACGTGCTTGGCCAAGACCAAAACGGCAACGATGTCTACCTAAAAGACATCTGGCCATCGACCCAGGAAATCGCGGATTTGGTTGAAAAAACCGTGACCCGCGAAGCCTTCCAAAGCAAATATGCCGACGTCTTCAAAGGCGACGAAAAATGGCAGGGCGTTAAGACCACAGACAGCGTCACCTACGACTGGCCCCCAACCTCGACCTACGTGCAAAACCCGCCGTATTTCCAAGGCATGAGCCCCGAACCCGGTGTGATCACCAACATCCACGACGCCAAAGTTCTGGCCGTTTTGGGCGATATGATCACCACCGACCACATCTCTCCAGCGGGTGGTTTCGCGACCACAAGCCCTGCGGGTAAGTATCTGATCGAGCGCCAAGTCGCCCCACGGGAGTTCAACTCCTACGGTTCGCGCCGCGGCAACCACGAGATCATGATGCGCGGCACTTTCGCCAACATCCGCATCAAAAACGAGATGCTGCACAACGTTGAAGGCGGCTATACCAACGGTCCCGACGGCAAAGAAACCTCGATCTACGACGCGTCCATGGCTTACCAAGATGCCGGAACACCGCTCGTTGTCTTTGGCGGCGAACAATACGGTGCTGGCTCTTCGCGTGACTGGGCGGCCAAAGGAACGGCCCTCCTCGGCGTCAAAGCTGTGATTGCGGAAAGTTTTGAACGTATTCACCGTTCCAACCTCGTTGGCTTCGGCGTGATCCCGTTCGAATTTACAGGTGGCGACACGCGCAAAACGCTTGGCCTCACTGGCGAAGAAACGGTCTCAATCAGCGGTTTGGACAGCATTAAGCCCCTCCAAGAGGTGCCCTGCACGATCACGATGGCGGACGGTTCCGTCAAAGAGATCATGCTCAAGTGCCGGATCGACACTGCGATTGAAGTTGAGTACGTCGAACACGGCGGCGTGTTGCACTATGTGCTGCGCAACCTTGCTAAGTCCTAAGTTTCAAAGGCTTAACGACCGAATCTAGACAACTTAAGCGCCTCGCAGGTTTTGCGGGGCGCCTTTTTACATCTTAAAGGCGAAAGTACCCTTCGTTGGAAACAGTGAAATTCCCAAGAGACCGCCTATGGAGCCATTGGCGTTCTAGCCTTGTTAATAAATAGATGCGACACTCTAGGTATGAAAATTTCCAAGATAAAATTGATTCCCGTAGGACTGCCATTCTCATGGCCATTGCTCGAAACAGCCGGATTTCTATTATTAATTTTTCTGACGCACGCTCCTCACTAGGGTTGCCCAGCGTTCTCGGGCCTCCCCTCTTAAGGGGTGGCCTCTTCTATGGCGGGAAGGATCGTTTCCTTCATCACGCGCTGGGTAATCGGGCCAGCAAAGCGCAAAATTACCTCTCCGTCACCATCGATCACGAAGGTTTCCGGAACCCCGTATACCCCCCAATCACGCCCCGTGCGCCCCGTATCATCCGCGCTAATTGTCGCGAAGGGATCGCCAAGCTCCGCTAGGAATTTTGCGGCGGCCTCTGGTTTGTCTTTGTAGTTCAAGCCGTGGATTGTAACGCCCGATTGCGCCATCTCCTCAAGCTGCGGATGTTCCGCGCGGCACGGCACGCACCAACTGGCCCAGAAATTCACCAGCTTTACACCTGGCAGCGCGAGGGTCTCGACGGAGAGCACGTCGCTGCCTTCAAACGAGGAAAGCGTTAACACGGGCACCTCTTTGCCAATAAGAACGCTTGGCAAAGCACTCGGGTCCTCGCGGTACATGCCAACATAGAAAACGGCCGCTAACCCCGCAAAAAGGAGGGGGGGGACAACGGCCCAAGGTGATATTCTAGCCATTTTCATTCCCGTTTTTAAGCGCTTCACGCCGATTTTCAACTTCACGCAGCGCATCCGCAACGCGGCGGCTTTTCACCACGGTCATGGCAATCAACACCGCCAATAAAACCGCCGTGGCGGCATAGGCCGCCATGACTTCACTCGCATATTTTCCAAGTTCTGGCATCATACCGAACGCTCCCTTGCCAGCAACGCATTCAACCGCCGCACACGAATTTCGGTCCGTGTACGCATCAAAACAAGCGCCACAAACAAGAGGATAAAACCGGCCATACACAGGTACAGCGGATAGGCAAAAACATCCGACACGTTCTCTTCTTTGTCCAACGACAAGCTCGCCCCTTGATGCAGGCCTTGGTTCCAAAACAGCACCGCATAGCGCGACAAAAGCGCGAAAACAGATCCGACAAGGCACAAAACGGCCGTTAAATCGGCAGCGGTATCAGGATTATCGATCGCTTCCCAAAGGGCCACATAGCCAAGGTAAAATAGCAACAAGATAAGGAAAGACGTCAAACGCGGATCCCATTCCCACGCGGTCCCCCACATCGGTTGCCCCCAAATCGCGCCCGTAATCAGCGCAATCAGCGTCATGACTATCCCGATCGGTGCCGCCGCTTTGGCCGCCAGCGCACTCACATGGTGCCGCCGCACAAGCCAGATCAAACTCGTAACCAACATCATCAACCACGCATTGATCGCCATAAGCGCCGCTGGCACGTGCAAAAACATGATTTTTACTGTCGCCCCTTGGCGATAATCTTCAGGCGTAAAGAAGAACCCCCAAACAAGACCGCCGACCAACGTCACGACCGCAAGCGCCATCACCCACGGCAAGATGGTGCCGGAGGTTGCCATGAATTTTCGCGGATTTGCATATTCCCAAAGTGACATGGCCGGACCCTAAATTGAGTTAAACATTTGCGCAATCACCCTACACGGGTTTGTGTTAACGCAGGTTGATACGGATTGCCGCAGCCGAGGCAAAAGGCAGGATTGCCAAGGACGCAAGCGTGATGGCCGCGAGCAAAAGCAAAGGCGTTTGCACCTCCATCCCGCTCGCTCCACGGCGCAGAGTCTCTGCCCCAAAAATCAGTGTCGGCACATACATCGGCAGCACCAGAATCGACAGCAGCAACCCACCGCGTTTCAACCCCACTGTCAGCGCCGCGCCAAACGTGCCGATCACCGAAAGCGCGGGTGTGCCAATCGCCAGCGTTGCCACCAACCACACAAATGCCTCCGGCGTCATATTCAAAAGCACCGCCAAAACAGGCGCAACCAGCGTCAACGGCACCCCCGTCGTCACCCAATGTGCCATCGCTTTTACCGCTACAACCCCTTCAAGCGGCAAGGGCGATGTCGCCATAAGATCAAGCGAGCCGTCTTCGTAATCCAGCGCAAAAAGGCGATCAAGCGACAAAAGGCACGCCAAAAGTGCCCCGACCCACAAGACCCCCGGCGCGATCACCCGCAGCACACTGGTCTGCGGCCCCACTCCGAACGGAATCAGCACAACAACGATCAGGAAAAACGCAAGCCCAAGCCCAAAGCCGCCGCCCGACCGCACAGCAAGGCGAATATCCCGCCAGAAAAGCGCCCTCACAGGAAAGCCTCATCAAAATCTGCGTCGCTCATGCGGGCCGCCTTAAACGGCGCAAGTTCAAGGGTTTGCGCGTCAAAACCAAGGTCGATATGGGTAGCAATCACCGCCGCGCCGCCCTGCGCCAGATGGCTTTGCACCGCCTGTGCAAAAAGGGCCGTGCTGTCACGATCCAGTGAAATCGTTGGTTCATCCATCACCCAGATCGGCCGCCCCGTCACCAGCATCCGCGCCAGCCCCAACCGCCGCTTTTGTCCCGCCGACAACGTATGCGCGGGGCGATCTCGCAAATCCAGCAGGTTCATTTGATCAAGGGCCGCGTCAATCTCCACCGTGCCAAAAACACGCGCCCAAAACCACAGGTTCTCGGCCACAGTCAACGTCGGTTTCACCCCATCTGCGTGCGAGGCATAGGCGATACCCTCTGGCCAATGCGCGCCCGAAATCGCCCCCGTCACGGCGGGTTGCAACCCCGCCAAGGTGCGCAAAAGCGTCGTCTTGCCGATCCCGTTAGGACCGCGCAAGAAAACGGCCTGCCCCGCGTCCAGCGCAAAGGAAACCCCCGCCAGGACCGCGACGCCACCGCGCTGAACTGTAAGATTTTCAACCTGCAATATCATAGGGAAAGGCCTAGACTATTGCGCCCAACAAAGGCAAGGAATTCAGACAGGCAAGGCCGCAAGCCCAATGCGCCGCCCCTCGCTCAAAAGCACATTATACGTCCGACAGGCCGTAGGCGTCGCCATCAGTTCCACGCCAATGCCAGCCCCCTCAAGGGCGGCGCGCACACCCGCAGGAAGCGCGGCAATCTCGGCCCCAACGCCCACAAACAATACGTCCAAATCATCGGCGGCCTTGAGCAACGGCGCGAGGTCATCAAACCCCTGCCATTCAACAACACCGCTCGGCATCAAGGCCATCGGCCCTGTATGAACCTCGCCCAAAATGCGAAAAAATCCGGGGCCGTAACCGTCCACAGGAACCACATCGCCATATGTTACTTCGGTAAATTTCATAACGTGTTTTTACCCCTAATTCGTAAGTCCGACAAGTCTGGAGACCGCCAAGGCAAAAAAAATGCCAGCCCGTTATGGGCCAGCACTGTGTTTTAAGCTTCCGCTTGTTCCGCGGCGGGATCACCTTGTTCTTTTGACCAATCGCGTGTCACACCAAGGCGCAACAGGATCGCGGAGGCCACGAAAATCGAGCTATATGTCCCGACTACAACGCCCCAAATCATCGCGAAAACAAACCCGCGGATCACGTCACCGCCCAAGATAAACAGGGCAATAAGCGCGATCAATGTGGTCACCGATGTCATCACGGTACGGCTCAGGGTTTCGTTGATTGACTGGTTCAAAACGTCCCGCAAGGGCCGTGTTTTATAGCGGCGCAAGTTCTCGCGCACGCGGTCAAACACAACCACTGTGTCGTTGAGAGAATACCCTACGATGGTCAAAAGGGCCGCAATAATCGCCAAATCAAACCGGATTTGCACAAGGCTAAACACCCCGATCGTCAGCACCACATCGTGGATAAGCGCCACAACCGCGCCAACCGAAAACTGCCATTCAAACCGCAGCCAGATGTAAAACAACACCGCCGCCATCGCCGCCACAATCGCAAGAACCGCCGTTTGCACCAACTCGCCCGAGACCTTCGGGCCTACCGAATTGACCTCTGGAAACGTCAGGGTGCTGTCGGTCGCCAGAAGCGCCTCTTTCACCGATGTGATCATGTCGATGGACACGCTTTCCGCGCCCTCTTGGGCTTGGATGCGAATTTGTGCCGCATTCAAATCGGCATTGGTGGGATCAAAGATTTCCGTGATCGAAACGTCGCCCAAATTGAGCGGCGTAAGGGCGTCCCGATAGGCGCCCACGTCCACCGAAATATCGGAATCCGTGCGGATGGTTGTGCCACCCTTAAAGTCGATTCCGAAGTTCAGACCCATGGTGAAGAACAAGATAACCGACACCACCACCGCGAGCGCCGAGGCGCCCAAAGTGATTTTGGTGGTCGAAAAGAAATCCCAATTGCTTTCCGAAGGAACAAGTTTCAAACGCATCTTTATACCTCGATCGTTTTGGGACGTGTACGTTCAAACCATATCACGATGATCAAACGGGTCACGAAAATGGCCGTAAAGACCGATGTGATAATGCCGATACCCAGCGTAATCGCGAAGCCTTTGACGGGGCCAGAGCCCATGGCAAACAGGATAAACGCCGTAATCAGCGTGGTGACGTTCGCGTCGATAATCGCACTCAGCGCTTTTTCATAGCCAAGTTCAATCGCCCGCACAGGGCCACGCGCCGCCTTGAGTTCTTCGCGAATCCGTTCAAAAACCAGCACGTTGGCATCAACCGCCATACCAATCGTCAACACGATCCCCGCAATCCCGGGAAGGGTCAGGGTCGCGCCAAATACGCTCAGAATACCGAAAATAAGCCCGACGTTGATGATCAGCGCGATATTGGCAAACAGGCCAAACATTCCATACGATAGCATCATAAAGATCAGCACACCCGCAAAGGCGATGATGCAAGCAATCCGCCCCGCATCAATACTGTCTTGGCCTAATTCTGGCCCAACGGTGCGTTCTTCGAGGAACGTCATCTTGGCTGGCAACGCCCCCGCCCGCAGCAAAATCGCCAGATGCGTGGTTTCGGCAATATCAAAGTTCCCCGTGATAATCCCCGATCCACCTGGAATGTGGCTTTGGATGGTCGGCGCCGAGATCACCTCGTTATCGAGGACAATCGCAAACGGCGAGCCGATGTTTTCCAACGTATAATCGCCAAATTTGCGCGACCCAGACCCGTTGAACGTAAAGCTAACGGCGGGACGGCCATTTTGGTCGAAACTTGGCTGCGCATTGGTCAGGTCTTCACCCGTCACAACGGCCGTTTTCTCAACAATGTAATAGACACCCTCTTCGTCAACCGACTTAAGGACTTCGTTGCGCGAATCCGTCCGTGCATCGGCGCTTGTTGCGCGCCCTGTCACAGGTTTGAATTCCAACTTCGCGGTCGAACCGATCAGTGTTTTCAACTCTTCCGCCGAACCAATTCCGGGCACCTGAATAAGGATACGATCCTCGCCAATGCTCTGAATTGTCGGCTCGCGCGTCCCTGCCGCATCCACACGGTTGCGCACGATTTCAAGCGATGTTGCCATGGTCCGCAAATCGGTTGCCACACGTTCGGCCTCCGACAGCTTCACAACAATAACGTCGCCCTCACCCGTCACTTCCAAATCGGTGTGGCCGATACTTGTAAGACTTACAACGGGTTGCGCCAATGTCCGCACAATCTCAATCGCGCGTTGCAATCCGGCGGGCGTGTTGATCTGAACGTGCAATTCGCCTTCGGGCGCGTCTTTTACCTGACGCACACCGCCAACGACATCGCTCTCAACCCGCAACGCATCCCGCACATCGGGCCACATGCCCTCCATCCGCGACGCATAAACTTCCGCGAGGTTCACTTGCGCCAGCAAATGCGCCCCGCCGCGAAGATCAAGCCCTAGATTGACCAGATTTGACGGCAGATAATCAGGCCAAAGCGCCGCTTCTGCCTGATTTTCGGGTGTATTAAACCCAGCCTCAATCGCCGCAACGGCGTCGTTGTGGCGCTCTACCCGTGGGTAAAACACATTGGGAAGCGCAAGGACCACACCAAGGGCAACGAGTCCCCAAATGGTAATCCGCTTCCATAAAGCGATACTCAGCATCTTTTCCGCCTGTTCTTAGACAATCGTATTAGGATATTGTTTTTGTTGATTATTTAGCTGGTTCTGTCTTGTTCAAAACCTGCGCGATCGTCGATTGAACCACGCGCACTTTTACGCCCTCGGCCAATTCAACTTCAACTTCATTGTTATCTTTAACCTTGGAAACCTTGCCGATCAAACCGCCCTGCGTGACCACTTGATCGCCACGGTGCAGCGCCGCAACCATCGCTTTGTGCTCTTTGAGCTTCTTTTGCTGGGGGCGGATCATCAGGAAATACATGATGGCGAAAATCGCGATGAGGGGCACAAATTGCAAGATAGCACTGGAAGAGCCACCAGCGGCTTGGGCATATGCAGGGGTCACGAACATTTGGTCGTCCTTTTCTTGGGTTTAGTGGTGCATTTGCACCGTATTGGCTGGCGGGCACCCTAAAGGCGCGTTTACAGAATCACAAGCTAAACACCCGACCCCACAGGACATATGCAGCCTGTTGTCCCAATGCCAGTGCAGCGCTAACACTATTGCAACTGAATTGAGGTCTTAATGCGTGATTCTGAGAACAACCCGAATATCCTTCAAGCCCTTTGGCTGCGCCTAAAACGCGCGGATTCGTCTCTCGCAGCCTATAAACCGGGCATATTTGTAAAAGTTGTGATGACTTTTTTAGTATGCTGGTATTTCTATCGGAACTCGCAATCAATTTGGAGCCCCAAACTGGAAAGCCTAGACCCAGACATTCGAAGACTGGGCTACGTTGAACTCTGTGTCTACACCGCCAGTCCTGTCCTATCTTGGCTAGTGTTGCGCCTCTTTGATCTGATCCCAAATCCCTTTGAACGATTTGCGAAATCCCGCAAAACCGCCGCGTCACAGAAACAGGCCCCACAAGCGGGTAACCCCGCCAAGGACAGTGACTGAATAAACGCCGTGAACCGCGCACAAAAACCAAAGGTTCCCAACCCAAATAAAACGCGCTAAAAGCCCTCAAGACCACCCCAATAAAGGACACACCCCATGCACGACATTCGCCAAATCCGCGAAAATCCCGCCGCTTTTGATGCCGCTATGGCACGTCGGGGCTTGTCGTCTTTGTCCTCCGAAATCCTCGCCGTTGATACCGCCCGCCGTGAGAAAATCATGGCCGCCGAAGAGGCCCTCGCGACCCGCAACAAGGCCAGCAAAGAAGTTGGCGCGGCCAAGGCCCGTGGCGACGATGCCGAATTTGAACGCCTCCGCGCGCTCGTGTCCGAGAAAAAGGCCGAAATCGCCACCCTCGAAGAAGAATCCAAGATTGAAGACGCCCGCCTGCGCGACATGTTGATGGTCATCCCCAATATCGTGGCCGACGATGTGCCCAATGGCGCGGACGAGAGCGAAAACCAAGAAATGCACACATGGGGCACCCTCCCCACCTATGATTTCACGCCCAAAGAACACTTCGAGTTGTCCGGCACCGCGGCCTCCCTCGATTTCGAAACCGCTGGCAAAATCTCGGGCGCGCGTTTCGTGATGCTCAAAGGTGCCGTCGCCCGCGTCCACCGCGCCCTTGCCCAATTCATGCTCGACACCCATGTCGATGAAAACGGCCTGACCGAAATCAACCCGCCCGTTTTGGTCCGCGACGAAGCCATGACAGGCACCGATAAATTGCCAAAATTCGGCGAGGACAGCTACCAGACAACCAACGGCTGGTGGCTCGTTCCAACCGCCGAAGTCCCCCTCACCTATAGCGTCGCCGAGGGCACCCTCGCCGCCGAAGACCTGCCCCGCCGCATGGTTGCCCACACGTTGTGTTTCCGCTCCGAAGCAGGTTCCGCTGGTCGCGACACGTCGGGCATGTTGCGCCAGCACCAGTTCGAAAAAGTCGAGATGGTCTCAATCATGCATCCCGACGAGTCTGATGCCGAACTTGAGCGCATGACAAAATGCGCCGAGGGCATCCTAGAAAAACTCGCGCTGCCCTATCGCACCGTCAAACTCTGCACCGGCGACATCGGATTTGGCGCAAAACGCACCTATGATATCGAAGTGTGGCTCCCCGGTCAAAACGCCTACCGCGAGATCAGTTCCTGCTCCACCACAGGCGATTTCCAAGCCCGCCGCATGAACGCCCGCTTCAAACCTGCGGACGGCGGCAAACCCGAATTCGTCCACACGCTCAACGGCTCCGGCCTCGCCGTCGGACGCTGCCTCATTGCGGTCCTAGAAAACGGCCAACAAGCCGACGGCTCCGTCACCCTCCCCGCCGTTTTGCACCCCTACCTCGGCGGCAAAACCCGCATCACCTCCGAGGGCGTTTTGGCCTAGGCCACTTCCCGCAAGACACGAAAAAGGGGCCCGTTGAGGCCCCTTTTTTTATTCCAGAATGTTTAAACTTTTTAAAAAGTGCCTCTCAGAGGTTTTAAACTTTTTAAAAAACGCCCTACCAAGTCTTCTTAGCGGTCGGTTTCCCAAGGTGCTTGCGCAAACGCGACGGCGTCGACTTCTTCTTATCCTTAAACGGATTCTGCGACGCCTGACTGCGCATATGCAACCTAATCGGAGTCCCCGGCATCTCAAAGTCGAGCCGTAACCCATTGACAAGATATCGAGAATAACTCTCAGGCAACTTCTCCGGCAAGCTACACATCACCACAAACCCCGGTGGGCGTGTTTTTACCTGTGTCATATAGCGTAATTTGATCCGACGACCCGACGGTGCGGGCGGCGGGTGCGCCTCAACCATCGCCATCAACCAGCGGTTCAAATGACTTGTCGTAATCCGTGTGTTCCAAACATCATGGGCCTTCATGATCGCTTCGTGCAGACGGTCCATGCCCTTGCCGGTTTTGGCCGAAATCGTTACCATCGGCACGCCGCGCAATTGCGGTAGGTGCAACTCAAGACTTTCGCGTAACTGCTTGAGTTTAGCTTGTTTATCCGGTTCCGTATCCCATTTATTAACCGCGATAACAACCGCGCGCCCCTCGCGTTCCACAAGGTCAGCAAGCTTCAGGTCTTGGGTCTCAAACGGGATTTCAACATCCAGCAAAACCACCACAACTTCGGCAAATTTAACGGCGCGAATGCCATCAGAAACCGAGAGTTTCTCAAGCTTTTCCTGCACCTTAGCCCGTTTGCGCATGCCTGCGGTATCAAACACGCGCACAGGTGTGCCTTCCCAAACAGTCTGCACCGAGATCGCATCGCGCGTGATCCCCGCCTCTGGACCAACAAGCATCCGCTCCTCGCCCAAGAGTTGGTTCACAAGGGTGGATTTCCCCGCATTGGGACGCCCACAAATCGCGATTTGCAGCGGCTGTTCTTTTGTGGGAACGCGGGGTCCTTCTTCTTCGTCATCGTCAGAGACGTCAACATCGACTTCTGGCTCGGCCGAATAGGTCTTGGCGGCAAGTTCCTCGGAAATCGGCAGCAACATCGAATACAAATCCGACATGCCTTCGCCGTGTTCACCAGATAGCCGAAGAGGCTCGCCAAGGCCCAAAGAATAGGCCTCAAGCACGCCCCCTTCGGCGGCGTTTCCCTCGGCCTTATTCGCGGCAACAATAACATGCGCGTTCTTTTTGCGCAGGATTTCGGCGAAAACACGGTCGGTTGAGGTCACGCCAACCCGCGCATCAATCACGAACAGACAGATGTCAGCCATACTGACGGCACGTTCAGTGAGCGCACGCATGCGCCCCTGAAGGCTCTCGTCGGTGGCTTCTTCAAGGCCCGCCGTATCAATGACGGTGAAATTCAAATCACCAAGCCGCGCGGCACCTTCGCGCAGGTCTCGTGTGACGCCCGGTTGGTCATCCACCAACGCAAGACGTTTACCGACCAAACGGTTAAACAAAGTGGATTTGCCCACATTCGGGCGGCCCACGATGGCAAGGGTAAAGCTCATTTTATGCTCCAATGCACGGATCAGGCGCGTCCGTAACATGATTTGCGCAGGAACGGAAAGCCCCTGCGTAAAGAATTCCTAAGATATCGGGGTGCCGCACCTAGCGATAGGCGCGCAAGGCCCCGTCGCTGGTGACGATATAGAGGGTTTTGTTGACGACGATTGGCGCTGTGGTTGCCCCTTCAGGCAGCGGGACCGTCGATAAAAGCTGGCCGTTTTGCGGATCAAAGGAGCGTAGCACGCCATCGCTCGACCCCACCCAAAGGCGTCCGCCCGCAAGGACAGGGCCGTAATGGGCATAGATTGTTTTGCGTTTCTTGATCTTTTCCTCGACAAAATAAGGCAGATCAACTTTCCACAAGGTTTCGCCCGTCGCCGCACTCAAACGCACGAGGGCGGATTGATCGTTGACCAGAAACACCGAGTTGCCCTCAGGCCAAACGGGACCATAAGCCCCCTCTTGCGCGGTCCAAACGACATCGCCGTTGGCGCGGTTGAATTTAATCGTGCGCCCAGAAGCATTCCCCGCATAGACCGTATTGCCAAGGATCACTGGCTCGCTGGTGATGTCAGTGATGCCCGCGTAGGCCGAGTCGACGCGACGGCCAGAAATCGTCGTGCTCCACAGACGGACGCCGCCTTGCGGGAAGGTGGCGATCATTTCGCCCGTGCTGAACGGAAAAATCGCGACATCATTAGTTGCCGCTGGGGCCGCGCCGCCAATGATGCCGGAATCGCTTGGCGCGTTGGCCAATTGCCATTTAACGCGCCCGTCGCTCAGATTGACCGCCCAAGCCACATTGTTGCGCGATATGGCATAGACCAAGCCGTTATAGATTGTCGGAGGGCTTGCGATATTTGCATCCACCCGTTGCGCCCAGACTTCGCCACCGGTTTTCACATCCAGTGCCACCATCTCGCCAAATCCCGTCGTGGCGACCAAGATGTCACCCGAAATTGCCAGACCGCCGCCCGAAACATCCTCTGGCGAATCTGTGATCGGCGTGAGGTTGCGCTTCCAAAGGAGCGCGCCGCTGGTGTTATGCGCCATGACCAGTGATTGGCTGTCCATGGTGAAAATACGGCCGTCTTTGGCGACGGGGGTGGTTGAGATCCGGTACTTGCGACTGTCACCCTCGCCGATATCCACACTCCAAAGGGGGCGGATGGTTTGGGCCAAGGCGGGGTGGTCAATGTGGTGTTGTGGGGACCCGTTGGAATGGGTCCACGCGCTGTTGGTCACGGGGCGACGTGCGGAAAAGCTGGGCGCTGGCGGAAGCGTGACTTCGGCGCGGGTTTCGACAACCATTGCCGTCGCAGGCTCTTGGGCACCAAAAGGCGCGCGCAAACCAATCCGCTCGCCCGGAAGAATAACTTCATCCTTGGCACAGGCCGCCAACAAAGCTACCACAGCAAGCCCCGCAAAAAGATGCGCGGCCTTTTTGAGTCCGAACCGTGAGGGCGCGAAAACAGAAGTTGTTTTGGCGGACTCGAGTGCAAATTTCGGTAGCACTGGGTTCATGTTAAGCTCCACTCAAATTCCTCGTCCCTAGTTCACGGCGCAAATAGGCCATTCTCAAGCGGTGACGCGTTTTCTCTAGCCTGTCGCCGTTTTCACGCCCAGAACCAATTTCCATTGCTCCACACGTTGACGCAAACTCGACGTCAGTTCGGCATCTTGAGAAATGGCGTTCAAACGCGCGATCGCCGCGTCCTTGTCATCCATTTCGACCTCAATAAGGGCCACTTGCTCTTCGGCCAACAGGCGGAACGCGCTGCCTGGAACGATGAGAGCCTCAAAAGCCGATTTGCGATCCGCAGCAGGAACGCCCGCACCCAAAAGCAATGCCGCCTTGAAACCTGCAAGGTCCCGATAGACCTCCGCAGACTCGGGGCTCGCTTTGATGACATCAAGGGCTGCAATGGCGGCATCTGAGCCTTCACTGCCCAAAGATTCTTCACCACTTTGCAAAAACGCAAGAATGACGTTGGCCTGTGGGGAAGGCGCTTGGATGACCGCAAGTTCGGTGACTCGGGCTGCGGATTCATTGTTGAGCATCGCGGTAATCACTTCATCGCCAAAGCTCTCGGCTGACGCTTGGGCTGAGGCGCGTCTCGCCTCATTAACGGCGGTTCCCCCAACTAAAAGCAAAACGAGCGCACCTGCGACCCACCCGTATTTACGCATATATCCAAAGAGTCGATCCTGACGGACCTCTTCGCTTACCTCGTCAATAAAACTGTCTGTATCGCTCACGTCGTTCTCCTGCCCGTCTGCCCACCCGTCTGTGCGGGGGCATTTCGTCTTCCCGAATGCGTCCGGTATGCCCCCTCATACCCCGAAGCGGAACGCCTTGCCAAGACCCGCCGCGTCGCTCTTTATAAATGCACGGGCTTGGGTGGGAATATCTGGGCGTTTAGATGCAACATTTTCCCCCAGCAATCATTTCTTCATCACTTGCAATCATTGTGCCGCATAAATAAACTAAACCGAACAGTTCAGGTAAAATGACGTTAGATTTCAGTTGTAATCTAACCAAAACCACTTATGTGAACGTGATTAACACCTGTCCGACGGGCAGCCATAGTATGTTTGTAAGAGGGTTCCATGCGTCCATTACCCGTGATTTCTGCCATTTTGGTAAGTTTATTTTTATTTTTGCTCGTATTTGAGCGCGACAGGCTCTTGGGATTTGCCTTTAAAGATGACACCCCCGTCGTTGTAGAAGAAACGGTTGAGGCAGGCGACCAACCCACCTCCGTGGCCCAAATCGAAGCCTCAGACGAAGTCACAAACACGCAAAACGCTAGCCCGATGGTCTCTGTCGTCGCGTTGCGCTCTGTTGCCCAGCCTGTTGAAAATGCGGTCTTACTGCGTGGCCAAACCGAAGCGGCCCGCAAAGTTGAAATCCGCTCCGAAGTCACTGGATTGATTATCTCCGAACCCCTGCGCAAGGGTGGCTATATCGAAAAAGGCCAGCTTTTGTGCGAAGTCGAGATTGGCACCCGCGCCTCTGTCCTCGCGGATGCCGAGGGTAATCTTGAGCGCGCAAATGCCGCCGTCCCTGAAGCCAATGCGCGCCTCGCCGAGGCCAATGCACGCCTTTCTGAAGCAAAAATTAACGACACCGCGGCCAAACGCCTCTCGGAAGGCGGATTTGCCTCCGATACACGGGTGGCCTCCAGCGCCGCCGCGTATGAAAGCGCGCTCGCGGGTGTTCAGGGCGCAAAAGCCTCCGTTTCCGCCGCCGAATCTGGCATCAAATCGGCCGTAGCCCGTGTGGTTGCCGCCGAGCGGGATATCGAACGTCTGCGCATTTTGGCCCCCTTCTCGGGCATGTTGGAAACAGACACCGCCGAGCTTGGCACCCTGATGCAACCGGGCGCTCTGTGTACAACGGTCGTATTGCTTGATCCGATTAAGCTGGTCGGGTTTGTTCCGGAAACCGATGTGGAACGCATCAAAGTTGGGGCCATGTCCGGCGCACGTTTGGCCTCGGGTGTGGACGCCGTTGGCCGCGTGTCGTTCCTGTCGCGCACCGCCGATAGCGCGACCCGCACCTTCCGCGTGGAGGTGATCGTGCCGAACGCAGATCTCGCCATCCGCGACGGCCAAACGGTGGAGATCGTGGTATCCTCCGCGGGGTCGGACGCGCATTTATTGCCCGCTTCGTCCTTGACCCTGAATGACGAAGGTGCCCTTGGGGTTCGGGTTGTCGAAGACCAAAACGTGGTGAAATTTTTGGAAGTGTCCGTTTTACGCGATAGCGTCGATGGGATTTGGGTCTTGGACCTTCCCCAAGAAGTGAGCGTGATTACGTCAGGCCAAGAATATGTTATTGATGGTGTGACCGTCGCGGTGACCTATAGGGAGCCAAGCTGATGACTGGTTTAGTCGATTGGGCCGCCGAACGCGCCCGCATGGTGGTTGCCTTTATCGCGATTTCCCTGATCGCGGGGGCTGCGGCGTATATGAACCTGCCCAAGGAGGGCGAGCCGGATATTGAAATTCCGGCTCTTTTTGTTTCTGTCCCCTTCCCCGGAATTTCCGCCGAAGACAGCGAAGCCCTGTTGGTCAAACCAATGGAAAACGAACTGTCTGATCTGGATGGCCTCAAGACCATGACCGCCACCGCCTCTGAGGGCTATGGCGGCGTGGCGCTGGAGTTTGAATTCGGCTGGGACAAGACCAAAATTATCGCCGATGTGCGCGACAAGATGAACACCGTTGAGGGGAATTTCCCCGCTGGGGCCGATAAATACTCCATCACCGAGATCAACTTTTCCGAATTTCCGATCATCATTGTAAATCTATCTGGCGATTTACCAGAGCGCACCTTGGTGCGTGTTGGCAAGCAGCTTCAGGATAAAATCGAAGCCCTTGAACCGGTCTTGGAAGCGGCCCTCGCAGGGCATCGCGACGAGATGGTCGAAGTGACCATCGACCCATTGCGCCTTGAGGCCTATAACGTGACCGCGCCCGAATTAATCAACGTTGTGGTCAACAACAACCAATTGATCGCAGCGGGCGAAATCGAAACGCCTAATGGGGCGTTTTCCGTGAAAATCCCCTCAAGCTTCAACGATGCCAAAGACATTTTCGACCTGCCCGTCAAAACCAACGGTGACCGTGTTGTGACTCTTGGCGACCTCGCGGATATCCGTCTGACGTTTGAAGATCGCACCGGAACCGCCCGCTTTAATGGCGAAACAACGGTCGCGTTACAGGTGGTGAAGCGCAAAGGTTACAACATTATCGACACCGCCGCACAGGTGCGTGCGGCCGTTGAAGAGGCCCGCGCCGAGTGGCCCGAACAGTTGCAAGCCGCCGTCCATGTCGGCGCGAGCAACGACCAATCGCGCACTGTGGGCTCAATGGTGAGCCAGCTTGAAGGCTCGGTTCTCACGGCGATTGCGCTGGTGATGATCGTGGTGCTTGCGTCGCTTGGCACGCGCTCCGCCCTTCTGGTGGGCTTCTCTATTCCCACGTCGTTCCTGTTGTGTTTCGTGCTTTTGGGCGCGATGGGGATCACCATTTCCAACATCGTGATGTTTGGTTTGATCCTCGCCGTGGGGATGCTGGTGGATGGCGCGATTGTGGTGGTGGAATACGCCGACCGACGTATCAAAGAGGGCGTCGGCCCGATGCACGCCTTTACCGAGGCCGCCAAACGCATGTTCTGGCCCATCGTCAGTTCCACCGCGACCACGCTCTGTGCCTTCCTGCCCATGCTGTTTTGGCCCGGCGTTCCCGGCCAATTCATGGGCATGCTGCCCGTCACTTTGATCTTTGTGCTTTCCGCCTCGCTTGTGGTCGCGCTCATCTACCTGCCTGTCTTGGGCGGCGTGTTTGGCCGTGGCTCGCGGATCATTGAACACGTCTCGGCGTGGCTGATCACCAAACTCCCGTGGTTCGTGCGCGCGGCGTTCGTACCTTTCGCGCTCTACGGGTTGTTCTTGGGCATGATGCAGATGCTCAACCCCGGATACCTGTTTGGCGGCACTGCCCCAACCGAGGGCGTGATGGCCATCCTTCCAGGGGCTGTGCTCTTTATGATCTCGGCCTTTGCCAGCTCGGCGTTCCTCGGAGCTGCGGCCCTGCCCAAACGCGAGAAGAAAGTGCGCGCAGGCGTGCGTCGCTCGCCCTTTGGCCTGTTCATCAAATTCATCGTGGGCAACCCGATCATGCCTTTGGTCTCGATCGCCGCCGTGATTTTCGTGGTGATGACCACCTTCCAATACTTTGGCGAAAACAACAAAGGCGTCGAGTTTTTTGTTGAAAGCGAACCCGAACAGGCGATTATTTACGTACGCCAACGCGGAAACCTGTCACTTGAGGAAAAAGACGCCGCCCTGCGCGAGGCCGAAGAGGTTATTATCAATGAAACCGGTGTGCAAAGCACCTTTGCCTTCGCGGGTGACGGCGGCCTGACCCAAAACGACGGTGGCGCGGGTGCACCGCGCGACGCCATCGGTCAGGTTCAAATCGAATTGATCCCATGGGAAGATCGCCCCACCGTCAAAGTGCCATGGTTTTGGGGCATCGAACGCAACGCCGTAGACCCTGAATATGATGGCAATAAGGTGCTGGAGCGCCTCGAAGTCAAACTCGCTCAAATTCCGGGTATCAAAGCCGAAATCCTGAACTTGTCGCGCGGTCCGGGCTCTGGAAAACCTGTGCATCTGCGCCTGAAATCCGACAATTGGGAATCGCTTCTTGTTGCAACAGAAATCGCACGCGCGAAGTTTGAAGACACGGCGGGTCTGGCCGATATTGACGACACGCTCCCCCTTCCGGGGATTGATTGGCAGATCGACGTGGATGTCCAAAAAGCCGGCCGTTATGGCGCGGATGTGGCCACCGTTGGCGGCATGGTTCAGCTGGTCACGCGCGGTATTCTGCTCGACACCATGCGGGTCGATACCAGCGACGAGGAAATCGAAATTCGGGTGCGTTTACCCGAAGCGGACCGCGTTCTTTCGACCTTGGATAGCCTGCGTATTCGCACCTCCGAAGGCCTTGTCCCGCTGTCGAATTTCACCACCCGTAAGCCCGTGGCAAAGCTGGCACAGATCGACCGGATTGATCAGCAACGGTATTTCGATGTGAAAGCGGCGGTTGATTCAAACCTCGTTAAACTGGTCCCTCAGGACACCTCGCAAGAGGGCATGGAAACCGTCGTGATAAGCGAGGACCAACTTGAATTGACGCGTTCAAACGGGACCACCTATCAGTCGCAGATTGACGCGGGTGATTACAAATCAATCCCCGTAAACCCCACCGAGCGCATCGAAACCCTCACGGAATGGCTCGACGCTGACGGCAATTTGCCCGAGGGGGTTGCATGGGAATGGACGGGCGATCAAGAAGAGCAAGCGGAGTCCGGCGCCTTCCTGATGAAAGCTTTCGCAGGCGCTTTGGCCTTGATGTTTGTGATCCTACTGGCGCAATTCAACAGCTTCTATAACTCCATTTTGGTGCTCATCGCGGTGGTTCTTTCGACCACGGGCGTGCTCATCGGGATGCTGGTGATGGGACAAGCGTTCTCGATTATTATGACCGGAACGGGGATCGTGGCCTTGGCGGGAATCGTGGTGAACAACAACATTGTGTTGATCGACACCTATCAGGAATACGCGCGCTACATGCCGCGCATTGAAGCGATTATCCGCACGGCGCAGAACCGTATCCGCCCAGTGTTGCTGACCACAATCACCACGATGGCGGGCCTTGCGCCGATGATGTTTGGCCTGTCGCTCGACTTCATCAACGGTGGCTATTCCGTCAACAGCCCCACTGCCCTTTGGTGGAACCAACTGGCGACCGCCGTGGTCTTTGGCCTTGGGATTGCAACCGTTCTGACGCTTGTGTTCACCCCGTCCATGCTCGCCATTCGGGTGTGGTTCTGGACCTATGTAAGCTGGCTCGCGCGCCTGTTTGCGATGCTGTCGATGGGGCGCAGCAGCAAGGCAGCACAGGATTGGGCCCTCCAATCCGCCGCCCGTAAAATCCACGCTCCCGAACTGGACTGGACCCGCCTGACCTTGCCACAAGGCGACGGCTTTGAAGAGGAACCCGCCGAGGATATCGACCTCAGCGAACTTGAGAGCGTCCTTGAGAAAACCGGCAAAGCGCCGGACCCAAAGCAGGATTGCCTACGCGAAGCGGATGTCGGTGCGGCAAGCAATGACGGCGAACTCCAGAACGGGATCGCCAAAAAAGATGGCCCCCCGTTAAAAGCTGCCGAGTAGTGTAAAACGCAAAAGGCCGGAGATTATCTCCGGTCTTTTTTATCTGCGAGACTTGAGGTCTCTTCCTTAGGCATTCCACAATAGACGGGTTCGGGTCACGTAAAAACGGTGCTCTTAGGCCACGTCTTCTTCTGTTTGCTGGCGATACCACATCGAGGCATAACGTTGGTTACGCACGAGTAATTCATCGTGCGACCCTTGCTCGATAACCTCGCCCGCCTCCAACACAACAATCCGATCCGCATCCACAACAGTCGAGAGACGGTGGGCAATCGTAATCACCGTCCGCCCCCGCCCCATGGCCGCGAGGCTGTCCTGAATGTCGCGCTCTGTTTCGCTGTCTAGCGCACTGGTGGCCTCGTCAAGCAACAGGATCGGTGGATTTTTGAGCAGGGTCCGCGCAATGCCGACCCGCTGCTTTTCACCGCCCGAAAGCTTCAAACCGCGCTCGCCAACGGGGGTGTTATACCCATCGGGAAGCGACGTGATGAAGTCGTGGATTTTCGCACCGCGTGCGGCCTCAAAGACCTCTTCCTCACTGGCATCCGCACGCCCATAGGCAATGTTGTAATAGATGCTGTCGTTGAACAATACGGTGTCTTGTGGCACGACGCCAATCTGGGCGTGCAGGCTCTCTTGGGTCACATCGCGAAGATCTTGACCATCAATGCGCACCCCGCCGTCGCTCACATCATAGAACCGAAACAACAGACGTCCAATGGTGGATTTTCCGCTCCCTGAGGGGCCAACAATCGCTACGGTTTCCCCCGCCCCAATCGTCAGGCTCACGCCCTTCAAAATCGGCCGCTCGGCGTCATAGCCAAACTTCACACTGTCCAAAACAACTTCGCCGCCGTTGATCTTGAGGTCGGGCGCATTTGGCTTGTCGACCACCTCTGCGGGTTGCCCCAAAAGATCGAACATATCGCCCATATCCACCAAGGCTTGGCGGATTTCGCGATAGACCGATCCAAGGAAATTGAGCGGCATGGTGATTTGGATCATATAGGCATTCACCATCACAAAATCGCCAACCGTCAGCGCGCCACTTTGCACGCCCATGGCCGCCATCACCATCACAACCACAAGGCCAGCAGTGATAAAAAGCGACTGGCCAAAGTTCAGAAACGCGAGGGAATAGTTGGTTTTGAGCGCGGCAACTTGATAGAGCGCCATGGACTCGTCATAGCGCGCAGCTTCGCGCTTCTCTGCGCCAAAATACTTCACCGTCTCAAAATTGAGGAGGCTGTCGATGGCCTTTTGGTTGGCCTCGGTGTCTTGTTTATTCATCTCTTGGCGGGCGCGCACGCGCCATTCGGTCACCGCGAATGTGAACCAGACATACAGGGTAATCGTCACAACAACGGCAGCTAAATACCAGACATCAAACACAAAAAATAGAATGATGGCGACCATCAACAACTCTAGGATCAAGGGCCCGATCGAAAACAAAAGGAAGCGCAGGAGGAAATCAACGCCCTTTACGCCGCGCTCGATAATCCGCGAGAGGCCGCCGGTTTTGCGCGCGATATGATAGCGCATCGAGAGTTGGTGAATATGGGTGAACGTCTCAAGCGCGAGAGCGCGCAACGCTCCTTGGCCAACCTTGGCAAAGATGACATCGCGCAATTGGTTCATCCCGACTGTCATCACGCGTGTCATGCCGTAAGCGATGGTCAATCCGACCGCGCCCATGCCCAACATCCACGCCGCAGACTGCCCTTCGCCCGCGAGGTTGTCCACCGCTTCTTTGTACAAAACCGGCGCGAGAACGGCAACGAACTTAGATAGAATGAGCATGGTCATGGCCGCGACCACACGACGTTTCACCCAGAGCTTATCCTTGGGCCAAACATAGGGGGTGACGCGGCGGATCACATTCCACGCTCCGCCCTTTGGGCCGCCTTTTAGGGCGGCATCTGTGGGGGTCAATCGGCGCATGGCTTCCTCCGGCTAGCTGAACTTCGCAAAGTAGACAGACGCGCGGTGGATGGCCAGAGGGGAGCCGTCAGAAACCTAGTTTTCTTTTGATGCTGGAACCGTAAAAACCTGCCCGGGATAGATGAGGTCAGGATTGCGAATGGCGTCCTTGTTTGCCTCAAAGACCCGCACATAAAGTACCCCGTCGCCGTAGCTTGCCTTCGCGATCCCCCAAAGGGTATTGCCCGGTTGCACAGTGACCGCCTTGACGGTGGCCGCTCCGTTTTCGGGGGCAGAGGGCGCGGTTTGGGCCAGAAGTTCCGGCGCCTCGCGCTTGAACGGTGTCTCAACGCGCGCACTGACTTTTCCCGCCGTGTCGACCTGATCCGCGCGCAAAGTGTAAAGCCCCGCGCTGATCTGTTCCAAGTCAAATGACCACGCACCATCAGAAGCAATCTCGCCTTCACCGACGGATTTGTTGTCGAGATAAAGGCGCACGAATTCGCCCGCCTTGCCGCGCCCTGTGACCTGAACGTCGCCCGTGGTCGCATAGGTGATGGCGTCAATCGCAATGTTTTTGATGGCGGAGGCCCCGCTTGTTTGCAGCACTTTCACGCCCTCCTCCGTCGCCAAAAGGATCGCAGGAGCTTGGGCGACAGGCTCCGCCACGGCTTCGGCAGGCGTTTGAGAAGCGGTCTGCGTGTTCAACTCCTGTGTCTCAATCGTTTGAGAAACCGCCTCTTCTATTCCAGCAGCCTCGATTGCGGTCGGCGCGGAATCAGGAACAACAGAGGTTTGGGCTGTGTCGACTTGCGCGACACCTTCAAGTGCCGCCTCTGCGACATCCTCCTCAGGGACTGCCGGTGTCGCCGCAGCCTGCGCTGAGGACAAAGGAACCTGTGCGTCCTCGATCTGTACTTTTGCAACCTCAACGGACTCGGCGGGCACAACCAATTGTGTGCTTTGCGTCGTGCCATCTGTAGTGCTCAAATTCGTCGTTTCCTGCGAAGGGTCTACGGCCACTTGCGCGTTTTGCGGTTCCTTTTCTGGCAACGCCGCTGGCGTTTGTGTGGCCTCTGCAACAACCACAGGTGCCTCGGGCGGCGCAAGGATCACCGTATCAACTGACGCCACAGTCGAACCGCCGCTTCCTTGAAGGAGGGACACGACTTTGGCCGCCGATGTGAGGTTGATGGTGAAAAGGCTGACGAAATTACCCGCGCCATCTGCTTGTGCGCGCGCAACTTCTTCTCCGTCGATCAGAATGGCTATTTCTTGCCCCGCAACGCCGCGCCCCGCCACAAGCGCATTGCCGTCGGCATCAACTCGCACCACATCAAACGTCGGCGGCACGAGGCCTTGGTCGGCGAGTGGCTCGGGATCGGCGGGCGCGATTTCCACCAAGTCGGTCTCTACCTGCGCAGGTTCAGGCTGCTCTGATACTTGTTGCTCTGGCACTTGGGCCTTGGTTTGAGTTTGTGGCTCAGTCTCAGGCGCAACCATATCCGTTTCGGAGACAGTTTCGATTGCATTATTAACCGGTGCCGCGACCTGCGCGGGGGCGATCACGGCTGACTCTTTGATCTCTGTCTCTACAGGGTGTTGCGTTTGCGCGTAATAGGCCAAATAACCGACCATCGCGACAATCAATGCCGCCCCTCCGCCCAAAACTACGCCTGTCGCGCCCGTTAATCCTGATTTGCCCTGAACAGCCATGTATTCCATTCCCCAATGGTCTTGCACCCGTCCCATGAACAAGCGATTGTGCAGGCGCAGCGCCCACATTGACGCTCAAGAAACCCTAACCAAAGGCCGTTGTCCATGACTTCCACTTTTTCTGCATCAATTTGTGTCTATTGTGGCTCGCGAAACGGGGTAAATCCCGCATATACAGAGGCGGCAAAACAAACGGGCCAGATGATCGCCGAGGAAAACTGGCGCTTGGTTTATGGCGCGGGGGATATCGGATTGATGGGGGCCGTGGCCAACGCCGCACAATCCGCAGGCGCTCAAACCTTTGGCGTTATTCCGACCCATTTGATGAAACATGAAGTCGGCAAGCGCGACCTCACCAATTTCATCATCACCGAAAACATGCACGAGCGCAAAAAGGTGATGTATATGAACGCCGATGCCGTGGTGGTGATGCCCGGTGGTGCGGGGTCAATGGATGAGTTTTTCGAGGTCTTGACGTGGCGCCAGTTGGGTCTGCACAGCAAGCCCATTTACCTCTTGTCGGTCGACGGATACTGGGCGCCACTTATGACCCTCATAGATCACATTATCGACCAAGGATTTGCCGACGCCTCATTGCGCGATTTCGTTCACGTTGTCGAAACCGTCGCCGCATTGCGCAGCGCTTTACGCGACGACCTTTCCTCAGAGAAGCTCACGACGGAATAAAGCGCCAAAGCGATCCAAATGACGGGGAAGGCGATCAAATGCGCGGGCGTCATGATCTCGCCAAACAGAAAAACTGCCACCAAAAACTGAAGCGTTGGATTCACATAGGTCAACAACCCCAAAGTCGCCAAGGACACGCGTTTGCTAGCATAGGACAGAAGCAGCAGCGGCACCGCCGTCAAGACGCCAGAAAAGATCAACAACAGGCTGTCCTGCCAGTTTTTGCCAAACACACCGGGGGTTTGCGTGCCAATCGCCTGCCAACCCTGCGTATGCGCGCCCCAAAGCCAGATCACGCCAAGAGGCAGAAGAATGAGCACCTCTAAGGTCACCGAAACCACGGGGCCGGCATCTAGCTGCTTCTTGATCAGACCATAAACCGCGAAGGTGCTGGACAATACCAGCGAGATCCAAGGCGGTGCCTCAAGCGCGTAAGTCAGCCCCATGACGGCCATCGCAGCCAGCGCCACAGCGGCCCATTTGAGCGGCCCCAAACGCTCTCCCAACACAAAGGCCCCCAGCAAAACAGCAAACAGAGGGAAGATAAAATAGCCCAGCGAACTTTCAACCGCGCGCCCCGATTGAACCGCATAGATAAACAAAAACCAATTAATTGAAATCAGCAAGGAAGCCGCCGTAATCCACAGCATTTTGCGATGATCCCGCAAGATCGGCCACAAGGTCGACAACCGCCCCTGCACCGCCAGAATACCAAGCAAGAACGCAAGCGACCACAGGCTGCGGTGGCTCAAAACTTCCAAGGGTGCCACGTGATCTATCGCTTTATAATAAATCGACGAAAAGCCCCAGACAACACAGGCCAAGAGCATCGCAAGACTTCCCTTAATATGCTCGGGCATGGGGGATCACCTTAAATTTATTGGGGTAACCCGTGTCAAAAACGCACGCGTATCGACGTCAGCGTTTCACAGCAGCCCCGTGACGTAAAGGAAAATTCCCTTGTGGTAAAACGAAAAAACCCGCCAGAATTACTCCTAGCGGGTTTTCAAAAATTATAGGACCAAGCTTAGCCCAGACGGGATGCAACGTTTTCCCAGTTCACGAGCTTCTCAAGGAAGTTCGAGAGGTAAACTGGGCGTTTGTTGCGGAAATCGATGTAATAGGAATGCTCCCATACGTCGCAACCCAAAAGCGCTGTTTGACCAAAGCAAAGCGGGTTCACACCGTTTTCTGTTTTGGTGACTTTGAGGCCCCCATCAGCAGCTTTTACCAACCAGCACCAGCCAGAACCGAATTGACCAGCACCAGCGGCTGCAAATTCAGTTTTAAATTCGTCGACCGAGCCAAAGTTCTCAACCAAAGCTTTTTCAAGCTCGGAGGGCATAGCAGACGTGCCGGGAGACATCATTTCCCAGAATTGGTTGTGATTCCAAAGCTGGCTGATGTTGTTGAAGATGCCGTTTTGGGCAACCGATTTGGCGTTGTAAGTGCCTGTGATGATGTCTTCGAGGCTCTTGCCATCCCATTCGGTGCCCGCAATCGCCGCGTTGCCATTGGTGACATAAGCGTTGTGGTGCAGGTCGTGGTGGAATTGGAGCGTCTCGGCGGACATGCCGTTGTCGGCAAGGGCGTCGTGGGCATATGGAAGATCGGGAAGCGTAAAAGCCATGGTGAACCTCATGTTTTGAGCGCAAATTGGCGCATGTTCGCGGATATTGTCCCCTGATGAATGGCCCCGTCAATGGGGGGAGGTCAAGGGTGTTTTGTAGGTTTCGTGTCCAAATTCGAAATTTTCATACCTCGGTCAGACACCTTTCATAAAACAAGTTCCCTGTGCAAGACCTTGTTTTTTTCCAATTAAAACGTACAGGACCCTTTGCCAGTAGCAGTACGTCCAATCCCCATCGCCTTCGCGGTCATGCTTAGCTGGTTGTCTTTCTTTTCATAGTTCAGACGGTATTCAATCGTGGCGTTTTGGAGCGACGTGTCTTTAATTCTTTGCTCCCAAACAAAGGTCGTTCGTGTGGAATTGTCACTTTTAACCCGACCGATTGCAATTCCGGAACCATATTTTAGAATGAGTTGATCGGAAACCATTGCCAGCTCTGATCCGTCTTCATATTCAATCTCAATGCTGTCCGCGATCCACCCTTTTGACGAGCCTGCATTCGAGATGTTGCATTTCAGAATTAGTGCGGAAGCCGGTGCGACGCCCCCAACAATAAGAGCCAGAGTGGCGGCGGCAAAAGTCAAAGGTTTCACAAAACTTCTCCATAATTTTCAAATACTACGCGTCTCAAGCCTAGGGGTTGAGAGGTTGATGGACAACAGCATTCCCTAAATGGGACGAAATTTCCTCAATAAAGCACAATAAAATGGAGTCCGATCCGCATAGAAACCGTTAATCGCAGTAGCCATCGGCCCCGCCCGATGACGCGTTAGACAGCGTGTCAAACGCGTCTTGCGCCACGCTTCGGAACAAAACTATGCGGATCCCAGTATAGGAGCGCGTTTTAGCTCACCGTTGGCGTACAGATACCTTTGCCAGTCACGTCGCCGCGATATCCTAAAGGGTTTACTGTCAACCGCAGACCGTGGTTCTTCTTTAGAAACGTCAATCGGTATTGCATTGTGGCGTGTTGGCGCTTGGAATCCGTAACCTTAACTTCCCAAACAAAAGTCGTCCGCTTTGCATTATCGGTTTCAACCTTCCCCACCGCTGATTCAGAACCATAATTGGAAATCACACGATCAAAAACTAGAACATCTTTTTTGCCTTCCTCATAGGCAATTACGATCTTGTCCGAAATCCAACCTCGTGACGCGCCAGCATTTGAGACTTTGCACATGAGCAGGTTGGCAGCGGAAGCGGGTGCTGTGATCCCGAGGGTTAAAGTCGCTGCAACCACTGCGAAAAACGAAAATTTCAAATGACTTCTTCAAATTGAAAAAACAATATCCAACATGGGTAGCGTGATAATCGTATTATCGCAAGGCGTGTGGAGGCTTGTGTCTTGTGGTCATAACCATTTGTAAACAAACATATTATGATACCTCATTCGGCCCGCCCCAACCCACAAGGATCACGCTCCTTTCAAGAATAGAACTTGACCGGCCCGCCACTACTGGCGTTAGAAAGGACATCGAACGCGTATATCGCAACGCTGCGAAAGACAACGATGGTCATCTCCTCATGGCGTGCGGAGGAATCCCCCGACATCCAAAACGCCGCCGGAATTTGCGCCAGACGGCTGCGACGGATTTCCCCTTTGGCAAAGTTGTCATCCGAGAGATCAACAGGGGAAAGTTTGGCCAAAACATCGCGAGCATCGGGGCCGGAAACCGTAAACACCGCCCGCGCGTCGGAGACATTTTCTACCAGCGCATGGGTGCCCGCTAAGGCTTTGTCCAACGCAACCGATGCCTCAACGGCCTTAGTATAGGGCAGCAAAATAAGCAGTTCGTCGGGCGACATCCATGCCACCCCTGCGCCTTTTGAAATCGACACGCGCCGGGGTTTTGGAATTGCCACTTGCGTCAAGGCCTTGACTGCGGCCTTGACCACTTTGCTCGACAAATCTGCCCGCACCGTCAACATGCCCTGGAGACCCATTTCGCGCACAGTTACACAGCCAGAGGACGTTGCCCCCTCAAGGGCACTCACGGCGATTTCAATTGCTTCAGACATCTTGCTTGGCCCCTTCTTTGTCATAGAAAACCGGATCAACGACCCGCGCGGCGATGGTTTCGCGGCCCAGATTGCCAACCTCGACAACGTCCCCAATTCGCGCCAGTCCGCCCTCGATTAGGCCCATCGCGATCCCAAACCCAAGGTTGGGTGAATGATAGGTGGAGGTAATCCGTCCCTGCATCACATGCTGGTTATTTTCGTTTTTACCCGTGCCCAGAACATAGGCGCTTTCGGGCAGCATTGATCCGTCCAGGGATTGGAAACCCACCAATTTCCAGCGATTTTCACGCTGCATATCTTTGCGGCTATGGGCGCGTTTTCCGATAAAATCGAGTTTCTTCTTGGAAACCGCCCACCCCAGATTGAGGTCTTGCGGGATTACGGTTCCATCGCTTTCGTCACCCACGATAATAAAACCTTTCTCGGCGCGCAAAATATGCAGCGCTTCGGTGCCATAAGGCATCAGGCCAAACTCCTGCCCCGCATCGTGCAAGGCTTGCCAAAACGCCAAACCCTGACTGGCAGGAACGGCGATTTCATAGCTCAATTCGCCCGAGAAACTGATGCGGAACACCCGCACGTCAAATCCCGCGAGCGTGCCCTGTGCCCAAGACATAAACGGCAGCGTTTCCTTGGAAACATCCATACCGCCAAGTTTTTCCAACAGAAGCCGCGCCTTGGGACCCACCACAGCGATTTGCGCAAATTGTTCGGTGATATTGGCCGTATAGACCTTCATGTCCCACCATTCACATTGCAACCAATCCTCGAAATGCACGTGGATAGATTCTGCGCCGCCGGTTGTTGTGTGACAGAGGAACGTCTCCTCATCTATGCGGGCAACAACACCATCATCGATCAGGAATCCATTGTCGTTACACATCAACCCATAGCGGCATTTGCCGGGTTTGAGCGTCGACATCATATTGGTGTACATGAGGTCAAGGAATGCCGCAGCATCGGGGCCCTTAACGATAAGTTTGCCCAAGGTACTGGCATCCAAAAGACCGATGTTATCACGCGCGTTTTTGGTTTCGCGCATGACGGCCTGATCGGAGGTTTCTCCCGCCTGCTCATAGGCATAGACGCGACGCCACGCGCCGACGGGTTCCCATGTTGCGCCGTGGTCTTGGTGCCAATCGTGCATCGGCGTACGGCGCAAAGGTTGGAACAAATCGGCGCGCGCTTCGCCGGTGATTGCGCCCATGGAGATCGGTGTATAGGGCGGACGGAAGGTGGTCGTGCCAACGGAGGGTATCTCTTGACCCATCGCTTGAGAAAGAACCGCCAGTCCGTTGATATTACTCAACTTACCTTGATCAGTCGCCATACCTAAAGTGGTGTAGCGCTTGGTGTGTTCAACGCTTTCATAACCCTCGCGGGCGGCCAGTTGCACGTCCGAAACTTTGACGTCATTCTGGAAGTCCAACCATGATTTTGCGCGCATATCTGCGGTAGCTTTGGCGGGAATAATCCACATGGCTTTGGGCAGTGCAGTCGCGATTTCTGCGCCGGTAGGAGCCGTCGCGTCGGAGGGGGTAAACCCCGCCTCCTTGGCGGCGCGTTTGCCTGCGGCATCCGCATCGGCAAGCAGCGCCCCTGTCGCGAGAGGCCCAGAGGCCGTGCCCGCCGTAAGCACGAAACCCGTGCCATCCGCGCCAAGCGGAGGGCGGTTTGGATCGGGAGCGAAGTGAATTTGCGCGTCATCCCAGAGCAGTTTTCCGCCGCAATGGGACCAAAGGTGGACAACGGGAGACCAGCCGCCGGACATGGCCACGCCGTCGCATTCGAGGAGTTCGGTTTGGCTCCCGTCACTGTCGATGGCGCAGATTTTAAGGCCCGTCACCACTTTGTGACCCATGGTTTTGGCAATGCCTGTGGCGAATTTGACGTTAATCCCGAGTGCACGTGCCTGATCGATTAGATCCCCCGCTGGGGCGTCCCGCACATCCAAAATTGCGGCAACCTTCAGCCCCGCTTTGCGCCATGCGATGGCCGTGCGATAGGCGTCGTCATTGTTGGTGATTACGGCTGGATTTTGCGCCGGAGCGACTCCGAAATTGACCAAATAGTCGCGCATTGCCCCTGCGAGCATGACGCCAGGAATGTCGTTGCCCGCGAAGCTGAGGGGGCGTTCCAAAGCCCCTGTGGCCGTCACAATCCGCGCGGCGCGGATGCGCCATAGGCGGTGGCGGGGGGCGGCGGATGCGGTGACGTGGTCGGTTAGACGCTCGTAGCCCAAAGCATAGCCGTGGTCATAAACGCCAGAACCTTGGGTGCGGGTGCGCAATGTCACATTTTCGAGTGCATTCAATTCTTTAAGGGCCGAAGTTATCCAGCTTTGAGCATCCATACCGTCGATAACGTCGCCGTCCACGGGCGCGCGACCACCCCAATTGTCGGTTTGCTCCAACAGCAGAACTTTGGCACCCGTGCGTCCTGCGGCGAGGGCCGCTTGCAGGCCTGCGATGCCACCACCGACGACCAAAACATCGGTGAAGGCATAGAAATGTTCATAGCGATCCGCATCACGGTCTTTGGGAGCCGGACCCAGCCCCGCAGATTTGCGGATGATCGGCTCAAACACGTGCTTCCATGCGGGCCGTGGCGAGATGAAGGTCTTGTAGTAAAAGCCAGCGGGAAGGAAGCGCGCGATACTGTTGTTGATCTCACCCACGTCAAAATTCAGGCTGGGCCAGTGGTTTTGCGACGTGGCCACGAGGCCGTCGAACAATTCCGTGGTGGTGGCGCGTTGGTTGGGCTCGACATGTCCGCCCTGCCCCAAATTGACCAGCGCGTTAGGCTCTTCGCCGCCCGAAGCCACGGGGCCGCGCGGACGGTGGTATTTAAAGCTGCGTCCCATGAGCAAGTGGCCGTTGGCAAGCAAAGCCGAGGCGAGTGTGTCGCCTGCATAGCCCGTGAGCGTTTGGCCATTAAAGGTGAATTTCAGCAGTTTGCTTGTGTCAATCAGACGAGCGTCTGTGGTTTGGCGCGTGCTCATGCGGCACCTCCGGCGGGTGTTGCGATGGCGGCATCGAGCGTCCAATTGGGGTGGCGGGCGCGGATTTTGGCGATAATTTCGTCAGGCGGGCCAAAGGTTTGTGCCGGATAGGTGCCATAGACTTCGAGGGTCATCGTATCACGGGCGGCATGGAACCATTTGGTACAGCCGTTGCTATGCCGCCAGCGTTCAAAATGCACGCCACGCGGGTTGGCGCGATGGAAAAGATAGGCCTCAAACGCGGCATCATCGCTGTCTGGGAGCGCGCGCGAAAGATGCGCCGCACCGCCCGCCGCGAGTTCGGTTTCGTCCGCTTGGACACCACAATAAGGGCATTTGAAGGTCAGCATGGGCGGTCTCCGAGGGACTTGATGTTAGAGATGTTCAATGTGCCACCCCCGCTGCGACGCTTTCGTCGATAAAGCGCCCTTCGACGAAACGGTCGAGACCAAAGGCGGATGCAAGCGGACCCGGGGCGCCACGGGCCATCATATCGGCCATCGCCCAGCCTGATCCTGGAATTGACTTAAAGCCCCCCGTTCCCCAGCCACAGTTAATGAAACAACTGCCCAGTGGCGTGGGTGAAATGATCGGTGAGCGGTCGCCCGTCATGTCCACAATCCCGCCCCATTGGCGCAACATCTTCAGGCGCGAAATCATCGGGAAGGTTTCCACAAGCGCACGCACGGTTTCCTCGACATGGGTGAACGAGCCGCGTTGCGTGTAGTTGTTATAGCTATCCGCCCCACCGCCAATGACCATTTCGCCCTTGTCAGATTGGCTCATATAGCCGTGCACTGTGTTGGCCATCACAACCACATCCATGCAGGGTTTGATCGGCTCACTCACGAGGGCCTGCAGCGCGACACTCTCAAGGGGCAAACGAAAGCCCGCCATATCGGCGAGGTGTCCGGAATGGCCCGCAACGACAATCCCGAGCTTTCCACAGTCAATATCGCCGCGTGTGGTCGAAACGCCGGTGACTTGGCCGTTGGCTTGCGAGATGCCTGTGACTTCGCATTTCTGGATGATATCCATGCCCATGCCCGAACAGGCGCGCGCATAGCCCCATGCGACCGCATCGTGACGGGCGGTGCCGCCGCGAGGTTGCCAAAGTGCGCCGAGGATCGGATAGCGCGGCCCAGCGATGTCGATAATCGGGCACAGTTCCTGCACGCGTTCAGGCGTCACGAACTCGGTTTCCACCCCCTGATAGGCATTGGCTTGGGCCGTGCGTTTATAGCCGCGCACCTCGTGATGGGTTTGGGCGATCATCAACACGCCGCGCGGGCTGAACATCACGTTCATGTTGAGGTCTTGGCTCATGGTTTCATAGAGGCTACGGGCTTTTTCATAGATTGCCGCCGAAGGGTCTTGCAGATAATTCGAGCGAATAACCGTGGTATTGCGCCCCGTGTTTCCGCCGCCAAGCCAGCCTTTTTCAATCACCGCCACATTGGTGATGCCGTGATTTTTGCCAAGGTAGTAGGCCGTCGCAAGCCCATGTCCGCCCGCGCCGACGATCACAACGTCGTAACGCTTCTTGGGTTCGGGACTGCGCCACGCGCGTTCCCATCCCGTGTGGTGACGCAGGGCTTCGCGGGCAATGGCAAAGGCAGAATAACGTTTCATAGGGTACTTCCACAATGAAGGGTCGGCAAAAAGGGCAACGCGCCGCAAGGGCGTAACGGACAAGGCTATCCTTGCCTTTTCTTGCGCAGTTGCCAAGCCATAGGCAGCCAACTTGCGGCAGTTTTCGGCACATCTGCGACATATCACAGGAATGTTGGGTTTTGAGGGCCTGCTGCGGCTACTTGTACCTTTTGCAACCGCCCCAGAGTCGCTAGGAAGGGAGCAACTAAAGGAGCGGCCATGTGGTTCTATTTGACAATTGCGGTGATTGCGGGGGTTTGTGCAACCTTTGTAATTCTAAACTTGATGAAACGCGAGGGCCGCGACTCGGCCCCTGATGCCGCTAAGCCGCCCTCCGAAGAAGTAGTGTTTTATCAACGCCAGCTCGCAGATATCGACCGTGACGTAGCCAGCGGCACCCTTGCAGAAGAGGACGCAACCCGCACCAGAACCGAAGTCTCTCGGCGCTTGCTGGAAGCAGACAAACGCGCACAAAACGCCCCTGTTTTGCCACAGGCCCCCAAGGGTGCAAGTTATGCGGTGGCCGCATTGATCGTGGCGCTTTTGTTTGGCGTGGGTGGATATATTTACGCGGAATTGGGCGGCGCAGGTCGCGCGGATGAACCTTTGGCCGAACGATTTGCCGAGGCAAACGAGGCCTATGAAAACCGCATGTCCCAACGCGAAGCCGAAGAACTGGCCCCTGATCGCTCCGTTAAAAACATAAGTGACGCGGATTTGGACCTTCTTAACAAGCTGCGCACCGCGCTGGAACAGCGGCCAACCGACGAGGTTGGCCATCGCTTGTTGGCAAAACAGGAAGCCCAACTGGGCAACTATACCGCCGCACGGTCCGCGCAAACCCGCGTTGTAGAACTTATGGGTGCCGAGAAAGTGGACACCAACGACTTGATCCTTTTGGCACGAATCATGGTTTATGGCGCGAACGGTTTTGTTTCACCCGAAGCTGAGGCGCTTTGGGGCGAAGTCATGCGCCGCGAACCTCAAAACGCCGAAGCACGGTTTTATATGGGGTTGATGCTGGCGCAAACCGGACGCCCCGATGCGACTTACGCGTTTTGGGAACCGCTGCTTGAGCGCGCCGATCCAAACGCGCCTTGGACGGATTTGCTCTTTGCGCAATTCCCCGATGTCGCCTATTTCGCAGGCAAAGACTACACGCCCCCAACCGTCCAAACCGCAGGGCCAACAGCGCAACAAATGCGCGACGCAGGCAGCATGTCGGAAGAAGACCGCCAAGAAATGATCTTGGGCATGGTCGAAAACCTCAAAGGCAAACTTGAGAGCGGCGACGGCACGGCCCGAGAATGGGCGCAATACATTCGCGCCAACAGCGTTTTGGGCAAAAATGATGTTGCCCAACAGGCCTATGACACCGCCAAGGCGACATTTGCAGATAGCCCCGAAGATGCCCAAGTCATCTTTCAATCGGGGATCGAAGAAGGGTATGAAGTGGGCGTTACGGAATGATATTAGAACTGATCGAAGAGTTCGCGCCGCAAGTGCCGACCATGCGCCCGATTGCCGGTTTGGATTTTGGCGACAAAACCATCGGTGTGGCGCTCTCGGATCGCATGCTCAACATCGCCACCCCGCTTGAAACCATCCGTCGCAAGAAATTCACCCTCGACGCCGAAGCGCTGTTGGCCTTGCTGGCCAAAAACGAAGTCGGCGGCATTGTCCTTGGATTTCCGCGCAATATGGATGGCTCTGAGGGGCCGCGCTGTCAAAAAACGCGGGCTTTTGCGCGCAATTTGGAACGGCTCACCCCCCTGCCCATCACCTATTGGGACGAGCGCCTGTCCACCGTCGCCGCCGAGCGCGCGCTGTTGCTTGCGGATGTGTCGCGAGCCAAACGCGCCGATGTGATCGACCATGTTGCCGCTGGATTTATCCTTCAGGGCGCGTTGGACCGATTGAGCCACCTGAGGCGCCAATGACCGATATTTGGAAACGAGACGAGCCTGAATCACCCTGTATCAACATCTGTGTGATCCATTCCAAGGCCGAAATTTGCACGGGGTGTTTGCGCACTTTGGATGAAATCGCAGATTGGAGCGGGATGGATGCGGCGGGTCGGCAGGCCATTTTAGACGCCCTGCCCCCGCGTATCGAGTTGCTCAAGCAACGGCGCGGCGGTCGTGCCGCGCGCCTCAAGGAACGTGGCTAGATTTAGTATCCCGCCGCTTTGCGCAACATATTCGTCGCGACAACAATCAAGAACACTGCGAAAATCCGCTTGAGCATTTTTGCGTCCAGTCGATGCGCTAATTTCGCCCCAATGGGCGCGGTAATGAGCGTCATGGAAATCACCACAAGAAACGCAGGAATATTCACAGCACCCAGTGTAAACGGCGGCGCGCTGTCGGCGGCGACGTCCACAAACAGAAACCCGATCACCGAGGGGAACGCGATAATCACGCCAAAACCAGCCGCCGTAGCCACCGCGCGGTGAATGGCAATGCCGTGCAAACTCATTAAGGGCACGCCAAAACTGCCGCCACCGATGCCCATCAGGACGCTGAGGAATCCAACGAAAGGGGAAATAATATTCCGTTTGAGACCTGCGGGCATCTCATCGCCCAAGCGCCATGTCGCCTTGCCGAACGCCATGTAAAACCCAATAAAAATACCCAGAAACCCAAAGATACCTTGCAGGGTAGAGGAGCGCAGCGACGACACCGTCAGCATCCCCAACACCGCCCCAACCGCAATGCCAGGGGCCCATTTTTTCAGGATATCCCACTCCACCGCGCCCTTTTTATGGTGACTCGAAACCGAGCGCATGGAGGTCACGATGATCGTCGCGAGCGATGTAGCAAGACAGACTTGCATCAACTGATCGCCACCATAGCCAAGCGCGTCAAACGCATAATAAAACGCGGGCACAAGGATAATGCCGCCGCCAACGCCCAGCAAGCCCGCCATGACGCCCGCAAAGGCCCCGATCACCAGTAAAAGGATAAGAGCGGGGACATATTGGATTAAATCAGTCATGACGTGTCTTTCGATGGCCTATGGGTTGCCACCCTCAATATCGCCTCCGGTGACGCGGTCAAGCGCCTCAAGCAACAATTCAGGCCCCGCTCCCTCACGTGGCGCCCCATCCGAGAGCACTCGACGCCACGCCCGCGCACCCGGACGGCCGGTAAACAGCCCCAACATATGGCGGGTGATTTGGTTGAGCCGCCCGCCCTCAGCAATGTGGCGCTCAATATAGGGGATCATCTGGTGCACCGCTTCCACAGGGTCACTTTGCCCCGTTTCCCCGTAAATCCGCGCGTCTGCCGCACAGAGCACATCCGCCGGGGAATGATAGGCCGTGCGCCCGATCATCACACCATCAAGCCCCCGCGCCAGCAGCTCTTCCGACTGATCCAACGAGGTAATCCCGCCGTTGATCGACAAGTGCAACTCTGGAAACTGCGCCTTCATCGCGACCACTAAATCATAATCCAACGGCGGTATATCGCGGTTTTCCTTGGGCGAAAGCCCCTTGAGCCACGCCTTGCGCGCATGGATTTGGAACCGCGTCACGCCCGCCTGCGCGACTTTGGTAATAAAATCAGGCAGCACTTGGCTCGGATCCTGATCATCCACCCCAATCCGACATTTCACCGTAATTTCACAGGTGCTCGCCGCCTGCATGGCCGCTACGCATTCCGCCACAAGCGGCGCGTTTTCCATCAGAATGGCCCCAAAACAGCCCGACTGAACGCGGTCACTTGGGCAACCGACATTCAGGTTAATCTCGTCATATCCGTGGTCATTCGCCAACACACAGGCCTGCGCGAGTTCCACCGGATCAGACCCACCAAGCTGCAACGCCACAGGATGTTCCGCCGCATCAAACCGCAACAAATGCAACGCCTGCCCGCGCACAAGCGCAGGAGCCGTGACCATTTCGGTATACAGCAACGTGCGTTTGGTCAGCAAACGGTGCAAATACCGACAATGGCGATCCGTCCAGTCCATCATCGGAGCAACGGATAGTCTTGCAGAAGCTAATGCATTATTATTGCTCATATTTTAACCGAAATCACATGCTACTTGATCGCACAAATACCCCTGAAAGACTGGAGCAGAAATGGCGTTCGCTAGGAAGCGTGGTGAGAAGTGGGAAGTGCGCAAGCATGGCGTAACCAAGTCAAAATCCTTTACCAGTAAGACCGCTGCGACGGCTTGGGCCACGGCCCTAGAAGCGGAGTTAGATCGCGCAATAGCAGGCCACAATGCAGATGTGAAGACTGCTGCAATGGGTGACATGATAAGAAAGGACCGCTCTGGGATTAAGCCCTACAAACCTTGGGGCCGTTCTAAAGACGCCGCTCTCAATAAGGTGGAGAAGGAATTGGGTCGTCTACGCCCCAAAAACCTGACGTCTCGTAGGGTGGAGCCGTACGCTAGCCCAGTTGCGGGGTGAATGCCTTGATTTTGCTCCGCGAACATAACCTGTTCAGCATTGTTCGCTATGGTTTTGGCGGTGCAATGGACTGCTGCGGCATGTTGAGACCAAGAGCGCCCGATAGTGCTTAATGGGATTTTACCCCGTACAAGTCCGATAGATTTAGCCGCGTTGCACATGTTTTCGCTACCCTCAGTGAAGTTGGGTTCACCAGCCTGACGGATAACGAACCAACCAACTTCCGTGTGGCCAGCTTCCTGCTCCTTAATCATCGCAGTAATTTGTTCGTCTGTGGTTCGTTCCTCCATTTGTCCGTCCTTGCGGCGAGCGGATTCAACACAACCATTTTTCGAGGGGATCGCGCTAGACCTAACTACTTAAAAAAAATCTAGGTTTCTGAGCATTAGGCGAGGACGCAAACCAACAAAGCATGGGAAATGACAATAAGCGACAAACTAAAACTAGAAGAATATTATGGAACCTCTGAAAGAACTAGTTTGTCGTTTTTAGAATTTGGATCGATTGATCTTAAGAAGGGGAAAAAGACGACTTGGGACTTTCTTACCGACGATAAAGCTTATGAATCTTATATGATCGCGAGATATCTTCGGGATTTATTAAAATTTCGAGACGTTCTAGACCTCAAGAAAAGCGGTCAAGACTATGTTGACACCTGCATGGCCGTCAGTCACCGTACAGTCAATGCTCGCTTGTATAAGGCTGCCTTGTGTATGACGATGGAAGCCAACAAACTCGATGGTCTGTTTGAAATCGGCAGCACTCTTTTTGGTCTCATAGACGAGGTTGATGCCCTGCTCGCAGTGCGTAATGAAGCTCACACCCGTGAGTATTTGAAGAAGATCCGTTTCATCGGCACCGAAATCAGCAGCTTCATGAATCGCACCGCAGAAGTACTACACCCAGATGGATCAACTGAAGCTTATTAGTGGGCCCTTTGTAAATGCCTATCTCTCCCAAACCATTCCGGCAACGCGTGGGTCATCGTTAAAAGCCGTCTGAGGAAACTCAAGCCCAAGTCGCGGGTAATCCCGAACGGCCTGTGCCCCCGTTCGAGAAATACGGATACGCCACGTTTGCCGATCCAGAGGTGAGCTATTCCGAAAGGCTCGACAGTCCAAAACCGCGAAATTTGCCCCTTTGGAGGGATCACGCACCGAGGCAAACCGAAGGATGCCCACGTTGATTGCCCGCGCGGTGTCCGCAATGTTTTGGCAGGAAGTGTAATCCGTGTGGTGCTGCCAATCTGCGGCATCCGCTTTGAGGCCACCCGTCGTCAAATCAAGCGCGCGTTCGCTTGAAAGTGCGGCGGAAAACGCCGTGTAATCTGCTGGATTGTCGGGAAACGGCGTTTTCGGACTCTCGGCGTAGAACAAAAACCGGTAAAAGACCATTTCGGCAAGGGCCGTTTCCGCGGCTTCGGACCCATACCAAACGCCCTTTGTGAGGCCTGCGCGACGGAACCGCGACCCATACGGATAGGGCCTGTAGCGGAACGGCGTCGCCAGAAGGTAATCCAGCCCCTTACAGTCCTTGGGCAACGGCGGTTTGGTTGTTTCCAGAATATCCTCAAGCATCGCTTGCTCTTCCAAGCTGTCCACGAGGCTTAATGTCGACACGACGTGTTGCGCCTCAACAAGACGCCACGCGGTGCTGTCAATCGGCTGAACCTCAGATTGGAGCGCGGCGGGTGTCCAGATAGGTGACGACATCCATCAATCCTTGTATTGAGGTCATGCGTTCCAAAGGCTGTGCGCCCAAGGCCGTGTTTTCTGATTTCAGCCACGTACAGGCCACGCGATCATCCCCGCCAACAATCGCGTCAAGCGAACGGAAAACCCGCACGAGGAGCGCGGCAAGTTCGAATGATTTCGTATTTTGGGCAAGAGTGGCTTCGCCGTTTTTAAACCGCGACACCTGCGCTTCGGAAACCCCAAGCACATCTGCCAGAAATCGGCCAGACAGACCGAGGCGTGCGGCGGCACGGGTCGTAGCCTTAGTCAAAATCGCCTCACGACTTGGAACAGAGGCCAGTCTTTGGATGGTGTTCATAAATGCCATTCCTTTCTGTAGGAATATTATATTAAACATATTTCTACAGAAAGGTCAATATAGAGCTGACAAAATGCCACCTCCTGATAATCACTCAAGCAGGCTAACAATCTCCGCGTACCCTCGTGATCTCGCATGTTGTAAGGGAGTGACGCCGTCGCGGTCCGAGAGGGAAGTGTCCGCTCCGGCTTCAACGAGTATCTGAACGGTACGGACGTGATCCGCACCGCCATTTCCCAAAACCACCGCTTCCATCACGGCAGTCCATCCAAGATTATTGATGTGATCGAGCGGGGCACCCCCCGCGACAAGACGCGCGACGACTTCGGCATGACCCAGATGTGCCGCCGCAATCAGGGCTGTGCCTTCATAAACGCTGGTGATCAAATCCGCCTTATTGCCAAGGCTCATGGCCAAAGACACCATGCCGGGATCGTCGGCGACCGCCGCAATTGTCACCACATCATAGACACCATCTTCCAACGCATTCATGTCGGCGCCCCCCTGCGCCAAGGCCGTAAGCGCGTTGTCGTGAGAGGCAAAAGCGGCAACATGTGCAGGGGTGCGGCCAGCGGGATCCCGCACGTTCGGGTCGGCACCCGCCGCGACCAAACGGGCAATCTCACCCGCCTGCCCTTCATGCGCCGCACGATGCAGGCCATCATAGGACGCAACATCCGAACGCGATGGGGCGGTTTGTGCATGGGCGGCACCGAACAGCACCAAGGAGGCAGAAAAAACCAGAGAGCGCAGCATATAGATCCCCTTTTAAAAAGCAGTGGCCCACCGCTTGGTAGGAGCGGGCCGTCTTTGGCTTATTCCGCGTTGATGACGTCAAGGCCAGCCCGTGCGCAATTCGCGTCAATGTCCCCCGAGGGAGCGCCACCAACACCGATCCCACCGACCAAAGCGCCGCCGATCTTGATCGGGAGGCCACCCGCTTGAATAACTAGACGGTTATCCATATCGCGCAAACCGTCATTTTGTGGATTGCCACCGATGAAATCGGCCAAACCAGCCGAGTCACGGCCAAGACTTGCGGAGGTGAAGGCTTTACCCGTGCTGCTGCCAACCGTGTGTGGCCCTGCGTTGTCGGCCCGCAAGATCACTTTGGTTACACCACTGCGGGCGACGATCGCGACGCTGACGTTGTAACCTTCGGCGGTGCAGGCGTCGACGGCGGTTTGAGCGGCTTTGGTGGCCATGTCGAGCGGCAGATAGGGCGCGGTTGGCAAGTCCTGTGCGAAGGAGGCGACAGGGGCGAGAAAGGCGACAAGAGCGATTGTACGGATCATTGGATTTTCCTTTTGTTCGACTGATGCCCTCACCCTAAATCTTGTGTCTGCATCGCGCCATTCGTAGCCGCCGCAGGGATATCCGTAGTTCTACGGACCTGCCTGCGCCTCCAGCCAATACCGCGTCAATTCCGCCGCCGATGAGGTGCCCGCCTTGGCCGCAATCGCGGCGCGGTGGCTTTCGACGGTGCGCGGCGACAGGCTGAGTGCGTCGGCCATTTGCTTGGTGGTCAACCCCTTGGCGATCATCCCAAGCACTTCCTGTTCTCGCACTGAGAGGTGATGGACCAGCGCCAAAGCTTCGGCCCGCTCTGCTGAAACCTGCTCTTGAGCTTCAAGTTCGGCATGTCCTTTTTGAATCGCATCAATCAAGTCATGCTCATCCACGGGTTTGCTCAAAAAATCCATCGCGCCGTTGCGAAACGCTCGCCTACAGGCCTCAATATCGCCATGGCCACTGATCACCACCGTGGGCCAGTTTATCCCGTGTTCCCGCAGTTTTTCCTGTAGTTTCAAGCCAGAGATCGCGGGCATCCGAATATCAAGAATAAGACATCCCGGATCGAGGCTCGCCGCTTGATTTAGGAAGATCTCAGGCGAGCCAAAGCTGCGCACATTCAAGCCAACGGTCTCAAGCAAAAGGGTCAACGCCTTGCGCACGGCCTCGTCATCATCCACGAGATAGACATAGTTTTTCATAAGGAACCTCGAGGGGATGCGAGAGGGATGGACAGGCGGAATGTTGTTTGCGGCGTGTCAGCGGCAAGTTCCAAATCGCCACTCATCTCTTCGACCAGTCGTTGACAGAGCGCCAGCCCAAGGCCCGTTCCGTCGCGCTTCCCCGTTACAAAAGGCTCAAAAATACGTGACCTAAGGTCAGGTGGAACACCAGGGCCATCGTCCAAAACTTCCAAAATCGCCCGCCCTTGAGAGATCTGCGTTCTGATCGTAATTTTCGGGTGGTCTGAGGCATCAAGTGCATTACGCACCAGATTAAACACTACCTGTTCCACCTCAACTGGGTCCGCGACAATAAAAATCGGCTCCTTCGAAAGCTGCAACAAAATGGTGGCCCCGACGGTTTTTACTTCCAGCGCCAGCAGCCGATCAACGCTATGCACCGCGTCATGCAGGGCGCAGGCCGTGGGCGCGGCACGATTGGGTTTGCTCCATTTTCTGAGGCGATCAAGGATGTCGGACGCCCTTTGAGCCTGCGTCACCGTATCGTCCAAAACTTGCGCCAACCGCCCAGTGTCCCCCTGCCGGACCAAGTGGCGCCCTGCTTGCACTTGGCTCAAAATTGCGGTCAGGGGTTGCGCCAATTCATGCGCCATTCCGCTGGCCATTTCACCCATCGCATTGACGCGCGACGCATGGGCCAATCGGGTTTCTTGCGCGCTCAATTGGGCACGACTTTCGGCGTCCTCCCGGCGGGCACGTTGTTTAAGGCCAAGGAGTATCAATAAAAATAACGTCGAAACCCCAGTGATTGCCGCAATGGTTTTCCCCACGGACAACAGGTCAGCCAAGCGTATCGCAAGCGATGTTTCAAGGATCAATGGCTGTGACGCGCTCCCGAGGGGCATGGAGAAACCGGCACCGCCGGGCGCGATTGTTCCCGTCAATACGTCTCCTTCTGGTGTTGAAATTCGGCGCGAGACAGAGGGCCGCTCCCAAAATGGATCCTCCGACGCCACCAGCGCATTTGCGTCGATGACCAGTGCGAGAGCGTGCCGCGCTGCATCTGTATTGGGGCTGCGTTTCACCAATAAATATTGTGTCGGTCGCGCGGGCATCTGGTGCAACTGCAACGCGCCATTTGAGTTTTGGGCCATCTCGCGGATAAGCGCGGCAGTCCCAACCTCTAGGCGCGGGAGCGATTGAATGCCCACTTCAGATGGGTCAAACGGGACCACATCCACTGAAAGAATGCGTGGGTAAAAGCGCTTGATTGTCGCCGTGACATCCAAGAATAAGTCCTGCCGCTCGGCTCCCCCAGCAACAAAAATCGCAGAAAGGGACGTTAAATGTGCGTCATGCTGATCGGCGCGCTGAGACGCCAAACGGTGCAGCGTTGCGCTCTTGACCGTCAGCTCGCGCACCAGCCTCTGCCGCTCAAACAGCGCCAAGGCCGCAACGGTTAGAGCCAAAATAACACCCCAAAGCACAAGGGTTCGCCAGATATTTTCAAAAGATGTGCGCGCCGTTTTCATCCGTCTTCATCGCATGTGGCCCACAATTCGCCAATCCGTATTTCTACGGTTACGGCGCACAATGGAACGCAAGCGTTTCCACGGGGCAAACTAACGGGAGATCAATCGATTTCTTGCAGGCGTTTTTCGAGCTTGTCGAGCTTGTCGAGTACGCCCGTCAGTGTTGCTTTCATCTGTGCAATTTCGCCCAGAGCGTCATTCACGCCAGCGGGGCGATCATATGTGTCCGCAACGTGGCTGGTGCCATTGCCTTCGCCGCTGATCAACCAGACCATGGACACGTTCAACAATCCTGCCAAAATCTGGATGCGATTTGCGCGCGGCGAGTCGGCATCGTTTTCCCATGCTTCGACGCTGCTGGCTTCGACACCAATCTTCCCCGCCAGACCTTCCACAGTCAGCCCTTTGGCCTCGCGCGCGGCTTCAAGCCGGTCGCCGAATGTGGCGACGGTTTCGTTGAATTGGTCGGTATTCTCAAGGTTTATGGTGGACACGACGGGCTCCGCGTTTGGACTGTATTGTTACAGTACACCCTCCCTAACCTACTATGCCTCAAAATTCAAGTTCGCCGCGCGTTTCATTGGAGCATCTGGCAGCGGCAACGCCCTCAAACTGAGGGGATATTAGCCCGTTTTGAAGACCCCTGCCCGCCAGTGCGACAGGCAGGGGATTGAGCGCAATTACGCCTTCCGGAATTTGCCCTGCGCGGCCTGCGGGGGCTGTGACCTATTTCAACCTAGATTGCCCGATGCGCTGGCGGCATACCCACTCGAATTCACAGCAAGAGTGGTGAATTGAGACTCCATAAAAACATGCTACCAAACCCTTGATATTGGTTATAAAGATAGACAACGGCCAACTAGTCGCGCACTAAAGTGGCAAATCAAAACGAGGAACCCCCATGTCCAACCCTCCCACTGGCCTTGCCCTCAATCCGGCGGCCACTGAACATTTGCCCTATTTTATCGTTCCTCCGGGGGGCACAGATCAAATGTTTACCGTCGTAACTGTTTTCGTTCTTGGACTGATCCTTGCGCTTGGGGTGTTCTACTTCAAACTCCATTCTATTCCCGAGTCCCTTGCCGAAGAAAAGCGCGGCAACCAGCTTCAGGTTATCGGGGCTTTGTCGCTTTTGGCCCTCTTTACCCACAACGGTTATTTTTGGGTTGCGGCTCTGGTTTTGGCCACGGTGACCCTCCCCGATTTCCTAACCCCTTTCCGCTCAATGGCGCGCTCGTTGCTTCGCATATCCAAAAATGGGGGCACGAAAAATGTTTGAAGTTATCGGCTGCTCCTTGATCACAATCCTGCCCGATTACCTGTACCGCCGCTATGGTCAGGGCAAGCGTATCGGCCATGAAATCACGCTGTTTTCGGTATGGTATGTCCTGCGTTATGGCATCACGGCCTGCGCAATTCTGACCCTTACGTTGATCACCATCATCTTTTACTACCACCCCTCCACGACCAATGTGTCGTCGTTTTATCGCACCATTTCTATTCTTCCAGAATCCAATGGCCGTGTGACGGAAATTTATGTGACAACAGGCCAAGAAGTGAAGCAAGGCGATCCGATTTTCAAAATCGACGATTCCATGCAAGTGGCCAATCTTGAGGCGGCAAAAAGTACAGTTTCCGAGGTTGATGCTGCGCTTATTTTGGTCGTGTCCCAGCTTGCCGTGGCGGAAGCCACGATTGCCCAAGCCCAAGCCAGCCGAGACCAAACCGCCAATGAGTTGCAACGTAAACAGGACATTTACAAACGCAATCCCGACGTGGTTACAGACAAGGAACTCGACACTTTAACACAACTTTTGGCGACCAAGGTTGCCACATATGATGCCGCAGTTGCAAATCGCGATGGGGTAATCACCCAACGCGACCTCGTCCTTCCCGCCCAAAAAGAGAGCGCCCTGTCACATGTTGTTGAAGCCCAAGTGGCGCTCGACAAAACCCTCATCAGTGCTGGCGTGGATGCCACTATTTTCCAACTGGCGCTGCAAGTCGGAGATATCGTGAATCCGATGTTCCGCCCCGCTGGCATTATGGTCCCCGAAAGTGATAACGAAGGCTCATTCATCGCCGGATTTGGCCAGATATCCGCCGGCGTTATAAAAGAGGGTATGATCGCGGAAATCACCTGTGCTTCAAAACCCTTCACCGTTATTCCAATGTTTGTGTCCCGCGTTCAGGATGTCATTGCTTCGGGCCAGTTCCGCCCGAGCGATCGCCTTATAGACACCCAAGACGTCGTCCGCCCCGGCACGATAACGGTCGAACTGACACCCCTCTATGAGGGACATACTGATGGTATTATTTCGGGGAGCAATTGCATCGCCAACCTCTATTCAAACCACCACGATCTGATTGCCTCCGGCACCTTGGGGTTTGGTATGAAAACGTTTTACCATGTCACCGATACCTTGGCGTTGGTGCATGCAATTTTGCTGCGGTCGCAGGCATTGTTGTTGCCTGTCCGCACCCTAGTTCTATCAGGGGGTCACTGAGGTCTTAGGGGGCGAATATTGGTGAAATTCTCCGACGGAACCCCCCGCGCCTTTGCCGAATACATCGCACGATCCGCAAAGACTGTAAGCAACCCGACATCCTTTGTATCGCTGGGATACTTGGCCACACCCGCCGAAAAACTCAGATCAATGAGATGGACTTGCTTGGTCAAAGGGTCGGTATAGTCAAACGGCTCGCAAATAAGATCATGTAGCCGGAGGACGAATTGTTGGATCTGGGCACGGTTTTGCGCCCCTTTCAGGACAACCGCGAATTCATCGCCTCCTAAACGGGCCGCAATGTCGTCTTGGCGCAGGTTTTCCTTGAGGATGCGCCCGACCTCGGCAATCGCTAGATCGCCTGCGTCATGGCCAAGGTTATCGTTGATGGTTTTGAAACCATTCAGGTCGAGATAAATCATAATCAGCGGCACATCAGGTGTTTCCTGAACATGCGCCCGCAAGGCCTTGTCCATTCCGCCGCGCGTCAAAAGGGAGGTTTTCGGGTCGCGTTTCACCTTTTCTTCGAGGGTCGCATTCTCCATTTCTAGCTTCAAACGGCGCTCAATTTCAAAACGCAAACGCTGATTGAGGTCTTCAAGGCCATCTGTGGGCGAGCTTGTGAACCGTGCCGAAAGGGCGCTTTGTGTCTCAAGGCGAAGCAGGACACTTGGTTTCCCCCGAAAGCTCTGTGATGGTTCCGGCACCACACCTGTACCAAATATGGCCAAGGTCTCCTGCCCTGCCAACTTGATTTGAAAGAGGTGGTTTGCGTTTGGGGCTGCACTTTCTTGCAAGCCGAGCAACGCGGCCTGAGGGTCCATAAAGGACGCACAAAAGTCATCTCCGAGATTAAACGCGAACTTCTCATTGGCTGCATTATTCACCGCAACGATTTTACCATCAAGGTCAACGATGACGGTCGCGCCAGCATAGGCATTAGCTACTTTTTGGTAATAACTCCCGCCCGCGTTCATACGCGCGCCCTCGCTTTAGAAGGGCTAAGTCGCTCAAAATCTCTCTCGCTGGCCATACCTGTCGAGATCCTGAAGAATTTGGCTGCGATACTGTCCACGATGATTAACACTTCACCTACACCATTCAAAAATACACTTAAAACATCACTGGATCGACTAAAATTTAATAAGCCCATAACACCTTAACTTGATAGAATTCGACTTAGTGATTTTGCCAAACGGATTTAGGCTCTTAACACATGCCCACACCTTTAGCACGTGTCTCAAAATTGACCAAGCGCGGGCCGTTTTATAGGCGAGTTCTCGCGAAGGCCTTCCAGCAAAGTGATCAAGACGTAGGCGCTATACTGGGAAATGGCTTAAAAAGACACGCTCTTGACTTTGAAGTCGAGAGCGCCCACATACCCCCTACACAAGCGTTCTGCCGCGTGAGCAGAGATTCGCGATCCGCGAAGAGCGCAGTGTAAGCAAAAAGTTTCCCACATCACGCGGGGGGGCCGTCGTTTGGACATAGGTCGGCATTCGGCCACGCCTTTGGCTTCAAACGCAACCCTAACGCCTTCGCTAGTCCTATTGGGCTGGCGCATTTGTATTTTCGGCACGCCAATTGGCGATGCCGTTTAGCGGGTTTTCCCGCGAAAGGACTATCCAATGGATTTCGACATGCTGGGCCTTGCCCCCCGTCTCGTACAAAAACTAGACGAGCTGGGCATTAAAACCCCAACTCCAATTCAATCCCAAGCCATCCCGCACGCCATGAATGGCCGCGATGTGATGGGCCTTGCCCAAACCGGTACTGGCAAAACGGCGGCCTTCGGTCTGCCCCTTATCCACGCCTTGACTAAGACAGGCGTTAAACCTGCGCCGAAACATGCTGCTGGCCTTATCCTTGCGCCAACGCGTGAATTGGCCAAGCAAATCGCCGACAACCTGAGCGCCTTCACCAAAGGCAGCCACATTAAAGTTGGTCTCGTTGTGGGTGGTGTTTCCATCAACCGTCAGATCGAAATGATGACCCGCGGACTTGATCTTTTGATCGCCACTCCGGGCCGTTTGATCGACCTTATCGACCGTCGCGCCGTAAATCTGAGCACCACACATTACCTTGTGCTCGACGAAGCCGACCAAATGCTTGACCTTGGCTTTATCCACGCGCTGCGCCGCATTGCGCCCCTCTTGCCAAAAGAGCGTCAAACAATGTTGTTCTCGGCCACGATGCCAAAACAAATGAACGAACTTGCGCGCGCCTATTTGGACAACCCCGTGCGTGTTGAAGTTTCGCGTCCAGGTCAAACAGCCGACAAAGTCACGCAATCCGTGCATTATGTCGCCCAAAGCGCGAAACAAAGCTTGCTGGTTGAGCTTCTCGGCACTCACAAAGAAGAGCTTTCGCTGGTCTTTATGCGCACAAAACACAGTGCGGAAAAACTGATGAAAAGCCTGTGTGCTGCTGGGTTTACCGCGGGTTCCATCCACGGCAACAAAAGCCAAGGTCAACGTGACCGTGCGATCAAAGAATTCAAAGAGGGCAAAATCACAGTGCTCGTTGCGACCGATGTTGCGGCGCGCGGCATCGACATCCAAGGCGTAGGCTATGTCTATAACTACGACCTGCCCAATGTTTCAGAAAACTATGTGCACCGTATTGGCCGCACGGCCCGTGCTGGTGCCTCCGGTCAAGCGGTTGCGTTCTGCTCGTCGGCGGAAATGGGCGAATTGCGCGGAATCGAAAAAGTAACCGGAAGCCCGCTTCCAATCGCGAGTGGCCGTGCATGGGAAAATGAAACCCCTGCCAAAAAACCAGGTGGCGGCGGTGGCCGTGGATTTGGTGGCGGTGGTCGTCGCGCAAGCGGCGGCGGTGCCGGTGGCGGCGCTGGTGGTGCTGGTGGCGGCCAACGTCGCTCCAATGGCGGCGGCGGAAACGGTGGCGGCCAAGGGCGGCCAAATGGCGGCGGCGGTGCCGGTGGCAAACCACGTCGCAGTGGCGGCGGCGGTGCTGGCGCAGGTGCAGGCGGCCAACGTCGCTCCCGCGTTTCTTCCTAAATCTCAAACAAATAACCCCGCGAAAGTTTTCCTTTCGCGGGGTTTTCTTTTACACAAGTATTTCTGCGTCTTAGCTTACAAAATCAATGTGATTATACAGGGGAAGTTCGCGAATGCGTTGCCCCGTGGCCGCAAAAATCGCATTGGCCAAAGCGGGCGCCGCGGGCGGCACTGCAGGCTCTCCAATACCTCGAATTTTCGTGCCGTTTTCAAGGCCACGCACGATAATTTCGGGCGCTTGGAAAAGGCGCATGGCCTCGAACCCATCGAAATTATTCTGGTCGGCGACACCGTCCGAATAGGTCAGCTCCGCCATGATCGCATGGCTCAGCCCCCAAATAACGCCACCTTGAACTTGGTTCTCAAAGTTGATCGGATCAAGCACGCGGCCCACATCGGCGGCAACAAAAACCTTATCGATTCTGATCCCGTCGGGGGTTTGCGTCACCTCAACAACCTCCGCCACCGGAACTCCAAAGGACAAGTTAAACGCCACGCCGCGCCCGCGTCCCTCGCCCATTTCTGCGCCCCAGTTCGACATCTCGCCAACCGCTTCCAGCACCTTGCGCGACACGTCATCCGAACACAAACGCAAGCGCTCTTGCAACGGATCGGCCCCCGCAGCGTGGATCAACTCGTCCAGAAACCCTTCGTGCAAAAAGCCGTTGCCCGACGCCCCAACCGAACGCCAAGAACTCACCGGTAAAAGCTCGGGAACGCGATAGCCCGTGACGCGATAATTCGGGATGGCATAGGGTTGATCCCACGCGCCCGCAACAATCGCGATATCTGGGCCCGGTACGGACATTCCCGCACGCCCCATTTGCGAGGCCGTCACGGATTGCGCCGCAATTCCCAAATCCAAACACGCGACTTTACCATCTTCGACACGGCCACTCGCGTGTGACATTTGCATCGGGCGCGGGAAATCATGCGTCATATCTTCTTCGCGGGTCCACGTCATTTTGATCGGAACATTTGGATAAGCGACGGCCAATTCGACCGCCTGCACGATAAAATCATCCTCTAAACGGCGACCGAAACTACCGCCAACACTCAACGCATGCAGAAAGATATTTTCCGCCTCAATGCCAAAGGTTTTTGCAATTTTGGCAAGCGCAAAGGTAGGGGCTTGGGTGCCTGTCCAGACATCCAAACGCCCGTCTTTCAAAAGGACGGTTGCGTTCATCGGCTCGAGCGGCGCATGCGCCAAATAAGGAATGCGATAGGTCGCTTCAAGCACGTCACCTTTGGCCAAATCGGCCTCAACATCGCCCTCATCTTTGAACTGACTGTCCTGATACTCCTTTGTGAAAGACGCACCAACGGCCTCCCACAAAGCATCCTGTTCGGCAGGATAAGGTGCGGGGCCCCAGTCAAAGGAAATCATATCCGCCGCCGCAAACGCGCGCCATGTATTGTCGGCGATGACGCCTGCGCCGCCAGTGATAGGCACAACCTTGAGGACACCGCGCGCGGCTTTTGCCTCGCTGTCGTCATACCCCAATACCGCCCCGCCAAGACGCGGATTTGTGCGCACGGTCGCATAGACCATACCGTCCATTTCCATATCGATACCATAGGGAAGCGTACCCGTCGATTTTGCGACGATATCAATGCGCTGCATATCTTTTCCGAGGTACTTCCACTCGGTATCTGGCCGCAAAGTGATCTCTTGTACAAGCGTAACGTTGGCGGCCTCTGCGGCCAAATCCACATAGCTAATACGGGTTCCGTCCGCCAGAATAACCGCGCCATTTTCGGTATTCATGGAGGCCACAGATTGGCCCGTCTGTGCGGCGGCGGCAGCCTTTAACGTCTCGCGGGCAACGGCCCCTGCGATGCGTAGTTTTTCGTATCCATCAGGGACCGTCGAAGATCCACCAGTGATCTGAACCCCCAGAAGCTTGCCCAAAACATGGCCAAATGCGCGAGCATTGGTGGCCACAAAACCATCGTCCGTTGCCGGAAACGGCATCCCCTCGCCCAGAACCGCGCCGTTAAAATAAGCGGGGCTCGGCATACCGGGATCGACCTTGATATCCTGCCATGCGATGTCCAATTCTTCGGCCACCATTGCCGCTTGAATGGAGTAGGCTCCCTGCCCCATATCGGTGCGCGGCGTGATGATTGTGACGCCGTCGGCATCAATGCGCACATAGGGCGTGAGTGCCGCTTCGCCATCCGTCAGCCCGTCCAAAAGCGGGTTTGTGATGGGTTTTTTGTATTGGTAAAAGCCAAAAGCCACACCACCAACAATCGCCGCCGACCCGATCAGGAACGTGCGGCGCGCAATTTTTCCAGCGCGACTCATTTTAAACGCCTTTCATTTGTAATGCAGCCGTTTTCACAGCAGCGCGTATGCGTGGATAGGTGCCGCAGCGACAGAGGTTTGCGGACATGCCTTCGTCGATTTCGTCATCAGTTGGCGCAGCATTCTGGGACAACAGCGCGGCTGCCGCCATGATTTGCCCCGACTGGCAATAGCCGCATTGCGCCACTTGATGTGTGACCCAAGCGGCCTGAACGGTGTGCATCAAATCTGGCGTTCCCAGCCCCTCGATTGTTGTAACCTCGCCCTCAACATCCATCGCGGCAACCTGACAGGATTTGACCAATTCGCCGTCGATATGGACCGAACATGCGCCGCATTGTGAAATGCCACAGCCGTATTTGGGACCAGTGATGCCGAGTTCATCGCGCAACACCCACAAGAGGGGCATGTCCTCTTCGACATCCAGGTCATGGACGGTTCCATTTACCAAAAGTTTCATCAAAGTATCTCCGACTTTTTACACTTGTGAAGTTGAGCGGGCCTGCTAGAAGTAAGCATATGTTTACATACAAGACAAAGCAAGTAAACACCTGTTTACAAGAAAGCGGGACCCTAATTCCATGACACTCCCTCCCCGCAAACGAAACGCGAATGCCACGCAAGAAGCGATCCTTGTGGCCGCACGTCGTGTGTTTACGGATAACGGATATGATGGCGCGGGACTGCGCGAAATCGCGGGGGTTGCAGGGGTCAACGTCGCCCTCATCAATCGGTATTTCGGCTCCAAAGATGGGCTTTTTAAGGCCGCAATCATTGAACATTTGCACCTCGAAGAAATTTTCGACGGGGATATGAACACTTTGGGCCAACGGATAGCCGATTATTTCCTCGCCCATCCCGTCAAAAAAGAAGGCTATGACCCCACGCTCGCGATCTTGCGATCAACCTCGAGCGAACACTCCGTGCGGGTTATTTCCGAGGCTCTAGAAGCGACCTTTAACGACGTTTTAGCAAGCCGATTCCCGGACATTGATCCAAAAATGCGCAGGGCCAAAACAGGCCTGCTGGTGTCGGTCATGCTTGGCTATGATATGATGCGGCGCGTGTTCAAAATCAGCGCCTTGGGCGAGGATACGTCGACCGAAGTCCGCAGCCTCCTTGCGCAAAATATTCAAAGCATTGTTGACGCAAAAATCTAAGTTGTGACCCGCGCATTTCGGATTTGAGTCCCGACAAAAACCACAATGAAAACGAAGGTCAAAACCAAGACAATGGTCGGGGCTGGCGCGCTATCGATAAAGACGCTGATATAAAGGCCAAAGCACATCGAAACCATAGTGACGGCCACCGAAATCATCAGCATATATTCGAAGCGTCGGGTCAGCAAAAACGCGATGGCACCGGGGGAGATAAGCAGGGCAATCGCCAGAATAATGCCCGCAGCCTTGAGCGTCGCCACAATCGTCAGCGACAAAATTGCCAACATCCCATAGTGCAAAAAGCCGACGGCCAAACCGGAGGCCTTGGCCTGAATCGGATCAAAGGCGTGCAACAGAAAATCGCGCCATTTCATCAGGAGAATTGCCGAGACAATCAGCGAAACAATGCCCGCCGTCCACAGGTCTTCGGGGCCGACACCAAGCACGTTTCCAAACAGGATATGGTCAAGATGGACGTCGCTTTTGACCTTGGTATAGAGCACCACCCCAAAGCCAAACATGCCCGAAAACACGACGCCCATGATCGTATCCTGTTTCACACGGCTATTATCGGCCAAAAATCCTGTCGCCAGCGCGCAAGTCATTCCCGCCACAAAAGCGCCAATTATCAACGGGATACCCGCAATATAGGCCAGAACAATCCCCGGAAGGACCGCATGGCTTACGGCGTCGCCCATCAGGGACCACCCCTTGAGAACCAGAAAACACGACAGTAAGGACGTGGGTACCGAGACGATCAAAACGATGTAAAACGCATTGTGCATAAACGCGAATTGAAACGGCATCAGGAGGGTATCGATCATGTGTTTCCCCCGATTTCAGCGGCGACACGTCGACGGGCCGCGCGCATCCCATGCTTGGGGGCGAAGTAGAAAGCGAAAAGGAAAACAAGGGCTTGCAAGGAAACGATGATCCCGCCCGTTGCACCATCAAGGAAGAAGGACAGATAGGCCCCCACAAAGGCGCAGACCGCCCCGAGCGCCACACTTATGACTAAAAGCCAGCCAAAGCGGTCGGTTAAAAGATAGGCTGTCGCACCCGGTGTGACGACCATCGAGATCACCAAAAACGCGCCAACAGTTTGCAGCGCGGCAACGCAGGACGCCGACAAAAGTGTGAAAAACAAGACCTTGAGGGCACCGGTGTTCAAGCCAATGGAACGAGCGTGGTTCTCGTCGAAAAACGTCACCATGAGGTCTTTCCATTTTGCCAAAAGGATCACAAACGTGATCCCGCCAATCAGCGCCAATTGCAGGGTGTCGCTAGGCGTAATCGCGAGGATATTGCCCAAGGTGATTGTTTGAATATCGACGGATGATGGCGAGAGCGACACCATGAAAAGCCCGAGTCCAAAGAAGGATGTAAAAATGATCCCGATGATCGCGTCTTCCTTTAACCCCGTACGATTGTTGAGGAAAAGCATAGCCCCAGCGGCCAGTCCACCCGACAGAAATGCACCAAACGCGAAGGGCAGACCAATCATATAGGCGGCAGCAACACCGGGCACGATCGAGTGGCTGAGGGCGTCGCCAATCAACGACCACCCCTTAAGCATCAAAAACGCCGAAAGGAACGCACAGATGCCGCCGACAAGCGCGCTGACCCACATCGCGTTGATCATATACCCATAGGTAAACGGCACCAAAAGCGTTTCCATTACGGGGTTTTCCCCTCGATTTCAGGATCGGGTGCCGCCGTCTGGGCGCGATCATCATAGGTGACAAAGGGGCGCTCGTCATCGGTTAGGATGGTCACGTGGCGGGTATCGTCATCATCGTGCAAATCTTTACCACCCAACACAAAATGCCTCAAAACGCCGCCGAAAGCTTCCTCAAGATTTGCGCGTGTGAAGGTGTCTTCGGTGAGGCCATGCGCAATAACTGTGCCTTTGACCAAAATGGTCCGGTCGCAAAATTCGGGGACAGACCCAAGATTGTGCGTGGAGACCAACATCACCCGCCCTTCGGCGCGCAATTCCCGCAACAAATCCGTGATCGCATCTTCGGTTTGGACGTCGACGCCCGTAAAAGGCTCGTCCAGCAGAATGACTTTTCCGTCCTGAGCAAGGGCGCGGGCAAGGAACACCCGTTTGCGCTGTCCCCCCGAAAGTTCCCCAATTTGACGATAGCGATAATCGACCATCCCGACCCGCGAGAGGGCATCGGTTACGGCCTTTTTGTCGGCTGACGAAGCAATGCGCAAAAAGCCCATTTTGCCAAAGCGGCCCATCATAACCACATCTTCAACCAGCACCGGAAACGACCAATCCACCTCTTCGGACTGTGGAACATAGGCGACGATATTCTGCTTCAACGCCGACTTAACCGACTGACCTAGAACGGTAATATCGCCTTTAATCGTAGGAACGAACCCCATAATGGCCTTAAACAAAGTGGATTTCCCAGCGCCATTAACCCCGACCAACGCCGTGATTGTCCCGGTGGGAATCTCAAAACTCGCATCGCGCAAAGCAGTCATACCATTGCGATAAGTCACCGTGAGGTTGCGGGCGCGAATGCCGGAGGATTGGCCGTTTGTAAGGGTCATTGATTACCCCCCAACCCGTCCAGAATTGTTTGCGAGGTCACGCGCAGAAGGTCGATATACGTGGGTACGTCGCCGTCCGCTGTGGTCAGGCTGTCCACATAGAGAACGCCGCCAAAAGCTGTCCCCGTCTCGCGAGCGACCTGTTTCGCGGGGTCCGAACTCACCGTACTTTCGCAGAAAATCGCCTTCACATTATTGGCGCGCACCGCGTCGATCACCTTGCGCACTTGCTGAGGTGTGCCCGTTTGATCGGCGTTGATCGGCCAGAGGTAAAGTTCCTTCATTCCGTAGTCACGGATCAAATAACTAAAGGCCCCTTCGCACGTCGCCAGCCAGCGATCCTCTTCTGGAATGGCGAGGATTCCGTCGCGAAGCGGCGCAATTTCGGCCGTGAGCTGCGCCTTATATGCCTGTGCGTTTTCCATATAAATCGTCGCATTTTCGGGGTCGTGCTCAGCAAAAGCTGCAGCGATATTATCCACGTAAATCATCGCATTCTCGAGGGACATCCATGCGTGTGGATTGGGGCGCCCCTGATAATCGCCCTCGACGATATCCATCGGGACGATGCCCTCGGTTAGGATGGCCTCCGGTACATCGCTCAGGTTGCCAATGAACTGCTCAAACCACAGCTCCAAGTTCATCCCGTTCCACAGAATTAAATCCGCGTCTTGGGCTTTGATCAGGTCGCGCGGTGTGGGTTGATAGCCGTGAATTTCCGCCCCGGGCTTAGTGATCGATACAACTTCGGCGGCGTCTCCAGCGACGTTTCTGGCCATATCTGCAATCACAGTAAAGGTCGTGAGTGCCTTAAATTTCTCTTTTGCGGTGATGGGTGTGGCCGCAGCAAAAGCCGCCAAACATGTGATCGCCCATAGTGATTTTCGCGCCAGCATTGCCCTACCCCGAGGTGAATTTCGTTACCTCCGTTTATGAGAACCATTCGCAACTGTCAATGCAATTGCGAACCATTCGCAACTTTATCCCCTTCCCAGCCAACGCGCAGAATCTGGCTGGACGCTGAGATCGAAAAACGATGTGTTTTCATACCATCGTTGTTAGCTCGAAAAGCCTAAAAACGCGCAATCAAACACAGGCTATGGACACTCCTCAATAGATCATGCCTAAATCCCCAAAACATCTGAACTTGAGGAAAAACGGCGTGGATATAACCTACAATTCTCCGACAAAAACAAGCTACGACGTCGTCATCATCGGGGGTGCCATGCTCGGCTCTTCGGTGGCGTGGTTCCTCACCGATAGCCCTGATTTTCAGGGGTCAGTCCTCGTGGTAGAGCGTGACCCAAGCTACGAATTCGCCTCAACTTCGCATACAAACAGCTGTATCCGTCAACAATTTTCGACCGAAGTCAACATTAAGGTCAGCCAGTTTGGCGTTGATTGTATTCAGAATTTTCGTGAATATATGGGTGGCGACACACGTATTCCCGATATTACGCTCCAAAGCTTTGGCTACCTTTATTTGGCCGATACAGAGGCCTTCGCACAAACCCTGCAAGAAAACCAAAAACTGCAATCGCGATTGGGGGCCGGCACAAAATACATGTCTCCCGACGAAATTCTGCGCGACTACCCCTTCTATCAACTCGACGACATAATCGGTGCCAACCACAACCGCGTCAACGAGGGCTATTTCGACGGTAACACCATGTTTGATTGGTGGAAACGAAGTGCGCGCGAGCGGGGCGTGGAATTCTTGAGCAATGAGGTCGTTTCGATGGCCAAAAACGCGGCGGGAACACGCGTCACGTCTGTCACCCTCAAATCTGGCGACGTGATTTCCTGTGGAACGGTTGTGAACGCCTCCGGCCCGCGCGCCGCCGTCACCGCGCGCATGCTGGGCATAGATATTCCGGTAGAGCCGCGCAAACGTTTCACCTTCATTTTCGCCGCAGAAACCCCGCTTAATCGCGACCTTCCTTTGACGATAGACCCGTCAGGCATCCATGTGCGCACCGATGGGGCGTATTATATGGCGGGTTGTAAACCCGATGAAGATCCCGCCGTCGCCTTTGACGACTTCGCCCTCGACCACGACATTTGGGAGGATAAAGTCTGGCCCATCCTCGCCACCCGCATCCCGCAATTTGAGGCCATCAAGCTGGTCAACACATGGGCGGGGCATTATGCGTATAATACGTTGGATCAAAACGCGATTGTTGGCCCCCATTCCGAGGTCGAGAATTTCATCTTCGTCAACGGGTTTTCGGGCCACGGATTTCAGCAATCCCCCGCCATGGGACGCGGCGTGGCCGAATGGATTACCCACGGCGCCTACCAAACCCTCGATTTGTCGCCCTTCGGATATGAGCGCGTGGCAAAAGGTGAAAAATTTATTGAAAAGGCCGTGATATGAACCTCCAGAAAAACCCTTTTACACAAGCAATTCAATCGGGCGAAAAGCAAATCGGCCTGTGGATCACCCTCGCCAGTAATTTCACCGCCGAAGTTGTGGCCCCCTGTGGCTATGATTGGGTAGTGATTGATTGCGAACATTCCCCCAATGAAATTCCGTCGGTGATTGGCCAACTCCAAGCCTTTGCCAACACGGGCACGACCGCCATTGTGCGGCCCGACTGGAATGATCCCGTTAAAGTAAAACGCCTGCTCGATGTCGGCGCGCCGGGCTTGCTCTTTCCAATGGTGCAAAATGCGGACGAGGCGCGCGCAGCGGTTGCCGCCACACGTTATCCTCCACGCGGCGTTCGGGGTGTGAGTGGGTTGACCCGTGCCAATAAGTTTGGCCGCATCACGGATTACTTTGCGAAAATCGAAGATGAAACGACGGTGATTGTACAGGTAGAAACCCGCGAAGCCTTGGCCAATGCTCTTGAAATCGGCGCCGTCGAAGGCGTGTCGGGGGTTTTCTTTGGTCCGGGGGATATTGCCGCCGATTTAGGCTATCTTGGCAAGCCGCTTGCGCCCGAAGTTTGGGAGGCCATCTGGCCCGTTGCGCGCGCCTTGATGGCAGCAGGCATCCCCGTCGGCACGCTTGTCGCCGACGCAGAATTTGCCGCGCAATTACTCAACGATGGGTTCACCTTTGTCGCTTGTGGCTCGGATTCAGGCTTGCTCGCAAAAGCCAGCGATGCCCTTTTGGCAAAGGTCAAATCAGACCTCAAATGATGGCGCGCTTACCACATGTAGTGATATTAAGACGAGTTTCCTCGCGCGGATAGTTGACGCGTTGCGGCAACTGTCGCAACAGTTCGTTATGAAATCTGATATTTTTACCGCCCCCGTCCCGTCCGCGCCCTGTTCCAATGTAATGTCTTTGTGTCTTGGATGCCTATTGCTATTGGTCGCTGGCTGTACACATGTTCCGTTCGAAAAAAACCACACGCCAACTTCGGCTACGGACATTTTGGGCTCAAGCAGGGTGACACGCGTTGCCACGCAAGAGACCCTTGAGAGCGGCGGGAAAACGACATTGATTCCCTTGGTTTCAGGAAACGACGCTCTTGGCGCACGCTTGCGTCTCATTGAAGCCGCGGAGCACACGCTAGACATTCAATATTTCCTGATTAAGCCTGACCTCGCAGGCGGTATTTTTGCGCGTGCTTTGATTGATGCCGCGGAACGCGGGGTGCGGGTGCGATTCCTATTGGATGACGTTTTCACCTCCGCGACCGACGATGAAATTGCGCTTTTGAATGATCATGAGAACATTGAAATGCGCTTATTCAACCCCCTTTCACGCAACGCCACAAAAGGCGCGAATTTCCTACTCGATTTCAATCGCGTCAATCGGCGCATGCACAACAAAACGCTAACGGCGGACAATGCGGCCTCCATCGTGGGCGGGCGTAACATTGCGGACGAGTATTTTGAGATCAACTCAGACGCGGAATTTGCCGATTTTGACATATTTGTCATGGGGCCTGTCACAAAAGACATTGCAAAATCCTTCGACGTTTATTGGAATGACCCGCACTCCGTCCCGATGGAAAACTTCCAAGAACTAGGCCTCAAGGTGGACAAAGAAAGCTTACAGCAGGACCTTCGTGGCCGTGCGGATCAAGCCGAGAAAGATCTCTATGCCAAAGCCATGAGTTCGGAGTTTCTTGCTCAGGTGTTGGACGGGACAATCCAACCCCTTCGCGGCGACGCATGGGTTGTAACCGATACCCCGCAAAAAACACGCAATGCGGTCAAAGTAGGCCCTCGGACGCTTTCCGACGAACTTAAACAGCAAATACTTTCGGCAAAATCGGACGTCATTTTGATGTCGCCCTACTTCGTGCCACGCCCGTCGGACCTCGCGATGTTTAAAGCACTCAGCCGTGCAGGACGACGGGTGGTGATCCTGACCAATTCCTTGGCAGCGACCAATCATGCCTATGTGCACGGTGGGTATGCTCCGAGCCGCAAAGGGCTTTTGGAGGCAGGTGTTGAGCTTTATGAAATCCGCGCGGATGCGTTACAAGCTTTGGGGCAACTTCCCCCAGACAGCGACGTGGTACTCACGATGCACACCAAAGCGGCCGTTTTTGATGCCACTACCCTTTTTGTTGGCTCGCTGAATTATGATCCCCGTTCGATCGAAATCAACACCGAATTTGGCATGTTTATCGACTCGCCAGAGCTTGCGAAACGCTTTCAAACTGGGGTCCTCAAATACATCGAAACCCATGCCTATAAACTGTCGTTAGACCCCAAAGGCAACATCCTTTGGACGATCGCCACGCCGCAGGGCATCGACGTGGAAACATCCGAACCCGGGGCGAGTTTCTCGAAAAAGACCATCGCAAATATCACCAAATTCCTGCCGGTTAAGGGACAACTCTAGGGCGGTCGCGGGAATAGCTTTCATCTGCGGGGAAATTTTGTAGTCTGAGGCGACTCTTGCCGTTGCCTCAGACTACGGCCCTTACATTTCTGGATTTCACGCATGCCCCACGATCATTCGGATCACGCCCACAGCCACCTGCCCTCGGATCCTGAGTTGCGGGTGCGCGCGCTCGAAAGCTTGCTGGTGGATAAGGGAATGGTTGATCCTGCGACGTTGAATGCACTGATTGATACCTATGAGAATAAAATCGGGCCGCGCAATGGAGCGCAGGTTGTGGCGCGCGCATGGGTCGACGCGACCTATCACGCGCGCCTCATGGAGGACGCCACCGCCGCCATTGCCGAGTTGGGCTTCATGGGGCGACAGGGCGAGCACATGGTGGCCGTGCAAAACACGCCAACCCAGCACAACCTCGTCGTTTGTACCCTCTGTAGTTGCTACCCGTGGCCGATCCTTGGCATCCCGCCGACGTGGTATAAATCCGACGCCTATCGCAGCCGCGCCATTCGCGAACCTCGCGCCGTTTTGGCCGAATTCGGGGTGGAGTTGAGCGATGGCCAATCCGTCCGCGTTTGGGACTCCACCGCCGAAGTGCGCTATTTGGTGGTGCCAATGCGCCCAGAAGGAACGCAGGACCTCTCGGAAAACGATCTCGCAGGCCTGATCTCGCGCAACGCAATGATCGGCACCGATTTGGTCAAGGCGCCCAGCGCGTGAGCCGCGTGCATGATATGGGCGGGCGCTTTGGCGACGGCCCGATCCCCGAAAAGGACGATAGCGAGGTTTTCCACACCGATTGGGAGGCCCGCGCCCTTGCGCTCAACCTTGCTTGTGGCGCTCTTGGCGCGTGGAACATTGACGCCAGCCGCCACGCGCGGGAATGTTTACCCCCCAAAGACTACGCGGGATTTTCCTATTACGAAAAATGGCTCGGCGGTTTGACGGATATCCTTGTCGACCGTGACCTCCTCACAATGGAGGATTTGGACAGCCCTCCCGCGGGCCCAGCGCACAGGCCTGATCCACGCGCTCTTAAGCCCGAAAACGTAGACCGCGCGATGCATGCGCAAGGCTCATATATGCGGCCGGAAGGCCCCCAAGCCAAGTTCAAGGTCGGCGATCCTGTGCGCACGGTTCCCCATGCCCAGAACACCCTCGTGAAAGGCGGCCACACCCGTCTGCCCGCCTATGCTGCGGGGCGCAACGGCACGATTGAGCGTCTGCACGGCAATCATGTCTTCCCTGACAGCAACGCGCATTTCCTCGGCCCAGCACCGCAACCGCTTTATGCAGTGCGTTTCACGGCCCATGATCTCTGGGGTGCGGATGCAGAAGCCTCTGGGGACGACATGGTCCTTGATCTGTGGCAAAGCTATCTACTTGAGCCCAGCGCATGACCTCTTGTTCTCCCAACGCCCCACCCACGCCAGAAGCCGCCTTTGAGGCCCCATGGCATGGACAGGTTTTTGCCCTCACCGTGGCGCTCAATGAATCCGGTGTCTTTGCATGGCCTGAATGGGCACAAATGTTTGGTGCGCGCCTCGCTCTTGCGGGAGCTTCGCATCCCCTAGACGGCAGCGATGACTATTACCGTGTTTGGGTCGCCACCTTAGAGGAGATGGTCGTTGCAAAGGGAATGTTTGCGCCCGACGCGCTTGAGGGAATGAAATCGCTGTGGACGGACGCCTTTCTCTCTACCCCCCATGGCCAGCCTGTCTCGCCCAAGAAACCAGAGTAACAGCCTGCACACAGAAAGTTGTGATCAAAACCTATACCTGACTCGCATCTTCTCTTAAGGTTCAAAAATAGCTTTGTCCATTTGGAGCCCTCATGTCCTATCTGCACCGATTTACCACCCTTACCGCCTGCTTCTCGCTCGCGGCGAACGCGGCCTTTGCGTGGCCTGCCCAAACCACTGCTGACTTAAACATGCGCCAAGGTCCAACGACTGGCGCCCCCGTCATGACCACCCTCCCCCAAGGCACATCAATTGAGGTTGAGGAATGTGACGATGCCGCCGCTTGGTGTGCTGTGACGGTGGATGGGAAAACCGGATTTGTCAGTGGCAAGTATCTTACCGAAGCCGATGAGCCCAATAAATGGCCGCGCACCTTTTCCAACGACAAGGGCGCGAGTGTTACCCTTTACCAGCCGCAAGTGAATGACTGGAAGAATTTCACCAAGATGACCGCCCTAGTGGCCACCCAAGTGACGCGATCCAAAGACGCCGAGCCGCTTTATGGGATCATCACAATTTCCGCCGATACAGTTGCCGATCGCGAGAACAACGAGATTATTGCCACCAATATTGTCATCACGGACCTCAGCTTCTCTAACCTCACCCGCGATGACATGGACGCGCTTGCGCTGGGTGTGGGTAAACAACTCCCCACCGGTGAAATCACTCTCTCCCTCCCCCGTACAACGGCGAGCCTTGAGAATTTCCAATCCTTCACCGACCTTAAAGATTTGGACACCACCCCTCCCCTTATCTATGTCAGCGAAAAACCTTCGATCCTTGTGATGACAGATGGCGAGCCCCTTACGGCAACAGTCGACGGCGTTCCAGACTTGGCCTTTACCGTGAACACCAACTGGGACCTGTTCTCGATCTATGACTCGGGTAAATGGACTTTGCGCAACAACACCAGTTGGCTAGAGGCCGAGGACTTGAGCGGCCCGTGGACTGATGTTGCCACCCTCCCCGAAATCTTCACCACCCTCCCTGATGATGGCAACTGGGACGATGCGCGGCGCGCTGTGGCAGAGGGCCTCATTCCGAGTGATCCTCTCCCCGAAGTCTTCTATTCCAACGTCCCCACCGAATTGATCACCATGGATGGTCCGCCCAAGAAGGAGCCCGTCAGTGGCACCAAGCTTGAATGGGTCAGCAACACACAGTTTGATCTGTTCTACCACACGGTTGAGGCGCAATGGTACTTCCTCACCTCTGGCCGCTGGTTCCGCAATAAAGATTTGAACGGCGACGATTGGACCTTTGCCTCGGGCGACCTTCCCGACGATTTCCGCAACATTCCCGATGACGCCCCCTATTACGCGGCGCGCTCATCCGTACCCGGCACCCCCGAAAGCGAAGAAGCACGCCTCCTTGCGAGCATCCCCGAGATCGCAGCCGTAGACCATGCCTCGGTCAAAGCGGATGTCTCCTATGCGGGCGACCCTGAGTTCACCCCCATCAAGGGCACCGAGATGAGCTATGCCCTCAACAGCAACGAGACCGTGATTAAGGTTGGCGATGTATATTACACTGTGATCGATGGCATCTGGTTCAAAGGCGACAGCCCGCAAGGACCGTTTGAAGTTGCGACCTCGGTGCCAGACGTCATCTATACCATCCCCGCAACCGAACCCGTGCACAACGTCACTTACGTTACGGTGGTCGATTCCACGCCGACAACGACCTACTTTGGCGTTACGGCGGGGTACTTCTTTGGCTATTACGCTTGGGGCAGCATCTTCTATGGCCCCGGTTGGAACTACCCCCCTTATTGGTCTGGACCCGGTTATCGCCCCCCAGGCTTCCGCCCTCCCTACATTCGCCCTCCTGGCTATCGTCCCCCCGGCTTCCGTCCCCCCCTTGTGCGTCCCCCGATTGCCGTGCGCCCCCCCGCGTTCTATCCGCGCCCTGTGACCTATGGCATCGGCGGCTATTATGATCCCAAGCGCGGCCAATTCGGGCGCTATGGCGACAACTACGGCCCTGATCGCGGCTTGCCCAATGCGCCAAAGATTATCAACAAAGACGGTAATTTTGTTCGCAACCAACACATAACGCCCAAGGCACAACCCCTTGGCACGAACCGTCCTTTCGTTTCGGCAACCAACCCACGCCTGTCTACTGCACAACTTGGAAGTGCGGCCGCTTCTGTGGGCGCTGGACGTGCCTTTAACTCGTGGAAGGACAATAGCGGCGTCCTAAAAGGCGGCCCTGCTGCGCACCAACTCGCAGACAATCGCCTCGGCGCTTTGGCAGGCAACAAGGTGAATGGCACCCAAGACCTCAAATGGGCCGCAGGCGCCAAAGACGCCGTTCTTAGCAATGGTAAGGCTGGTGATCTGTTTGCGGGCAAAGACGGCGGTGTCTATCGTCAAAACAACGGCAAATGGGAGCGCAACGACGGTGGCGGCAAATGGCAAGGGGTCCAACAACCCAAAGCACTGCCGCAAATCAACCGCCCCGCACAACTCCCCGCTGCAGGCACAACCCGCCCCGCGCAACTGCCAGCCACAGGCATCAATCGCCCAACCCAACTGCCCGCAAACGTAGGCTCGGCCTATCAAAACCGTCAAACGGGCAACCAACGCCAAATCCAAAACCGCAACATTCAACGCCCCAGCGGCGGCATTCAATCCCGCCCCTCGGGCGGCGGACGTATGGGTGGCGGCGGTGGCCGTATGGGCGGTGGTCGCAGGTAGCAAAATGGGGGCGTATTGCCCCCACCATCTAGTACCAAAAAAAAGGCCCCGCGATGGGGCCTTTTTCACGTCAGCACTTAAACGTCTATGACGTCATCCGACCTATCCCCATAAATCCGCCGCATATCCGGTGCCTCAGTGCAATACATATGCACCCAAATATAGGCATGTTGAAACAGCGCCACCACCAGCGCATTCCACGACCCACAGATCAGCGCAATCCCCGTCAGGCCAAGGAACACAACGCTATACATGCCGTTATCGACGTATTTAAAGATCCCTTTCTTCACCATCGGCATCTCGGCATATTCATCGCGGAAATGGTCGCCCCCAAGAGCGCGCGGCAAAGTGAAATACACAAGAACAGAATGCATGCCGTAAACCGCCGCCCCCAACAACGCGACGCCAAGAATGACTTCGAGCGTGTTATATCCCGTGATCGGTGTTCTATCGCTCAACCCCGTCAGAAGCACAGCCAAAGGGCGCGCGATCAACAACGGAAGGAATATCCCTGCCCAGACCTGCATATCCCGCTCGCCAAACCGCTTGCTCATCCAGTTTTTGTAAAGCTGCAACCGAAACACCCCAGCCACGAGCGCCTGATGGACAATAGCAAGGATAATGGCAATCTTGGCCCATACGATGGAATTGAGCAGCAGATACCAAGGGCCGTCCTCCACCCGTACAAGCAATGAACACGCGCCAATCGCCATAAAAGCCGCGATCGCTGCGTGCTGAAACTGGCCCTCAAATAAATCGCGAAACCTCGACTTCGCGCGAATATCTTCCAAATGTGACATGACTTCTCCTTTTTGAACGCAGTCTTTCGCACCTCCTGAGCGGATGGCAAGTGTTTTTCCAGTTTTGCTCCCTTACGCAAGACTGAAAGGAGCGCAATTTGGGTTGTATAGGTCGCGATAAAAGTTAGGCTTTCGTTGGAACATCGGAGGGGGGAACATGGAGCAAAAAGCCAGAATTTGTGTTGTGGGAGCGGGGCTTGTTGGTAAACAACACCTCAACGCACTCACCCACACCCAAGACGCTATGCTTGTCGCGCTGGTGGAACCCAATTCCGAGGGGGCCAAGCTTGCTGCCACCTATAGCGTCCCGCATTTCACCACCCTTGAGGCGATGTTTGCCGCCACAGAGGTGGATGGGGTTATCCTTGCCACGCCAACGCCGTTGCATGTGGAGCAAGGGCTTATGTGCATCGAGCACAATTGCGCGGTCCTTGTAGAAAAACCCCTCGCCGTCACCGCAAAGGAAGCGGAAAAGCTGGTTCAAGCGGCGCAGGCAAACGGCGTCCCCCTCCTTGTTGGCCACCATCGACGATACAACCCGATCATCCAAAAAGCAGCCTCCCTCATATCTGAAGGCGTCATCGGCGACATCCGAAGCCTGCAAGCCACCTGCTGGCTATACAAACCCGACGACTATTTCGACGTTGCCCCGTGGCGAACCCAAAAAGGGGCGGGGCCGATTTCGGTCAACCTCGCACATGACGTTGATCTCATGCGCCACCTCTGTGGCGACATCATAACCGTACAGGCCCAAGCCGCCCCCTCTCGACGCGGACACGATAATGAGGACGTCGCCGCCGCAGTGCTTGGGTTCGCCGATGGGGCCATTGGCACCCTCACCGTGTCCGACGCCATCGCCGCCCCTTGGAGTTGGGAACTTACGGCGGGCGAAAACCCCGCTTACCCCGCAACGAACCAATCCTGTTATCACTTCGGTGGCTCAAAAGGGGCGATGTCCCTACCCGACCTCACGGTCTGGACCCACGACGCGCCGCAAAGCTGGTGGTCGCCCATCCGTGCAGCCTCCTTCCCCTGCGCCACGTCCGCACCATTGGTTAATCAAATCGAACACTTCACGGCGGTCATCAAGGGGCGCGCGTCCCCGTTGGTCTCAGGCGAAGAAGGCCTCAAAACCATGCATGTTTTGGAAGCCATTCAAACCGCCTGTGACACAGGGCAAACCGTCCACATCCCGCGCTAATCTGCTTGCTTGATCGTCTCAAGGATCAACATCGTGGTTGTGTCCGAAACGCAGGGGATTTTCTTAAGTTTGGCCAAGACAAAATCTTTGAGTTCCTCAACATCCCGCGCACGGGCCTTCAGGATATAGTCCAGATTGCCCGTCACCAGCAAACATTCCGTCACCTCGGGCATCCGCTTCACCGCCGCGAGAAATTCTTCAATATCTGCAGGGCCTTGGCGGGACAAACGAATGTTCACCATGACGGTCACCCCATGACCCATCGCCGTCGGATTGATCTGGGCACTATAGCCAGTGATAACGCCGCTGGTCTCAAGGCGACGCACGCGGCGACTGCAGGGCGTGGGCGAAAGCCCCACCCGTTGCGCCAAATCAAGGTTCGAAATCCGCCCTTCTTGGCGCAAAACCCGCAGAATTCGGTGATCCGTCACGTCCAATTCAATTTTGGTCATATTAGCTACGTATTCCCCATATTTTAGCCAATCCTTGCGGAACTATAGGGAATAACATAGATGTTTGCACGGATTCTCTCCCCAATATCCCCTAAACTGCACGCACGGCGAAACCAAGGAATCCACCATGTCTATTTTTGAACACCCAGAATTCGATAACCACGAAAAGGTCTTGTTTTGCCACGACCCCGCCGTTGGTTTGCGTGCGATTATCGCCATTCACTCGACCGCTCTTGGACCTGCTGCAGGGGGCTGTCGGATGCACGCCTACGCAAGCGAGGACGCAGCACTCACGGATGTTTTGCGCCTGTCCAAAGGCATGAGCTACAAAAACGCGGTGGCAGATTTGCCCTTGGGTGGCGGAAAATGCGTGATCATTGCAGACCCCGCACGCGCCGATAAAGCCGACCTTTTGCGCGCCTTCTCCAGACATGTTCAGGACCTTGGTGGCCTGTATTGGACCGCAATCGACGTCGGAGTTGGCCCCAAAGACGCCGATATTTTGGCCGAAAACTGCGACTATATTTTCTGCCGCGCCGAGCAATACGAAGAGGGCTTCAACCCGTCTTCCTTCACAGCCCTTGGTGGCTTCACAGGTATTCGCGCCGCGGCAAAGCACGTGTGGGACCGAAATGAACTAACTGGTTTACGCGTGGCAATTCAAGGTCTTGGCGGCACGGGTGCCGACCTCGCGCGCCAATTACACGCAGCCGGCGCAGAACTTATTGTGGCCGATGTCCGCGACGAGGTCGTTCAGGAGGTCGTTGCAAAATATGGCGCCACCGCCGTTTCCCCCGACCGCATCCACGCCCAAGACGTCGATATCTTTGCACCCTGCGCGATGGGGGCCGTTGTGAATGCGACAACCCTTCCAGAAATCAAAGCAAAGGTCATATGTGGCCTCGCCAACAACCAGCTTGCCGAACCAAAATTCGGCCGCGCGTTGCAAGAACGCGGTATCACATATGTGCCCGACTATGTGGTGAACGCGGGCGGTGTCATGGGGGGCTCAACAGTGATCTTCTCAACTCCGTCGCGCGAGGCCGATGTGGCGCGGATCACCGGCCTGTACCACACAATCCTCGACATTTTGAAACGAGCGGATGACGCGCACCTCCCCAGTTCAGAAGTTGCCGACGACATTGCCCTCGCCAAAATCGCCGCTGCGCGCCCAAAGGCGTGAACCGTTTCGAAAACCAACCTCCCCGCCCGTCAAATGCGCGGGGAGTTAAGCAGAGGCCCGCATTTTAAAGCCCCGTTTTCGCAGTTCCGCCCGATAAAAGGCTGATTGCGCATCGTCTTCGTGCAGAAAATCCGGAGCACCAACCTTGTGAACGCGCGCTGTATTATAGCTATCAGCTTGCCACCAATGCGGGTCGGCACGCATCCTTTCTGCTTGGTCCTTGGCAAGAAACTCAAGAAGGGCTTTGTTGTGCTGCAGGTGGTGGCGTATGATGCTCTGAACTTGATTTGCACTCAAACACCACGGTTTTTCACTGTTTTCTACCTTCAATTTTGCCAAAATCAACGCCGCTTTTGAGTCGTGAATGTCTTTGCGCAAACCACGATTATTCAACAGAAACTTGATGGCTGAAATATCCAGAGATCGGTTCTCGATTTCGGCCGCATCGGCGGGCGCATCACACCCAATAGCTTCAAAAAACTGCGCCACAACATTCCCGTTGGCAAGGGCAACGTTGAGGTTAGATATCTGATCGATCTCCCGAAGGTTTTTTAATCGTTTCAACCAATTGCAGCCTTCTCTGGCGGCGGGAAACCATGCGGAAAAATCCTTCTGATACGGAAACTCTTCCCATAGGCCCCATTGCCACCAGGCACTATTTATCCATTCGACTTGAGGGCGCACGTATACGAAAACCTGACATTTCAACCCCAGGTGTTGAAAAATTTCGGGACCGAGATGGCGCGATAACAAGGAAAAATTCCCCTCGTTGGAGATAATAGGCACCTCGTTTCGTGCCCGCATTTGCGCAAATAATTTACGAATACGCGCAATCGATCTTGCGTTGGGATGCCAGCTTCCGTCTTGGTTTTGGGTCAGGATTATTTCGTCAAAGCGGGCCGATTGAAGATACGCGCGGCGCGTGGTTTTCATAATGAGTTTAATCGCAAGCCCGCCAAGGATTTGTTCTCGACGTAGGACAATATACCGATAGGTCACCCCCGCGCGGGACGTAAAAGTCGGCCGCAATGATAGCGCGCGTTGCAAGCTGGAACTGCCGCATTTGGGCGCACCTATATGCAGGATTGGGTCTAGATTTCGATCCATGCTGTACAAAACTCACTCGAATTTGATCGGTGCGCGCCAACGGGCGACACGGGATGGCCCAAACGGACACGCTTTGGTATAGAGCTTCACCCCACGGATTTTAAGCACCAATTTTCACGCGTTCACCCTGCCAATTTTGGCGGTGATTTACATACTCACCGGTTTTTCGCATCCGCGCAAATCGGACAAGCCATCAATCACTTCTTGCGCTGTCTTCTCAATTGCATGATCGATCAACCCCTCAGGATTTTGCATGACATTTCCGATATTCCCTTTTAATGCAACAAGTTGCGTATTTAGAATATCCACTTTGGCACTGAGGGCATTGGCACGTTCCTCGTTGAATGAATTTGGCGTCTGCGTGAATGCCGCAAGCTCACCCCGCAATTCCGCCGCGTCCTGTGAGAGGGAAATCACAGCATCCCGAAGCGGGGCCACTTGCACGAGATTTTCAGAGAAAGTTTGTGTCAGACCATCAACGGCCTTCACGACGCGCAATTCCAAAAAGAGGCAAACGGCCGCGAGGAGCAACGTCGCATTGAGCAGCGCAAGCAAAAGGTGACCGACCGTACGGCCAAGGCGAGATGCGGTAATCTTCATTCACTAACGTCCTTGTGTGGCAATTTTAATGCGCGGCAAAACCTGTCTAAAACAAGAAGGTATCGCCAGAAACCGATTTTGCAAGACATACCGCGCAACAAGTCCTCTGGCCCTCGTATTTTCCGGTCCTGAGCGGCAGCGGCGATATTGGGAGCCGACCCCATGCCCGCCTCATTTGAGAACAAACCGCCCTTGAGATAATGAGCCACAGCAATTCCGGCACTTGAGGGAGGTTCAAAGCCATGACGATGATGGCCACGATCAGATAAGCCCAAACCATAATTGGCACCAAAAACTGGGCCACTCGTATCCCGTCAAAAATCACGACACCCGCCGCGGCGGCGACCAGAGCGCCGACGAGTCACTTGGGGACTCCAATCAATTCGCTGAAGGATTCCGCGATTGAAATCGATTGAACTGCCACGAAAATCAATCCCGAACTTATAATTAGACAGACTGAAAAAACCGCGCCCAGTCCCCCAAGCGTAAGCGCAACCGCGACGCCCGCAGGGTTGCATGCTCCAACGCGCGACGCCAAACTTACCGATAGGGCTTGAAACGGGGTGATCCCATACGAATCCGCCGCGGGCCGCGCCACAACCAACCACACCATTTCGCCAAAATGCCGGAGCTGAATCCCGCCCAATCGAAGGGTGAAAAACAGCCCCGCACCCAACAACCCATAAATCAAAACGTAATTCCAGAGGATGGCATTCAAGCCATCAATAATCGTGTTCATTTTGCTTGCCACAGAAATTTTAAAAATGAATTTTGTCTAATATTTAAAAATCTATCTGGGGTTTTCAAATCGTTGGCTCGGCTTCATTTCGATTTAACTTGAGGTCGCGCGTGATGGGGAATTGCATGCATACTTAAAGGCGACTAAAATAATCGGGTTTGACAAATCCAACTAAATCACTCAGATATCTGCGCAATGGCACTTACCCAGACAAATGGATTCGATAGCGAGGACAGATTTCGAATGAAACGCGCACTTATTTCCACACTTTCCCTAAGTTGCATGCTAGCGGCCCCCGCATGGGCCGGCGACAAAACCGCAACCCTAAACACCTATGCTGATATCGCTCAGGCGACATATGAAGACAGTTTGATCACTGCTCAAAGCTTGCAAGTTGCAATCGACGCATTGGTCGCAGCCCCTTCTGCGGAAACTTTGAACGCCGCCCGCAAAGCATGGCTCAGCGCCCGCGTCCCCTATCAACAATCTGAGGTCTTTCGCTTTGGCAACGCCATCGTCGACGATTGGGAAGGCAAAGTGAATGCTTGGCCGCTTGACGAAGGTTTGATCGACTATGTAAGCGACGCCTATGGCCAGCCCACTGACGAAAACACCCTTGCCGTATTGAACGTCATCGCGAACCCGAGCTTCCTCCTATCCGGCACTGAAATTGATGCTTCTTCCATCACGCCAGACTTTCTGGCCGCAACCCTGCACGAAGCAGACGGCGTTGAGTCAAATGTCGCCACGGGATACCACGCCATCGAGTTTTTGCTCTGGGGCCAAGACTTGAATGGCCACGGTTTGGGTGCGGGCAATCGTCCCTGGACAAATTACGCCACGGGCGAAGATTGCACCAACGGAAACTGCGATCGCCGCGCGGAATATTTGCAAGCGGCCGTTGCGCTTTTGGTATCCGATCTCGATTGGATGACCGCGCAATGGGGCTCCGAGGGCGAGGCCCGTGCAACCCTTTTAACCAATGAGGGCACGGGAATTGTCGCGATGTTGACAGGCATGGGGTCGCTTTCCTATGGCGAACAAGCCGGCGAACGGATGCGCCTTGGGCTGATGCTCAACGACCCAGAAGAGGAGCATGATTGCTTCTCTGACAACACCCACAACAGCCACTATTACGACGGATTGGGCGTTCAAAATGTCTATTTGGGCGAGTATGTGCGTGTTGATGGCTCCCTCGTTTCGGGCGCATCCCTTTCGGACCTCGTGGTCGAAGCGGACCCAGCCCTCGACGCTGAAATGCAGGCAAAACTCTCGGTAACCATGCGAAATTTAGGTCGGATCAAGACCGCCGCTGAGGCTGGCTTTGCTTATGACCAGATGTTGGAGCGCGGCAATCTTGCCGGTGAAGCTTTGGTCATGGGCGGCGTGAATAGCTTGATTGATCAAACCAAAACGATTGAGCGCATCGTCACGACCCTCGGGCTAAACCATATCGAATTCGAAGGCTCCGACAGCCTCGATAGTCCCGCCGCTGTCTTCCAGTAAACCCTACCAAAAAGCGGCGTCCGTCACGAACGGGCGTCGCGCAGTAATATTGAATGGTCCCGCTATGCTTGCCAGACTTGCCGTCTCCGCCTTGATCCTTTCCGTTTCGTCCGCGACCGCCCAAGAGCTTGGCGATCCGCACCTCAACGTGATCCCCCGCACCGCAAAAGAAGCCGCCCGTATCGCAGCAGTTACGGCGCCGACTCAAGATTTCTCCGCCGCCAGCGCGTTTGAGGAACAGGCTGCAGGGGCCGCCACCGTGCGCGTGCGTAACAATGCGGATGCGTTTTCGCAACCTTCCGCGAACATCGGATTTGACGGCGAACTCAATTTCAAAGTCGGCAACGGATTGTTTCGCAAACTCTGGGTCTCGTCGCCCTCCTCTACTTTGGCCTCCGACGGTCTTGGCCCGCTTTACAACGCGCGCTCCTGTCAAAGTTGCCACATAAAAGACGGACGGGGACATGCGCCCGAAAACGCCGACGAAACTGCGATTTCCCTCTTTCTGCGCGTCTCTATTCCGGGGGCATCTACGGATGGCATCGCAGGAATCGAAGATTATTTGGCGACCCTGCCTGACCCAACCTATGGCACCCAGCTTCAGAATTTCAGCCTCGCGGGGCATCAGGCCGAATACCGCTTGCAAATCGATTATGAAGAACAGGAAGTCGCCCTTTCGGACGGCGAAACCGCCTCTTTGCGCGTTCCAACCTACACGGCGGCCGACCTTGGCTATGGGCCGCTTCACCCTGACGCCATGCTCAGCCCCCGCATTGCTCCCCAAATGATCGGCTTGGGCCTGTTGGAAGCGATCCCCACAGCAGATATCCTCGCAAACACGGATCCTGACGACGCGAATGGAGACGGCATTTCTGGCCGCGCCAATGTGGTCTGGTCGATGGAATACGATCAACCCATGTTGGGGCGCTTTGGCCTAAAGGCGGGCGCGCCCACGATAAAACATCAATCTGCCGCAGCGTTTGCCGGTGATATTGGGATTTCCAGCCCGCTTTTTCCGACGCCACAGGGGGAGTGTACCGCAGCTCAAACAGCCTGCCTAGAAGCGCCAAATGGCACCGAAGGCGGTAATGAAATCGAAAACGACGCGCTCGATCTTGTGGCCTTTTACAGCCGCAATTTGGCCGTGCCCGCGCGGCGCGATGTGGACGACCCCGAAGTCTTGCGCGGTAAAGAGGTCTTTTACGACACGGGCTGTGCGTCCTGCCACACCCCCGCCTTTGTGACCCATCGCCTTGAGGATCAACCTGCGCAAAGTTTCCAACTAATTTGGCCCTATAGCGACCTTCTTTTGCACGATATGGGCGAAGGCCTCGCCGATAACCGCCCCGAAGCCCGCGCAACCGGAACCGAATGGCGCACCGCACCGCTTTGGGGGATTGGATTGACCGAACGTGTTTCGGACCACACCTATTTCCTCCATGACGGTCGTGCCCGTTCCCTTCTCGAAGCTGTGCTCTGGCATGGCGGTGAGGCGCAAACGATGAAAGACCAAGTTGTCGAAATGCCCAAACAAGACCGCGATGCCCTGATCCGTTTTCTGGAGAGCCTTTAATATGCGTAAATTTATCTACCTTCTTGCCGTCGCGTGGCCCTTGACCGCGACGGCGGCTGACCCTTCGCAAACGGTCACAACGGCTCTGTCCGACCATATTCTGCCAAGGATTGAACAGTTGGAAACGACGACGCAAGCACTGCAAATAACTGCGCAGAGCCAGTGCAATGCAGAGTCCGAAGACCTTCAGGCCGCCTTTCACACGGCGTTTGATGCGTGGATTAACGTGAGCCACCTTCGTTTTGGCCCCACCGAAGTCGGCGACCGCGCCTTCGCCCTCGCGTTTTGGCCAGACACCAAGGGCTTCACTCCAAAAACATTGGCGAACCTGATCCAAAGCGAAGATCCCGCCGTGCAAGACCCCGAAGAATTCGCCCATGTGTCCATCGCGGGACGTGGTTTCTTCGCGCTTGAGTTCTTGCTCTATGACGCGTCCTTGCGCGAAATGGGTGCCGACACATATCGGTGTGAATTGGTGCAAGCCATCACCACAAACATCCACGACAACGCCACGGCGATACTGATGGATTGGCAGGACACCTATAGCGACACGTTGCAAAACCCTAGCGAAACAAGCATTTATCGCAACGAAGACGAGGCGGTTCAGGAATTATTCAAAGCCTTCAATGCAGGCTTACAATTCACCTCCGACACGCGCTTGGGCCGCCCTTTAGGCACATTTGACCGCCCCCTACCTGCCCGCGCCGAGGCCCGCCGCTCAGAGCGATCACGTCGCCATATTGAGGTGTCGCTGACTGCATTGCAGGAATTGGCGGCGATTTTGGCCGACGGCAACCCCTCCCTCCAGCAAAAATTCACCGAGGCGTTTGAAACAAGCCAAGCCCGTCTTACAAAGGTCAACGATCCCAGTTTTGCCTCCGTCACCAATGTCCAAGATCGCTTCCTCCTTGAGTTGGTTCAGCAAAGTATCGACCATATTCGCGAAATCTCGGCGACGGAGCTTGGCCCAAAACTGGGCGTCGCTGCGGGCTTCAATTCATTGGATGGAGACTAACATGGCCTCACGACGCGCGTTTCTTGGGGGCCTTATCGCGACGGGCCTGTGCCCCCGTCCAAGCTGGGCAGACGCAGGATCTCCGACCTATTTATCCGCCGCACGTTTTCCAAACGCGGGCGACCATCTGGTTGGTTTAAGTGGCGCAGGGGATATCCTTTTTAAGCTTCCCCTTCCGGGGCGCGGCCACGCCGCCGCCGCCCATCCAACCCGCCCAGAGGCCGTCGGATTTGCCCGCCGCCCGGGGCGGTTTGCATTCGTGCTCGACTGTATCACGGGCCAAGTGATCGCAAATTTCAACGCGCGAGAGGGGCGTCATTTCTATGGGCATGGTACATTTTCCGCAGATGGATCAACCCTTTACACCACCGAAAACGACTATGAAGCAGGCCTCGGCGTTATTGGCGTTTGGGATGCCCAGCACGGCTATGTGCGCCTAGGTGAGTTCACGTCTGGCGGGGTTGGCCCCCATGATATGAAGCTGATGCCCGATGGCGAAACCCTTGTGATCGCCAATGGGGGCATTGAAACGCACCCCGATATGGGACGCACCAAATTGAACCTGACAACGATGCGGCCGAACCTGAGTTATGTTGCGCCGACAGGGGCGATACGGGAACAGGTCGAACTCCCTGTCGACCTATCTCGCAATTCGATCCGTCACTTAGCGGTTGGCCCCGAGGGTTTGGTGGCCTTTGCCATGCAATGGCAGGGCGAAGCCGAGCAGCACCCCGCCTTGCTTGGCCTGCATACGCGCGGCGAGGATATTCGCCTGTTGCAAGCTCCAGAGTCGGAACATCGCGAGTTGCGCGGCTATGTGGGCAGCGTCGCCATTGCACAGGACGCGTCGAAACTGGCGGCGACCTCGCCCATCGGCGGCGTCGTCCAGATTTTCGACCTTGCGAATGACACGTTTTCCGCCACCTATGCGCTGCCAGATGTCTGTGGCGTTAGCGCAGGCGGGGCAAAGTTTATGTTCTCCTCGGGCACGGGAAAAGTGGGAACGCTCGACGGTGCCGAACCCGTTTTCCTCGGAGATCACCCCTGTGCGTGGGACAACCACTTGGTGCGAATTTAGGAATTTCCGCCACAAAGGTAGGGTTACGCAGTTGTTTGTAAGGCGAGAAATCAAGCGCCCTGACCAGCGCCCCTAGGGAGCTTGGGTCAGGGCCAATTTTATGCAGAAACGTGTCGCCTAGCGCAGTTCAGCCATCGGAACCATGTCCATATCGGTGAAGTCTACGTTGTCACCCGCCATCGCCCAACAGAACGTATAGGCCCCTGTGCCCGCACCCGAGTGGATGGACCACGGCGGAGAAATGACGGCTTCCTCATTGGCTACAACCATGTGACGCGTGTGCGCAGGTTCGCCCATAAAGTGGAAAACACGGTTGTCGTCTTTTACGTCAAAATAAAGATACGCTTCCATTCGACGGTCGTGCACGTGGCAAGGCATGGTGTTCCAAACCGACCCCGGTTTGAATTGCGTATAGCCCATCACAAGTTGGCAGCTTTTGCACACATCGGGATGCAAAAGTTGAATAATAACGCGCTCGTTTGCCGTTTCTGGCGAGCCAAGTTGCACCCGCTTGGCATCAGCTTCGCGGATCAAGGTTGTGGGGTATTTATGGTGGGCGGGCGCCGAGAGAATGTAAAACCGCCCTGCACCTGAAAACTCAACCGCGCCACTGCCCATGCCGACATAGAGCACTTCGCCCTTGGCAATCTCAAAGGTCTCGCCGTCCACTTTGATCGTGCCTGTATCGCCGATGTTTAACACGCCCATTTCGCGCCGCTCAAGGAACGTGTCCGTTCCCGTCTCAGCGAGAGCCTCAAGTGTCAACGCGCCCTTGGTTGGAACCGCACTACCTAGAATAAGACGGTCATAATGGCTGTAAACGAGCTTGATTTCATCATCTGCGAAAAGCCCCTCAACGTGGAAATTCTTGCGCAAGTCTTCGGTGCCGAGCGTTTTGGCGTGTTCTGGGTCTATAGCGTAACGAGTTTCGGCTTTTAGCATGGTCTGTCCTTCATGAGTAATTCCGCGCGAATGTATCAACCCCGCGGCCAGACTCAAGGCGGCAACGGTCAATCTAGGGCGTTATCGCATCCTTTCTCGTCGATATGTCAAACGAGGGAGCATCAAAAGGATTTGACGCGCCCGTAAACTTTCAAGCTGACTTTTTCGCCTTTGCCAAAGCGATGGCCTGCGCCTCCTCCGCGAAGGGCTCTGGGTCGCTGTAAAGCGCGGTCATGAGGTGCTCGCAGTATAAAACCAGTTCTCCTTCGCCCTTATACACGGAATAACTGACGCGCACTTTTCCCATTTTATCGGAGTGCACAACCTTGCTCAGGTTCTCGCGGATTGTGTAGATTGTATCGCCAATAAAGACGGGTTTGATAAAGCGTAGGCGATCATATCCATAGGAAAAGGAGTTCAAGCAATTGGTCGCCGCCAGCCCGAGGCCATAGGAAAACACCATCGCACCAGCCACCAAACGCTTGCCGAAAACGCCCTCGTGGGCCGCGAATTCTTGATCGGACACATAGGGGTGGTGATCCATCACAAGGCTGTTGAAAAGCATGGATTCCCCTTCGGAAATCGTGCGCCGTATCGAGCGAATTTTATCCCCTGGCGTGAAGTCTTCATAAAACCAGTTTTCCGCGTTCCAAACGGGAATTTCTGCGTGATCCTCGGGCAATCCCGGGAGGCCGCGCGCGTGAACACCAATTTCAGCCATGTTGTACCTCATTATAGGAAGGGGGGATTGCGGCTATTTGCGCAACTCAACCAGTAAAATATGTTCGCAATACATCACGGTTTCTCCGCGCTGATTGAACGTTTCGGTTTTTTCAACGACCTGCCCAAATCCGTCACGCTTGGGGTCAAGTTTCATGGCGCCAATCGTCACGACGGTATGAATGGTATCACCAATAAAAACCGGCTTTGGAAAGCGTAGCCGCTCGTAACCATATGTAAACGCACGCGGATTAATTTGGGTCGCTGTAAGCCCCACGCCAATGGCAAAGGTCATTGTGCCGTGGGCAATACGTTGCCCAAAAGGGAGTGTTTTGCAAAACTCTGTGTCCATATGATGGGGAAAAAAATCACCCGTGTGCCCCGCGTGCACCACGAAATCAGTCTCCGTTATCGTCCGCCCGTTCGTCTTGCGCGTATCGCCAAGGGTGTAATCTTCGTAGCATTGTTCGATTTCCATTAGATAGCTCACAGTTTTAATGTTTTATATATGCAATCAAAGTTTACATATAAAAGCAAACAACTCAACATAAAACTGGCATACAGTTCACTCCTTGACGGGTTTATAATATAAAACTAAGTTTTATATAGAAAACATCGAATTTGGAGGATATCATTTGAAACCGCTAGAGGGCCTTCGGGTATTAGACTTCGCTCAGTTTTTAGCGGGCCCCGCCGCCGCTTTGCGGCTCGCCGATTTGGGAGCCGAAGTCATCAAGGTTGAACGCCCAAATGGCGGCGATTTATGCCGCGGTCTTGTTGTGGCGGATCAAATGCTGGATGGCGACAGCTTGCTCTTTCACACCATCAATCGCAACAAATCTGGCGTTTCGGCGGACTTAAAAGACCCCGTTGATTTGCAGCGCGTGAAAAAGCTTATCGCAACCGCCGACGTCATGATCCACAATTTCCGCCCAGGGGTGATGGAAAAAATAGGTTTGGATTTTCAAACAGTTAAGGCTCTTAACCCGCGCATCATATATGCCTCGGTCACGGGATATGGCAGCAAAGGGCCGTGGGTGAAAAAGCCGGGCCAAGACCTCCTTGTACAATCCTTAACCGGAATGCCGTGGCTCTCTGGGGACAGCGATCAAGGGCCCGTTCCTGTGGCGTTTGCTGTGCTTGATATAACCTGCGGCAACCATCTGAGCCAAGGCATTATGGCGGCCCTTTTGCGTCGCTCGGTAACGGGCCAAGGCGCGCTTGTTGAGGTTGATTTGATGAGCAGTTCTCTGGACATGCAATTTGAGATGATAACCTCCTACCTCGCGGGCGCCCCGACCCAGCCAGAGCGCTGCGCCGTAGCGAATGCAGGCGTAAATTCGACAGCACCCTACGGAATTTACAAAGTGCGTGACGGCCATATTGCGATTGCGATGGCTCCGATTTCCAAGCTTGCCGACCTTTTGAACAGCCCTACCCTCGCCGCTTTTGGCGACCCTTTTATCGCGTTCACGAAACGTGATGAAATCAAAGCCGTCCTGCGGGATTTCTTGTTGCCAAAATCCGCCCGTGAAGTGCTCGACGTGCTCGAACCCGCCGATATTTGGTGTGCCGAAGTCCTTGATTGGCCCCGAATGATGGAGGAGGAAGGGTTTAAATCGCTCGACGCACTTCAATCCGTCACGTCGCATGGCGGCACCCAAATGCAAACCACACGCTGCCCTATCCGCATCGATGGGGAGGTTTTAACCTCAACAAAAGGCGCGCCGGCCCTTGGCGCGGATAACGCCGAATATTTTACGGACTAGCCCGCAAAACGGAAAAAGCCGCACCGATTATGGCGCGGCTTTTCCAATTATTTAATCGCTTTAGGCGTCTGCGACACAAACCTGCGCCTGTTGGCCGAGCTTTTCGATACCCAGTTCAACTTTGTCACCAGCTTTTAGAAAACGTGGTGGTTTAAAACCCAACCCAACACCCGGAGGTGTCCCTGTGGAAATGATATCACCGGGATGAAGCGTCATGAACTGACTCAAATAGCTCACGAGGTGTGCAACACCGTAAACCATTGTTTTAGTTGACCCATTCTGTACGCGCTCGCCATTCACTTCAAGCCACATCGACAGGTTTTGTGGATCGCCAACTTCATCAGGCGTCACCAAATAGGGTCCAGTTTGACCGAAGTTGTCACAGGATTTCCCTTTGGTCCATTGGCCTTCACGTTCGATTTGATACGCACGTTCGGACACGTCATTGATGACGCAATAGCCCGCGACATGGTCCAATGCGTTGGCCTCATTCACGTATTTCGCGGCCTTGCCAATCACGACACCCAACTCAACTTCCCAGTCGGTTTTCTCACTGCCGCGCGGGATCAAAATGGGATCATTCGGCCCGCAAATCGCGCTGGTTGCTTTCATAAACAGCACAGGTTCGCTGGGCACGGCCAAGCCGCTTTCTGCAGCGTGATCGGCATAGTTAAGGCCGATGCACATGAATTTACCCGTGCCAGAAACACAAGCACCCAAACGCGGGTTGCCCTCGACCAAGGGAAGGCTTTCCACGTCCAAATCCGCAAACCGCGCCAAGTTTGTAAGAACTTCGCCCGCAATATCACCCACAAATCCGCTGAGATCGCGAATATTTCCAGCTGCATCCAAAACACCCGGTTTTTCGGACCCACGTGGCCCGTATCTTAGAAATTTCATGTTAACTCCGTAGGTTAGGTGGACCATCCACCGTCAATTGCATGGGCTTGGCCCGTTGTGAACCCGCTTTCGTCTGCTGCAAGATAGCAAGCAAGAGCGGCGATTTCTTCGGACGTTCCAAGACGTCCCATTGGCTGGCGGGCTTCAAACTCGCCACGGGCTTTGTCGTAATCCCCTGTGTCGCGCAAACGTTGCTGAAGCGACGGGCTGTCCACGGTTCCGGGGCAAATTGCGTTACAACGCACACCCTGTGCCACATAGTCGGCCGCGACCGATTTCGTGAGGCCAATTACGGCGGCTTTTGTAGTGCCGTAGACAAAGCGATTTGGCACGCCCGTGATGGAACTTGCCACCGATGCCACGTTAATAATGGAGCCATTTCCGCGCTCGATCATCGAAGGTAACACGGCGCGAATTGTGTCAAACATTGCCCGAACATTAAGCAGAAACGCAAAGTCGAGGTCTTCTGGTGTCGCATCAAGAATGGTGCCCGCATGGACAACGCCCGCGCAGTTAAACAGCACGTCAATATGGCCGATTTTGGCAACCAGAGCTGTGATTGCAGCGCTGTCAGTCACATCCAATTGGTGCACTTCGAGGCCTTCGACGCCTTCCAATGGGGTGATGTCGCGATCCGTTGCAATCACGCGTGCGCCCTCTTGTACCATGCGTCGAACGGTTGCCGCACCAATTCCCTGTCCCGCCGCTGTGGCTAGAACAGTTTTTCCTTTTAATCTTTGCACGAATATCTCCTTGGATTAACGCGCCGAAGCCGGCAAACACGCAGGCCCGATGGGTTCAAATGATTTGTAGGTCAGGATAAATTCCTGATGACCTAATTCTTCAGATTTGGTTTTTGCACCATCTGCTGTTGCGATGATAGTGTCAAATATCTCTTGTCCGACTTCTTCGAGGGTCTTTTCCCCCTCAATAATCGCGCCCGCATTGACGTCCATGTCATCCCTCAAGGCGCGATAAGTATCTGGATTTGCGCAAATTTTAATCACCGGCGCAAGGGCCGACCCTACAACAGAGCCACGTCCCGTCACAAAGAGCGTCATATGCGCGCCTGAAGCGATCATTTCGGTGATCTCGGCGTTATCCGCAATATTCGGGAAGCCAAAGCGCACCTCTCCATCCGGCACAACATCCATCAGATAAAGCCCGCCCGTTGGGGGTATATCGCCCGGCTTGATCAGGCCAGAAATCGGTGAACTTCCGGATTTTACATAAGCGCCAAGTGATTTTTCCTCAATCGTCGTCAGGCCACCCGAGGCATTTCCGGACGCAAAGCTCCCAAAACCGAGGGTGTCGTAATAGGCCTCGGCCTTGGCCACTGCATTGCGCAATTCTTGGGCCAATTCAGGTGTCGCGGCGCGCGCGGCCATGATGTCTTCACAGCCAATAAGTTCGCCGGTTTCCTCAAAGATACACGCAGCCCCTTGGGCGACCAATTTATCAAAGGCGCGGCCCGCAGCCGGGTTGCCCGAAATCCCGCTGGTCCCGTCGGAACCGCCACAGATCGTGCCGATAATGAGGTCTTTTACCTGCATCTCCACGCGGGGAACATCGGCGATTTCGGAGAGTGTTTTCTCAATCCATGCGCGCCCTGCCGAGATCGTTGTTGCCGTTCCGCCAGACTTTTGGATGACCAAAGTTTCGACAGGGCGACCAGATGCGCGAATGACGCTTTCAAGTTGTGCACGGTTGAAACTCTCGCAACCCAAAGAGACCAAAAGCACAGCGCCAACGTTTTGGTGCGTACAGAGTTTCTCCATCATATTTTGGGCATAAGCGTTTGGAAAACAACCCGGAAACCCGATCAGATGGACCTCGTTCTCGCCAAATTTCTCCGTGATCTTGCGGCTCACGAAATGCGCGCATTCCACTAAATAAACAACGGCGACGACATTGCGAATGCCCTTGCGCCCATCTTGACGCGCGTATCCTTGAAAGGTCTGAGTCATATGCTATCCTCGCTAACGCCACTTTCTTCAGCGCGATAAACGGTTGCGGTATAATTGCTTTTGACGTTGTGCACATGCACGTTATTGCCTGCCGAAATATCCTGTGTCGCCGTTCCGATGGGCATGCCATATTTGTAAATCACCTCCCCTGAGGTGATGTCACGCGCAGCAATTTTATGCGCCAGCGAGACATCTTGGACGGTCGGGAAACTGTTCGCCCCGATCTGAACAATCGTGCCTTTTGCCACCCCACGCAGGGCGACAAACACGTTATCTTTTTCATGTAATTTTATAAAATTCTCTGCGGGCATTTAGGGCTTCCTTGCAATCTGTGTCGCGGGAGTTGCACTGCTTTCATAGGCAGCTTCAACAAGCGCCATCGTGTTCCATGCATCTTCGACGGAACTGATCAAATTTGGGTCTTCTTGGGTTGCAAACCGTTGCAACTGGCTCATGCGACTGGCGAAAGCATCAATAAACCACGCGCCTGTGAGGGGGATTTCTGTCCACCCGTCGCCTGTATTTATCGACAGGATATCCGGCTCACCGCGAGGATAATCAAGGTTCACGCCAAGCTGAACATAGGCCGCCCCTTTAGTGCCGCATATCCGAAATTCGCAGGCCTGATATTTGCGACCAAAACTGTGGTTATGATTGACCGACAGAGCACAGCGGACGGTATCGCCATAATCAAGGATTGCCGCCGTGCGGGATTGGGCGATTTTGCTGCTCGGGTGCCCCATAGTTTTGGCATGAACGCCGTTGGGATCACCCAGAATACTGCGAATGAAATCAAGATAGTGGATGGAATGGAGCAGAATTTCGACCCGTGGCAATGGCTCCAAAAACTTCCAAAGCCCCCAAGGCGTGTCCAGCGCAAGCCATGCATCAAAATCGACGATCTCGCCAAGCAACCCCTGATCCACGGCGTCTTTTAACGCCAACATCATCGGCGCAAATCTAAGCTGGAAATTTACCGCCGCTTTTAGGTTTTTGGCGCGACAAACCACGAGAATTTCAGTGGCTTGTGCTAAATCACTGCCCATTGGTTTTTGCAGCAACACCACTGCTCCATCTGGCAGGCTACGTAAGATTTTTGCATGCGCATCAGGGGGAGTCGCGAGATCGAAAATCACGTTACGCTGTTCGGCGGCTTCCTCGGCCGTTTCAAAAACGGCGCAGCCAAATCGGGCGGCAACTAAACGCGCTTTCTCAAGGTCAGGATCAAAAACACCCGCAACCTGATAGCCCGCCTTATCATAGGCCGGTAAATGCGCATCCGTCACAATCGAACCCGCCCCAAAGATCACGATGGGGAGCGGGTTGGTGGCTTTTGGCCAATGTTGCTGCAAATTGAGCGTCATGTCGTTTTCCGTTCAGTCAATGTGGAACACGTTTTCCATCATCGCCCACCAATCCTCTGGCCCCCGTGTTTCAAGCGGCGCCTGCATAGGCATACAAATTTCCCACCAGCGTTGGGTTTCAGAGTCGGCGGCCATAATTGCGGCATCAGCGGCAAAATCGCTGCCGTGATACTCCCAATAACCAAACAACAGGTTTTCCGGCTCGCGCAGAAAGATCGTGTAGTTTTTGATATTGCACTCGGATATTTTCGCCAGCACCGAAGGCCAGACGTCTGCGTGCAGTTTTTTATATTCGGTGATGTTTTCGGGCTTAACGCCGATCACCATTCCCATGCGTTCCATCATATCCTCCTATGCACCAAAACTGGCGCTTAGACCGTCGATTTTTTGGGCTTCAATCGCGTCCATATCCCAGTCAATACCAAGGCCCGGCTCCATACTGGCAAAGGCGCGTCCGTTTTCCATCCGCATGGCGGTTTTCGTAAGCCCATCAAGTTGCGGGATATATTCAAGCCACGGAGCATTTGGAATGGCACAAACAAGGCTGACATGCAGCTCCATAAGGAAGTGCGGACACACAGGCACATTGTGCGCTTCGGCCATATGCGCGACTTTCATCCACGGGGTAATCCCGCCAATACGGGCCACGTCGACCTGCACAATACTCGCGCCGCCCGAGACCAGATAGTCTTTGAACTGGCTGATCGAATACATGCTTTCGCCAACGGCAATGGGCACCGACGTACTCGCCGCAAGCGCCACATGTTCCAGCACATCATCGGCGGGAAGCGGCTCTTCGAACCACGCGACATCCAACTGTTCAAGCATATGTGCGCGGCGGGTGGCCTCGGCGCGGCTCAGGCTTTGATTGGCGTCGACCATGATTTCATAAGATGGTCCCACGGCCTCGCGGACCGCCGCCAAACGCGCCCGATCTTCGGAAAGATGCGGCTTGCCGATTTTGACTTTTGAGCCGGAAAACCCTTTGGATTGTGCGTCCAAAGCGTCGGCGACCAAATCCTCGGTCGAGATATGAAGCCAGCCGCCTTCGGTGGTGTACATCGCGACGCTGTCTTTAGCTCCGCCCAACATCTGAAAAAGGGGCAAACCCGCGCGTTTGCAACGCAAATCCCAAAGCGCCGTATCAATCGCTGCGAGCGCAAGTGAGGTAATCGCCCCCACCGATGTGGCATGTGTTGAAAACAGAAGATCCCGCCAGATACGCCCGATTTCTTCGGCCTCGCGGCCAATCAATTTAGGCACCATCGTTTCGCGCAACAGCGACATGATCGCGCCACCGCCCTGCCCGATTGTATAGCTGTATCCAAGGCCCGTTTGCCCTTCGGAATCGGTAATCCGCACAAAAGGCGTTTCTTGGCTGTCGAAGCTTTGTGTCGCGTCAGTACGCTTCACTTTTGGCTTCAAATCCACCATGAATATCTCTACTTTTGAAATCAGTGCCATGGTTACCTCAGTGCTTTTTGAGTTGCGGCGTCAAACAAGTGACAGCGTGTAAGATCAAGCTGAAAGGTCAACCGTTCGCCCGACTTTACGGGGCGCGGATTGTGCATTTTCGCCTGAATTTCCACGCCAGCCAAAGTGACAAACAACAGGGTTTCCGTGCCCAGCGGTTCAGAGAGATCGATGGTCATATCAAAGCTGGCCGCCTCGCCTTGCATCGGAAGGGAATGCCCTTCTGGCATCACATTATCCGCGCGAAAACCAAACACAACTTTTTGCCCTGCGCTCACTTTATCTTTGAAAGCGGCGGGAACGGGAACCAAAACGTCGTCGGTAAGATCAAGCTTCCCGTCCGCCGTAACTGTGGCATCCATCAGGTTCATCGGCGGGCTGCCGATGAAGGTCGCCACAAAGGTGTTTACTGGCGTTTCGAACACTTCAAGGGGGGTGCCTTGTTGCTCGATATGCCCGTCGCGCATGATCACAATGCGGTCCGCGAGGGTCATAGCTTCGACCTGATCGTGGGTCACATAAACGATCGTGGTTTTGATCTTTTGGTGTAGTTTCTTGATCTCAACCCGCATCTGCGCGCGCAGCTTGGCGTCGAGGTTTGAGAGCGGTTCATCGAACAGGAATACATCGGGGTGACGCACAATCGCGCGCCCCATCGCAACCCGTTGGCGTTGACCTCCAGAAAGCGCGCCGGGTTTACGCTCAAGGTATTCCGTCAGGGACAGAATATTGGCGGCTTCGGCCACGGCCTTGGCGATTTCTTCTTCGCTTTTCTTGGCAATTTTAAGCGAGAAGCCTAGGTTTTCGCGCACCGTCATATGCGGATAGAGCGCGTAGTTTTGGAACACCATCGAGATATTGCGATCCCGTGGCGGGAGGTTATTCACCACGTTTTCGCCAATCGAGATTTCACCGCCGGAAATATCCTCAAGCCCTGCAATCATGCGCAGGGTTGTCGATTTCCCGCACCCCGAAGGGCCGACCAGCACCACAAATTCATTGTGCTCAATGTCGAGATTAATCCCATGGACAACCTCAAGGGCGCCGTAGTTTTTGACGATATTTTTAAGTTGGACTTTGGCCATTGGATTATCCTTTCACACCGCCGAAGGTAAGACCGGCAATGAGGTGCTTTTGCACAATGAAAGTTAGGATGAGAGCGGGGATGATCATAAGGACCGCGAGGGCACACATGCCACCCCAATTGATGGTGAATTCCGAGGTGAAATCCCGAAGACCCACAGGCATCGTTTTTGAAAACGTGGAGCGCGTCAACTGGCTTGCCAGCGCGTATTCGTTCCAGCTTGTCAGGAAGGCAAAGATCCCCGCCGACGCAATCCCTGCGCGGGCGACCGGAAATTCAACCCGCCAAAAAGCCTGCCAACGGGTACAGCCGTCGATCTCGGCGGCTTCGGCCAACTCATGCGGAATTTGGCGAAAGAAACCGTCAATCAACCAGATTGTAAACGGCACGTTCATCGCGACATAAACAATGATCAGGCCAATATGCGTATCGATCAATCCGGTTTTCGCCATGACGATGAACAGCGGCAAGGAGAGCGCCACACCAGGAACGGCGCGTGTTAGCATAAGGCCGATAAAAATCCACGTTTTCCCTTTGAACTTAAACCGTGCAAAGGCATAGCCACCCGCCATCCCAACAAGGATCGCAATCAGCGTGGAGGTCACCGAAATAATCAGCGAGTTGGTGAAATATTGCACCACGGGAACCCCGCCCTCGCCCGCCGCGCCAAACATCGCGCGGTAGTGGTCGAGGTTGAGTTCATTGGGAATCCAAACGGGGGGTTTGGCCATAATCTCGACGGTCGGACGGAAGCTGTTCAGCACAATCCAAAGGCCGGGAATACAGATGATTGACATGGCAAGAAACAGGGTGATTTTATGCAGCGAGCCTAAAAGCAAGCCCTGAAGTCGGTGTTTTTGATTAATGTCCATCGGTCTATCCTGCCATGCCCAGCTCGCTACGAGCCGCGTTGAGCTTATTGAAGAAATACACGGTGAAGAAGACGGCGAGAATAATCGAGATATAGCCCATCGCGTTGGCATACCCCATTTTCGCGTCCACATATCCCGTTCGCCCAATCAACGTCCATAACAACTCGGTGCGCCGCGCGGGGCCGCCGTTGGTCATGATTTGAACGATGTCATAAGCCCGCGCTACATCGAGGCTTCGGATAGCCAGAGCGATGTAAATAAAGGGCATAATGAAAGGCAATGTGATGTGTCGGAAGGTTTGCCACGGCGTACAGCCGTCCACTTTAGCCGCTTCCATCGGATCACTCGGGATCGCATATAGCCCCGCGAGGATCAGGATCGCGAACACGCTGGTCGACATCCAAGTTTCGGCAAAAACGATGGCAAAGAACGCCAGTTTTCCATCCACAAGCCACGGGATCGCGGTATCGGAAAGCCCCAAGGATTGCAGCGCACTGTTCACGAGACCAACGTTGTCGTTGAAGATGAACTTGAACTGAAAGCCAACAAGAATGGGCGAGAACATCATCGGGAACATCATCAAAGTGCGCAACGCCCGTTGGCCATAAGTAACCCTGTTCACGAGCAGCGCGAGACCAAGCCCGAGGATCATTTCAAGGTTCAAGGCAACCGTGAGCAGCAGAATTGTGCGGCCAAAGGCGACCCAGAAATTCCAGTCTCCCATGGCTTTTTGATAATTATAGGTGCCGATCCACTTCCAGAGCGTTTCGGGACGCGTCAGCCGGTACGGCGTGAAGCTGGAATACAGGGAGAGAAGAAGCGGAACGAGAACCACTGAGGCAAGGATTATGATTGCCGGCAGCAGCAACACGAACCACGTGGGCAGCTTAATGCGGGGCATGGCTGAAGACTTTTCTTTGGAGGGAAATTGCGGAGGCAGCCCGAAGGCCGCCCCCGCTTCGGAGGACCGAGAGTTTAGTAGACGCCGTTTTCTTGCATCATCTCATCGACAGCTTCAGAAGCTGTTTCAAGTGCCTCGTCGACGGTCTTGTCGCCAAGAATTGCCGCTTGCAGCTCTGGGTAGATCAAGTTTGTCGCTTCAATCCAGTAAGGAGTCTGTGGCGCTGGGAACGCATGAGACGCTGCTGCTTGGAAGGCCGTCAAGACTTCTGCTTGGTAGGGATCATCCTTAGCTGCGGCAACAACAGTTTCCCAAACGGCTGTCCGTGTTGGCAAAGGACCTGCAGAGCTTTCAAGAGTTTGGCTCTCTTCGTTTGTGAGGAAAGCAACAAGCGACGCGCCTGCTTCTTTGTTGTCACATGTTTCCGTCACAGAGAAACCATGGTGGCCCGACCAACCGGTGCGGATACCCGCAGAGCCTTGTGGCTGTACGATTACGCCAACATCGCCTGCAGCTTTCGAGCTTTCTGGATCGTTAAAGTAGCCCGCCCAGCCTGGCCAATCCAGATTGAGAGCAATGGAACCAGAAGCAAATCCTGCACCAAGGTCATCCCAAAGATAGGAGGTTGTTCCGGGAGGAACCGCGCCTGCTTCATATAGATCAACAAACCATGCGAGGGCCCGTTTGCCAGCGTCGCTATTGAACGCAGGAGTCCAGTCGTCGTTAAACAGTTGACCCCCTTCGGCGACGACCATTTCATAGAAACGGCCAACGATTGCTTCGTCTTTACCCGCGTATTGCGTGCCATAGAAGTTTGGCGCGTCGGTAAAGAAGATCGCCTGTTCTTTATACTCGTCCCATGTGTCAGGTGGCGTCAGATCACGGCCCGTTTTTTCTTTATAGGCAGCTTGATTAGCCTCATCCGCATATGCGGATTTGAGATAATACAGGGCGGATACGTCAAATTGTGCACGCGGCAGCATCACTAAAGCGTCGCCAATTTTGGACGCAGCAATGTTAGACGGCACGTATTCAGCAATGAGTTCTGGTGTCAAATAAGGCGTCAAATCTGTGTAAAGGCTTGGGTATTGCGACGCAAAAGACGAGTGGTTGGAGCCAACGCACCAGCCCAAAGTGCCAGCCGCCATGTCGGATTTAAATTCTTTGTCCAACTCGAAGTGGTTTTTCTTGGAAATGATATCAACGGTGGCGCCTGTCTCGGCTTCCCACTCGGCGATACGGGCATAAAGCGCCTCATATTGCTGGCCACCAATCAATTTCGCTTGCAGCGTAACGCCGTCAAACTCGCCCGCATTCGCAGGCACAGCGCTTATGGCTGCGGCACAAGCCGTCGCCGATAGCAGCGCTTTAAGTGTTCGTTTATTCATTCTATCCTCCCATGGATCTACATTCGAGACGGTTATTTCGCCCGCTCTTGTTTTACATATAAACTTGACTTTTATATTTAGTCAATCATTCTCTTGGAGAAGTTTGAAAGGGAACCGCATGCTGTTCGACACCCATCTACACCTGATTTATCCCAACCGATTGACCTATCCGTGGCTCAAAGATGTGCCCGCCCTCGACCAGCCAAACGAGCTTGAATCCTATACACGTATCGCACGAAGGCTTGGAATTTCGGGGTGTTTCAACATGGAGGTCGACGTCACGCCCGACCAAATTGAGCGCGAAACTGACCTCATGTCGGAGTTAATGGCGACGCCCGATAGCCTCCTGAAAGGGGCGATTTCCTCCTGCCGCCCCGAAGAGTCCACCTTTGCCGTACAGCTTGAACGTGCCGAATCAAACCCGACTATCTTTGGCTTTCGTCGTGTTTTGCACACGATGCCCGATGCAACCTCCCAATCAAAACTGTTCCGCGACAACATTAAAAAGCTCTCAAATACCCGCTTCACTTTTGATCTCTGCGTACTGCCCGCACAGATGCATCTAGCCAACGCGTTGGTGGATCATTGCCCCGACGTTCAGTTCATTCTCGACCACTGCGGCGTGCCCGACATCGCCGGCGGAGATATCGAGAATTGGGCGAAAGGCATCGACGAAATCGCAAAACGGTACAACGTTGTGGCTAAAATCTCGGGCGTTATCGCCTATGCTGACGCGCAATCCTGGACCCTCGAAACGATCCGCCCTTATGTGGAACACATCGCAAAAGCCTTCGGTCCCGACCGCCTCATTTGGGGCTCCGATAGTCCGGTTTGCAATTTGGGCGGCGGTCTCGAAACTTGGGTGGCCACGACCCATGCCCTCACAATGGACTGGAGCGCCGAAGAGCGCGCAGCCCTATATCGCGACAACGCCAAACGGATATGGAACCTTTAGCACCCCCATTAAACACGGTTTCGCTTTTGCAGGGAAACAGGTATTAAATTTCAAACTGAAGGAGCGCATATGCCCAAATCTGATAGCGACAATCAAACGGCGAAGTACAACGCTCCTGCCCTGTCCAAAGGCCTCGATATCCTCGAACTCTTGGCCAGCCAAAGCAAAGGTATGAAAAAGTCCGAGATCGCCAAAGCATTGGATCGCTCCATCAGCGAGATTTTCCGCATGCTTGCCGTTCTATCGGAACGTGGCTATGTGGCGCTTGATCAGAAAAGCGAGTGCTACTCCCTCACGCCGCGCCTGTTTGAAATCGCCCATCGTCACCCCCCGATCCGCCGCCTGAACGCGATTGCGGGCGAGGTCATGGAGGATTTGGCCAGAACGCTTAACCAATCTGTACACCTCGCGATTTTGCATAGTTCCGACATCCTCGTCATTGCCCAAACCGATCCCCCTGGCAACAACGTTACCTCGGTACGCCTTGGGGCGCGGGTGCCACTTATCCTTACGGCTTCGGGCGCGGTTTTGACGTATCAGAAAACCCAAAAAGCCCGAAACGCCCTTTGCGCAAACCTCAAAGACATGCCCGCCGACGCGATGGACCAGTTTGAGCGCAACATTCTCGCCACCAAAGCTAACGGCTATTGCGAGAGCCCCTCGGCGGTTATTCAGGGGGTCTACAATATCTCGGTCCCCGTATTTTCATACTCGGGCGACGTGATCGCAGCCATCACGGTTCCCTTTATTAAACGGCTAGTCGCTTCAAATGACGCCACTATGGAAGAGACCCGCCTTGCCCTCATTCAAGCAGGAAAACAAATGTCGCATTTGATTGGTGCTGGGGCTTCTGACTTTGAGGAAACTTCATAAATCATATATAAAAATATGTTTTACTTCTGAAACTATGTGCCGTAACCTCTCTAAAACCGGAGGGCAAGATGAGCACAACTATCCACCTAAAAGGCATGACCTGGTCGGACCCGCGCGGCTATGATCCCGTGGTCGCCGCCGCACATGCCTTTTCGCAAAAACACCCGAATATCTCGATTACATGGGATAAACGCTCGCTTCAGGGGTTTGAAACCACCCCCGTTGACGAACTCGCCGCCGCCTATGATCTGATGATTATTGACCACCCGCATGTTGGTTCTGTGGCAGGCAAAGGCCATTTACTGGCACTCGACGAACACGCATCTGAGGCCAGCCTCGCAGCGCTGGCAAACGAAACCCTCGGCAAAAGCTACATCAGTTATAACCTGCACGGCCACCAATGGGCCCTGCCCGTCGACGCCGCAACACAGGTGCAAGCTTGCCGCCCTGACCTTACCGAGCGCGCCACTACATGGGCGCAAATCGTTGATCGTGCCCGCGAGGGCACCCTGCTTTGGGCGCTTCGTTCGCCTCATACCTTGATGAATTTCTATACACTTGCGGCCAATATCGGCCATCCCTGCGGTTCCTCCCCCGACGAGATCGTGAACGCGCAAGTCGGGGAAAAGGTGTTTGAAGCCCTTTTGGCAGTCTCCGACCATGTCGATCCTATGTGTTTTGATATGGACCCGATCGCGATACTTGACGTCATGGCCACCGAAGATCGTTTCCACACATCGCCCTTTATTTACCTCTATAAAGGATACAGCGACGCGGCCTATCGCCCCCATCGCATTGCCTTCACCGACATCCCGACCCTCGGAAAATCCGGCCCCATTGGCTCCGCCCTTGGCGGCACAGGCCTCGCCGTTTCCGCCAAGACAAAACACCCCGAAATCTGTGTCGACTTCGCGCTTTGGGTGGCGGGGGCGGACTGTCAAAGCACGCTCTATACCCAATCGAATGGCCAACCGGGAAACGCGGTGGCGTGGGGCAACGAGGCCGTCAACGCGCCCGTCATGGACGCCTATTTCAACACCCGCCAAACCCACGAATCCGCGTGGTTACGCCCTCGTCATGATGGCTATATGGGATTTCAGGAAGACGGCTCCACCATCGTCAACGATGTTCTGCAACATAAAACCACACCCGCAAACGCGATGCAGGCGCTCAACGCGCGCTATGCCGCCAGCTTCGCTTAGAAAGACCGTTTCATGACCTACGACGCCCCCCTCAAAGGTATCCGCATCCTTGATTTCAGCCAGTTCCTCGCGGGGCCTTATGCTTCGTTGCGGCTGGCCGACATGGGGGCCGAAGTCATCAAAGTGGAGCGCAAAGGCAAAGGCGACTTGTCGCGTTATCTCTATGTTTCCAACGTGATGATCGACGGCGAAAGCACGATTTTCCATGCGATCAATCGCGGCAAATCCTCGGTCGAGTTGGACCTAAAACAAGACGCCGATCGCGAGAAAATTATGGCGCTTGTCGACAGCGCGGATGTGGTGATCCAAAACTTCAGACCGGGTGTGATTGAGCGCCTCGGCCTTGGGTATGATGCCGTTAGGGCACGCAAACCTGATATCGTTTACGGCTCGATCTCGGGCTACGGAACCGGACATAACTGGCAAAAACTACCCGGTCAGGATTTACTGGCGCAGGCCCGCAGCGGCATCATGTGGCTGTCGGGTGGCGGTACGGATGGGCCCGTTGCGATGGGCCTTCCCATTGCCGACATCCTCGCAGGGGCTGCCCTCGCTCAGGGCCTCCTCGCCCTTTTGTTCCGTCGCGAACGCACAGGCAAAGGCGGCATAGTGGAAACCAGCTTGATCGAAGCAGTCACCGACCTTCAATTCGAGCTTTTAACCACCTTCCTCAATGATGGCGGCATGCTGCCACAACGCCCCAACAACAACCCCGCCCACGCTTATCTATCCGCCCCCTACGGCGTGTATCGCACCGAGGATGGGCATATCGCGGTGGCGATGAACGACCTCAAACACCTGTGCGACGGCCTCGATCTTGACGCTGCGTTCCACGATCTTGACCCCTTCAAGCACCGCGATTCAATCAAAGCGGAGCTGGCAAATCATTTACTTTTGAACACCACCGATCATTGGATGACGGCTATGATCGCAGCCGATATTTGGGCAGCCCCCGTGATGGATTGGAACGGATTGATGGGGTCTGGCGTGCTACAGGAGCTTGATATGATTGCCGATTTGGAACGTGGCGGCGAACACTTCAAAACACTTTCCGCGCCGCTGCGCATTGATGGGGTACGTCCCAAAGCACTAGGTGCCGCGCCGCTTTTGGGTGCCAATAATAGGCTCCTAGAACGGGAATAACTTATGCGGGTTGGGAGTTGACACAGCCTCCCCCAAGATATAACCATTTAGTTATGAAACCAATTAGCTATGAAGCAACAACCCTAGATGCTGTGTTTTCGGCACTTTCGGACCCGACGCGCCGCGCCATTCTTGCCCGTCTGGCCCATGGGGAAGCGACGGTCAAAGAACTGGCTGCGCCGTTTAATGTCAGCCAACCGGCGATTTCAAAACATCTAAAAATATTGGAAAACACCGGGCTAATTGCGCGCGGCCAAATCCGACAAAGTCGGCCTGCGTACCTGCGAGCGGAACCAATGAAAGAGGCCATGAACTGGCTAACAGAATTTCGTCGGTTTTGGGGGGTGAGTTTTGACCAACTCGACCACCTATTAGAAACACTAAATGACGACGGAAAGGACACCCACGACCATGAGTAAACTCCCAGTATACCAGTATAATCGCGAATTTGAGCCCCCCCTTGCCAAGATTTGGAAAGCGTGGACGGATCCAACACTTTTAGCTGTTTGGTACGGCCCGGGTGTTGAAACGATCATCCATGAGTTTGATCCCAAGGCGGGCGGGCGCTGGCTTAATGAGATGAAATGGGGTGAAAAATCTGATTTCAGTCGAATGGATTTTATCGAAGTTGAAACGGCCAAACGGATGGTGTGGAACCACTCCTCCACGGATAAGGACTGGAACATTCAGCCCAGCCAAATGATGCCTGACTGGCCCAAAACGCTTCTGACAACGGTTTCCTTTGTTGACAAGGGTGACAAAACCAAAGTGCAGTTGGAGCAAATTCCCGTGGATGCAACGGAGGCAGAAATTGCCTGTTTCACCAAAATGATGAGCAACATGGACAACGGTTGGGGCAAGGGCTTTGATCTTCTTGAAACGTTGATTCCCGACAAGGTGTAACCACATATAAGGGCCAAATCGCTTCGGCCCTTATATCTCTAATGACTATCCGAGGCCGTTCCGACAGGCGTTGCTATAGGGGGCGAGTGCGCGCCTCACACTTGCGAGGGCCAAATCTTTGGCAAGTGCGGGAGTCTCACCAAGGGCAACCGATTGATACTGACATGGCATAAACTGGCTGATCAACGTCTCTGGAATTTGCAGACCTTCGAGCGCACCGAATAGCGCATCCACCGCTTTGACGGCTTCTGGATTCGTCCAATAATAGCGGATGCGATCACTATAACTATAGTGGCGCTGGATTTTCTGGGCGGCCTTGGTGCCCGTGTAATAATCCTGCCAGTATTCGGGTTGCGCCAGCATGATCTGCTCTAGCTTTGCGGGCAAGGTTCCAGCGTCATACCCCTCGCAAATTTCCCCGGCGATTTGATCAAGCGCGTAGTAAGCTTCGCGCAAGGCAAACGTCAGCCCCGGCCCCACTTTGAGAATGGCAAAACCGCCAGTTACGAGCGCGCGCAGGGCTTGCGGCGTTTGATAATCGGTTGAATGCGCTTCAAAAACCACCCGCGCGTATTCCTTGCGCCATTTGCTGAGCGCGCCTGCTTTTTCTGGAACAAAGTGGATAACGTTGGCATGGCCAAATTCTACACCCGGCTGCACGACAACGCCGATGGAGCGGGCAAAAGCCTCCTCAAGACCTAGCGCTGCAAAGGCATTCTGGTGCAAAACCATGGTTTCGCTTACGTCCTCGCTGGTCGTAACCTCGAGTAAGTCGAGTTCCTCCGATGCGCCTCCGGGAACCGGCACTTCGGTTCCGATGATATAGGCGGGCGGCAAATGCCCTGCCGCTAGGGCCGCGTAATCAGCCACCTTCGCCAGTTCTGCTGCGCGTGTTGCGATGGTTTTTGGCGGCAACGGATTTACATCATCCGCACAGGCCATGCTCGCGTCCAAGTGGATTTTGGAAAACCCCGCGCGGGCATAGGCTGCCGTCATTTCACAGGCTTTTGCCATCGCGTCGGATGCGGGAAGTTTGCGCCATGGATTCGGCCCCAAATGATCGCCCCCAAACAGGATGCTATCGAGGGGAAAATCAACGCTGGCCGCGATACCCGCCACAAATTGGCGGAAGTCTTGTGGCGTCATGCCTGTGTATCCGCCGTCCTGATTGGCCTGATTACAGGTCGCCTCAATCAAAACAAATCCGCCATTATCGGCCGCCTCCAAAAGGCTCGCCTCAATGACCATCGCATTGGCGCTGCAAACGGACGTAATGCCAACAAAGTCCTTTTGGTTGTGCTGTTCTGGAAGGGCGAGCAAGTGATCTAGGGCGTGTTTCATTGTGTCTCCAACATGACAACTTTGGTGAGGTGGCGCGGTGTCGTTGTATCGATTCCTTGCGCGGCGGCATAGCGTTCGCCCAACAATTGCAGCGCGGGAAGGCACTCAACACCCGAAAAATCCCCTGCACTGGTAACATCTAGCGAGATATCCCCTGCGCCGCCGAGCCCTAAAACCCAAGCGCCTTTTGCCTGTAGTTCCTGAACCAACGCCGCTTCATCAGCGCGGGTATCTGCATGGTACAGCATCACAACAGCGGTGCGTTCGTCAACGAGGCTGATCGGGCCGTGCCGGTATTCGCCCGGATGAAAACCCTGTGTGTAACAGATCGCCATTTCTTGAAGCTTGAGCGCGCCTTCGAGCGCAACACCGTAATTTGCACCGCCCCCGAGAAAAACAAAATGTGTGCGCTTGGCGTAAGCGTCCACGGGAACCGCATCCAAGGCCCGCATGGTTTCCTCAGCGCGACCTGCCAAAATATCGTCGATCTTTAGGCCCGCCATCGCGTAGCCCGCCAACAGCATCAAACTCGCAGATGAGGTCATAACAATCCCCTCGCTGGGATGCGTTTCAAACTCCACCGCGATGGATGCGGCCCCACTTAACGCGGACTTCGGAGCACTGGTAACGCCAATAGTTTTTTGGCCCCGCGCTTGGCTTGCCAGCACGGCCTGAACTGTTTCCGTGGTCTCACCGCTGCGAGAAAGGGCGATAACTTCGACGTCCCCCGTCCCCTTCGCGAGGTAGGCCTGTGGGCGCACGATCCATTCGCCAGCGGGTACGGCAATGGCACGAAGACCGTTGGCATTCATCGCGGCGGAGACCGCCAGCGCAAGGTTGTAGGATGTGCCGCATCCAACAATCACGCGCGTACCGTTCATGGGCGAAAGCGGCGCGGGCATTTGAGCTGCGCGCCAGTATTGGAATTGTCCAAAGATGCCTTCAAGCGTCGGGTTCATATTGGTTTCCTTATGTTAAACTTTGGCGCGCTTGCCTTCGACTGCGTCACAGGCGTCACAGGCGTCACCCCGCGGCATCAGGTTTTCTCCAAAATACGCAAATAAAGATCACAGTCAATCATATTTATGATTGAAATTGACGCATTCCTGTGTCAAAACTAAAAGAAACGGGGATTTTATGACAACTAACCGCCATTCTGACCTGCTCCTGCTCCTTTTGGCTAAGGGGCAAACATCCGTTCAAGACATCGCGACATCCCTTGGAGCCTCGCTCGCGACTGTGCGGCGAGACTTGATCGAATTAGAGCAAATGGGCAAAATAGAGCGGCGGCACGGGTCCGCGCGCATCGCGACAGGGGCGCACAAGGAACTGGCATTTTCGGCACGGGAACAGGCGCAGATCGAGGCGAAACGCTCCATCGCCTATGTTGCCGCGCAGGAAATCCAGCCCGACGAAACGCTGTTTTTAGACGCGAGTACAACCGTCCTGCAATTGGTGCCGCATATTCGCAATCTGAATGCACCCATCAAAGTTTTCACCAACGGCTTGGTTGCAGCTCAAGAGCTTGCGCATATTCCCCATGTCGACCTCACCCTCATTGGCGGGCGTGTACGTGCCGAAAACCTGTCGATGGTTGGCGCCGCCGCAATTGCGATGATGGAGGGGCTTTGGTTTGATCGTTTGTTCCTCGGAGCCACCGCAATAGACGACGAAGGCCGCCTCACCAGCCTAGAATCCGAAGAGGCCGCAATGAACGCGCAGATGATTAAACACAGCGCGAATGTGACGGTTTTAGCCGATAGGAGCAAGTTTGGACACCGCGCAACGCATGCCGTCGCGCGGCTTGATGCCAAACACACGTTGATTTCCGAGTGCAGACCAGTAAGTCCACTTGCTGGCTACATTGCGCGCGCGGGCCTCACATTCAAATTGGCAGATGTGGACGCCTAGATGCGCAATTCGGGCCCCTAGTTAAAGGTTTCGGGCATGACCATTTTTGGCAGCCACAGCGCGATCTCTGGGAACACGATGATGAGAAGCAGGATCGCGAGCATTGGCAGTAGAATAATCACAACGTCGCGCATCACCTGCACCACATTCATGCCGCCAATCGACGCAGATATCAGCAAACACAGCCCATAAGGCGGCGTCACGAGGCCAAATGCGAGGGACACAATGCCGATAATAGCAAAGACGATTGGATGGATATCGGCGGCAGTTGCAACAGGCAATAGAACCGTGCCCAGAATGATAATCGTTGGGATCGCATCAATAAACAAACCAAAGAAAAGGAACAGGCCAGCGATCACGAGGGCGGTTCCGAACGATCCGAACTCAAGGCTCGTCATGAAATCCACGATCAGGCGCGGCACGTTAAAGAAGGCCAAAAGCCACCCGAACGCAGAAGCCGTCCCAATCGCAAACAGCGAAATCGACGCGAACCGCCCCGTGTCATAGAAGATATGACCAAGGTCGCGCACCGAAACGGTCCGATACACAAACATGCCAAGGATCAAGGAGTAACCGGCCGCAATAATGGCGCTTTCTGTTGGGGTAACGATACCGCCAACAATACCGCCAATGACCAAAACGGGGGTCATCAAGGCAAGGAACGAGCCCTTAAATGCATGCCAAATATCGCACAGGCTGGGCTTACCGATGATGGGGTAATCATAAACTTTGGCATAGCCATAGACCGTAGCCATCAAGGCGACGCCGATCATTAACCCCGGCGTCGCACCCGCCAAAAACAAGGCGCCGACAGAGGTTTGCATCACTCCGCCCCAGACGATCATCAAGATGCTCGGCGGAATAATAACGCCCATTACCGATGAGCATGCCGTGAGCGCAATCGCGAACCGCGTATCATACCCTTCCTTGACCATCGCTGGGATGAGGATTTTACCACAACCCGCAGCATCAGCAGTTGAGGAGCCTGAAATTCCGGCAAAAAGCATCGACACGGCGACATTCACATGCCCAAGGCCGCCAGGCATCCAGCCCGTCAAAACGCGGGCAAGGTCAATCAGTTTGTCGGTTATTTTCCCCGAATTCATCAGGTTGGCAGCAAGTAAAAAGAAGGGCACAGCCAGCAAAATAAACGAGTTATAGGACTGAAACATCCGATCCAAAACGATGAACGGGGTCAACCGCAAATCCAGCAAGACGATCGGGATTGTCGCGATCCCAAGCGCAAAAGCGACGGGAATGCGCATTGCAACGAGGAAAATGAACCCGCCCACAAGAATGGCGCAGGCGAGACCGGTTGAAACAATCATGCTTAAACTTTCTGAGTAGAAGCGCGGTATTCCGCGACAGCTTCATACAGGCGATAGCCCGTGAAAAACATCCAAACTACACCGGTAATTGGGACTGAAATATAGGTAATCATCATATTCGCACGCATCATGACCGAGTTTTGGATGTATCCAAACTTGGCGTATTCGATCCCGTACCACGCGAAAATGAGGGAGAAGGCTCCGATCAAAACGAGGACAAATCCATTTTGAAGAAGCTTGAGGAGGGGATTTCTGGCGTCAGGAATAACGCGCACATCAAAATGAGTTCCGTCCCAAACGGCGACCATAGCTCCGATCATAACCACCCAGACAAACAGGAATGTCGCCAGTTCTTCGGTCCAAAGATAGACAGGGATAATGCCAGTATAGCGCGCTATGACTTGCATCCCGACCGGAATTGCCAAAGCGGCAACAAGGAAACCGAGTAAGAAACGAAGACCGTTGCAGAAGGTATCTAGAAAGCGTCCGAACATAGGGCCCTACCGATCAATGGATGAACCCCCAACGCTTGAAAACGTTGGGGGCAAAGAGAGCGATTATTGCTCGCGGATTGCTTTAAGAAGGTCGGTCGCGCCCAATTCGGTCGCATATGCGTCCTGTACGGGGATCACCATTTCCAACAATTTGTCGCGATCAGCAAACTCTAAAACGGTAATTTGGCCCGCATCGATCATCTCTTGCATTTTGAGACCATCTTCGGTGCTTTCCAAGTTGCGACCAAATGCGCCAGCTTCGGCACCCGCTTGAAGAACCGCGGCTTGAAGCTCTTCTGGAAGTTTACGGAAAGTTTTGCCACTCATAACGATGGGCCGCACCGTGATGGCATGGCGGGTCAACGTGATGTTTGGTGCGACTTCGTAGAACTTGAGGTTCTGGATCGACGCCGCTTCGTTTTCAAATCCAGCAATCACGCCTGTCTGAATCGCGTTATAAACCTCGTTATAGGCAATTGCCGAAGGTGCTGCTTGGATCGCAGAGAAGATTTGCGCTTGGATCGGAGCGCCCATGACGCGCATCTTGTGACCCATCAAATCGGCCATATCCTTGACCGGCTCTGCGGACGCCAAATTGCGGACACCGCCCCCCGTATAACCGATAATTTTGATGTCTGCTTTTTCAAGCAACTCATCCTCGAGGGGTGCCATAACACCGCTTGAGAGGGCTGCATTCCAATGGTCCAAATCGCGGAAAAGGAACGGCATATCCATGAGGGGGATCGATGGGGCAAAAACAGCCATATTGGACGGCGCCATAACAGCATAATCGATCGCAACACCCTGCTGCAAGAACGTCACGAAGTCGCTTTCGTCCCCAAGCTCGCCATTCAAGCGCAGATCAAACTCAACATCACCATCATATGATTCAGCCACGAGTTCTTCAAACTGTCTCAGTGTTTTTGTATAGGCATGATTTTCATCAAACATGCTCGCGCCGCGCAACGTGATCGTATCGGCAAAGGCGGCAGAAGCGAAAAGCGCTGACGCCGACACAGCGCAAACTGCGATGCACTTAAAAGATTTGTAAAAAGACATGTATTCCTCCCTAGAAACTATATGTGACTCCCTCAATGTTGAGCGGCGTCGCCAACATCTATAAGCGTCATATTTGTAAATCGTCAACAAAATTTGTTAAATTTTGGAAAATAAACATGTCGATCCACATATTTTGGGCAAGCACCATTTCTAGCAAACCCTTTCAAAATGGTCCCATTGATTAAAGGGCTCACTTCCCAGACGTCATAGGACGCCGTGACAATTTCCACGCCCTGTTGGCCATCACGACTAGACACATAAAATAAAGGGACATAGCGGACCTGCATTCAGAACTGCAACGGCCGCACCAGAAATTGGCCAAACCATCCGCTGTCAAATGGTTCCCCGTCCAACGCCGCACTATCGGGCTTCGAAAAGGTCGCAAATTCCACTCAAGACGTGGGGGAAAAGATAAAAAATCTATTTTTTGTAAATATTTGTAACCGACCCAAAATCTAGGAATGTGACGATTTAGTTGCCTTACGCAGCAACCGAGCCCAATGTTTGTCGTATACAAACCCCCAGTCGCAAGGAAATCTGCGGAGGAGCGGTTCAAGCGCGGCGATCCAGTTTTGAGTGGTTTCATGGGGATCCGTCGGTGTGATAACGTCGCCCAAATGCAGCGTCAAATATTCGGCCGTTTGCTCAACCATCACCGGAAGGATTGCGGCATCACATTTTGCAGCAAACCGAGCAGGCCACCCCACAACCCCCGCTGCCTCCCCAAAAACGATAGCGCGGACAGTATCGGTGTTCTTGTTGACAGGAGCATCGACAGGGGGCGCCGTTTTGATCCGATCCACCACACCGACCACGATCTTGCCTTGCCGAAGTGCCTTGAGCACCGCGCGCGCCACAAGCGCATCGCTGTTGCGCCGCACGTCAAATAACTCGCAGCCGATATGAGTGTAGTAGGGCCGCTGCGTAATCGCGCGCGACTCTTTTGCGGGTTCGCGCACGAGCATCAACGTTGGGTAGCGCGCGGCCAAGGCGCGCACCATCAGCACCGAACCATGACAATGCGGCATGACAAGCAACACGCCCTTGCCTTCCTGTAGTGACGCTTTAAGCCGCGCTTCCTCTGGGATCACGAGCAGCCGATCAATTTCATCCGTCTTCCCCAACCGCAGGCGCTCCATCCGGCGCAACGCCAGAATAAATCGCTCTACGAAACCTCGATATAGCAATCGTGGCGGGCCTTGCGACACAACCTTTGACAAACCCAAAGCTGTTTCCATGAGCGGACTGCCTGGTAGGTAATATGCAGCCCACAACACGCTCCGAACGATGGAATACCCAACATCTTGAAGAGGCTTAGGTGCAGTTGCGAGGCGTTTTGTGCCGCGATCAACGGAAAACCAGATACGGTCTTTGAATTTTGTAAAACTAGATTCCAATTATCTACACCGGCACCTTTCGCCCTCTTTGAGAGCCCACGCATTGGCGGTCAACTATTGCCCCATAGGACCGTTTTGAAACGATAATTGCAACGCGACGCACACTCTGTAAAGACGATATCCGACACCCAATGCGCCCTGAGACCCCCTATTGGAGCCAGAAAATAAGTGGACTCCCATGAGAATTCGACCATAATTTAGGCTTGGCCAAATCTTCAATAATGGCCTGTTTTGTGTTTTGAACGCTGTATTTTGACATTCAACAACATTGGGAGTTCCTAAAATGAACCGGAAAAAAGCATCTGATTTCAACCCGAAATTACTCGAATTATACGACGGATACGTTCATGGGAAAATGACAAAACGAGAGTTCCTGTCCAATGCGACCCGCTATGCTGCGGCGGGTGTCGCTGCCACGGCAGTCCTTGAAAGTTTGCAACCAAATTATGCACTTGCGCAACAAGTTGCCCCCGATGACCCCGACATTGAAACGATGACTGTGGAGTATGAAAGCCCCGAAGGTCATGGCACGATCAAAGGCCTTATGGCAAAGCCGGCGGGTGCCACTGGAAAGCTCCCCGCCGTTTTGGTTGTGCATGAAAATCGCGGTTTAAACCCCTATATCGAAGACGTCGTGCGTCGGCTGGCCAAGGCGGGGTTTCTTGCGTTTGGCCCTGACGGTTTGACACCGCTTGGCGGCTATCCCGGAAATGATGACGACGGGCGCGACATGCAAAAAGAACTCGACAGCACCAAACTGATGGAAGACTTCTTTGCCGCCTTCGAATTCCTTGTGGATTACGAACAAAGTACGGGCAAAGTGGGTGTTGTGGGCTTCTGTTATGGCGGCGGTGTGTCCAATGCTTTGGCGGTGGCCTATCCAAATCTGGCGGCGGCTGTGCCTTTCTATGGACGCCAACCCACTGCCGAAGAAGTGGCCGCGATTGAGGCCCCCCTCCTCATCCACTACGGTGAATTGGACGAGCGCGTGAATGCAGGTTGGCCCGCCTATGAGGCGGCTCTCATTGCGGAAGGAAAAACCTACGAGGCGTTCATTTATGAAGGCGCAAATCACGGGTTCCATAACGACACAACGCCGCGCTACGACGAGGCCGCAGCAACACTGGCATGGGATCGCACCCTCGCCCATTTCGAAAAATACCTAAATTAAGCTCATCATAGGCATCTGCGTAAATGCCGGTGCCTATGAGATTTTGTGGCAATGTTTTAATCGAAACCTCTAGAAATCGATGCTGATGCGGCGTGTAATGCCGATTTCGATTTTCAGGCTTTCGTCCGACCCGCCAAGGACGATTGGCGAATTCCCAGCGTCGCCCATGAAACGACTATAACCAGCAACAGCTTCAATCCCCCAACGTTCGTTGAAATCGTACCGCGCGCCCAACACCACGCCAGCCGAAACGAGTCCGCCATTCGGGTCGTATTCAGAATATTGGCTCGCGGCGGCCTCGTCCGCTGTGACCCCAAAATATGTCTGGGTATATTTGTCGCTCCCAATCAGCAATCGGGGGCCGAGCGTCAGTGTCCACCCTTCGGCGGGAGTTGCGATAACGTCAAAACCAGCCTCGCCGACAAAGGATTGGTGCCCAAAGAAGCCATATCTAACATCGGCAAAGCCGCGAAAATGTTTTTCCTCGTAGCCAACCCCAAAGCCAAATTCCTGTGTCCAATCCACATCCGATAAGCCGGCCAACTCAGGGTAATCCGCCGAATTCCGTTCGCCAATAAACCGTGCCGAGCCACGCAAGCCCCAGCCAGTCCTATATCCAACGGTCTGGCCTGATCCGTACTCAAACCCGTTCGGGAACCGAACATAGTCAAATCGAACCGAACCTCCTGGCCCGTTTTCCAAATCTGAGGACCCGAAATACGCCGACTCTCTTTGAGCGCCAAGGCGTATCCCAATAACCATATCTGGATCCGCAGAATCCAAATACCCATTCTCGTCGAAAACACTGAGGGTTTCTTGCGCCACAGCCGGCAAAGCGAGCAAAGAGGCACCCAGCGTAATCCAGATGCACGTGTCGGAAATTTTGAAGCGAGTCAAATGAAACCCCTGTTGAATTTGAGAAGAAAGCCAGAATAACCAGCCTCAATCTTATCACAAAGCACGAACAAGTAACTTAAAGAAATCCACCCCTTATGTAGAGTTTTCCAGATGGGTATTTCTAACACATACCCTTGTTTTACTATCTGTACCTTCGGGGATCAAAAGCCCCGCGTCCCTAGAATTGATCGATCCTGTCCAACACATTTACATTGTTCAAAACCGTAACCATTTATTTTCTAGGGGAAAATTGTTGATTGTTGCGACACGCCCCTTCGCTTAGACTTCCCAAAAAACTGGGATGCAGGAAGCTTCCCTTAGACTTAGGGAACATCATGGCTTCTTTCGGCGACGCAAACACCGTGCAAAACGAGCCTGAACCGGCCACACTCCACCTCAAAGTGACCTATTTGCCGTATATCTACGGTAGCCTGTTCCTGCTTTTCATCACACGAATCGTCGCGATCTTCCTATTGCCGCTGACGGATACCACCGAGTCGCGCTATGGCGAGATCGCCCGCAAGATGATTGAAACCCGCGATTTCATCACCCCACAGTTTGATTACGGCATTCCGTTTTGGGGCAAGCCGCCGCTACATACATGGCTTTCTGCTGCGGGTATAAACCTCTTTGGCGAAAACGAATTTGGCGCGCGCATATTTATCTTTCTAGCGGCGCTCTTGCTGCTCCTTTTCTTCTATAAGTGGGCCAAAACCATTGTTGGCACCAACGCCGCCTTGATCTCTGTTTGCGTCTTGTCGTCCACAGGGTTGTTTTTCGGGGCGTCGGCATTTGTTATGACAGATCTGGCGATGGCTTTTGGAACAACCCTCTCAATGATGGCGTTTTGGTCGATTACCACACAGGGAAAAGCGGCGCGTATCGCGGGGCATCTCTTCTTTGTCGGGCTCGCAATTGGCATGCTGGCTAAGGGTCCTGTTGCGGTCGTCCTTACCGGTATTCCAATTTTTCTATGGCTGCTGATCGGCTGGCGCTGGCGCGTTTTGCAATACCTGCCGTGGATCACGGGGATGTTGCTTGCCGTCATTCTCACTGCTCCATGGTACTATCTCGCCGAGCAGAAAACACCCGGCTTCCTGCGGTATTTCATAATCGGCGAGCATTATGAGCGGTTTGTTGTCTCAGGGTGGCAAGGCGATTTATACGGGTCGGGACATTCTCGCGCCAAGGGCAGCATTTGGCTGGGTTGGATTTTGGCGGCTTTGCCGTGGTCGCTTATTGGCGGATACGTGTTGTTTTTCCCGCGTAAATTGCGCGCGGCGTTCAGGCTGGATAGCGCGGGTCTTCGCTCCTACTTGCTTCTGTGGACCATCGCTCCGATGATCCTCTTTACGCCTGCGGCCAACATTTTGGCGTCCTACGTCCTGCCCGGCCTGCCCGCTGCGGCGCTGTTGTTAACGATACTAACCGTCGATATTTTTGGCGCCACACCGACGAAAACAGTGCGCATTCTGTTTGGCACTGGGATGGCACTCATGATCGGCGTCTTTGTGCTGCTCTGTGCCGTCCTTGCGATTTCTCCCGACAGTCTGGACCTTCGCTCCCACAAGTCGACTGTCAAAATCGCGTCCCAACGCGTTGAGGCCCCCGTCTTTAACCTTATGGGTGGCAGAAGCTATTCTCTGGAATTCTATACCAAAGGCAAGGTTCAGGTTTTGGCGGATTTCGATGCGATTTCCGGCCTAGCTGAAAATGATAAAACCGACGTCCTTCTTGTCGAACCGCGGCAGAAAGCGGAGGTTGAACAGGCCTTCGGTGACAGGTTCACATACCTTGGTGAATTCGGGCGCAAAGCCGTTCTGATCGAAAAAATTGAGGGTAATTAGATGAATGCCACGAAAACACACAAGGGCCCCACAACCGACACGTCAGAATTGACAGTGAAAGCCCCCCTTCCCGACCTCTCCATTGTGGTGCCTGCGCATAATGAGGAAGGCAACATTGAGCAGACCATCAATGCCATCATGTCGGAAGTGGTGCGCCTCAATATTTCCACCGAAATTATCGTTGTCGATGACGGAAGTGCCGACGCCACCTTCAAAACCGCAAGCAACATGGGCCAGCATTTCCCCGTTTCGGTCCTGCGGTTGTCGCGCAATTTTGGCAAGGAGCACGCGATTTCAGCGGGATTGAGCGCGTCCACCGGCAATATTGTGGCGATCATCGACGCAGACCTGCAAGAACCTATTTCCTATTTAGAAGAAATGCTGGGCGAGCTTAAAAATGGCTATGAAATGGTCTATGCTGTGCGCGGAAATCGCGACGATGAATCCGTTCCAAAACGTTTATTTACGTCGGCGTTTTACAAGCTGCTATCAATGGGAAGCGATGTTGTTATCCCGCAAGATGCTCGCGATTTCCGCGTGATGAACCGTAACGTTGTCGATGCTTTATGTGCCCTACCCGAACGTAACCGCTTCATGAAAGGGCTATATGGATGGATTGGTTTCAAGACCAAGGCCGTCCCTATTGAAATGAAACAACGCACGTCTGGGCGCTCAAGTTTTGGTTTCAGCGCCCTCTTCAAACTGGCCCTCACGGGTATTACCTCCTTCACCAATTTCCCGCTGCGGGTTTGGACGGGTGTCGGGAGCGTCTTGGCTATTCTCTCAATTCTATATGGCCTTTGGATCTTCGCCAAAACCATCATCTGGGGCGTTGATACCCCCGGTTTCGCCACCATTACCGTCGCTATCTTCTTTTTGGGGGGGATTCAGTTGATCTCAATAGGGGTGATCGGCGAATACCTTGCGCGCGTTTTCACCGAGGTCAAAGGCCGCCCCGGCTTCATTGTCGCCGAGATTTCACGACCAGAAAATCAGGACGATTGATGCTCAAAAGTGTTCTGAAATTCGGACTTGTTGGCGGCTTGGCAACCTTGGTTCATATCACGGTTGGCATCCTGTGGATTCGGTTTGGATTGAACCCTTTGGTCGCAAATTTCCTCGCCTATATTACCGCGCTTATTGTGAGTTTTTGGGGCCACCACAGCTTCACCTTTAACAATCACAACCTCCCCTTGGGCAAGACGGCACCTCGTTTCTTAACAACGTCGGCGCTCGGGTTTTTGCTGAATGAATTGATCTTGGCGAGTCTTGTCGGGCTCAATCTTATGCCCCCGTCGAGCGCCCTCGCTTTGGCCACTCTTTTGGTCGCGGGTTTCACATATATTTTGAGCAGGCGCTGGGTTTTCAACGGCCCCTCACACTAGTTCGCCGCCACCTATTTCTAGGCAGCGGCGATAAGGACGTCTTTAGAAACGTTTCGTTTTTAAGCCCTGCGACGCACAGCTTAGATCGATCAACCTACGACATTATAGCCGCGGCCTCGCATACAGTTTCTAACCAAGACTTCGCGGTTAGAGTTGTTCTGGAGTGCACTCCCAGTGGCGCCAACGAGCGCTCCGATTGCGACACCACGGCCAGATTGGTACGTGCTCCCTTTTGAAATCGCGGATGCGGCGCCACCAACGGCAGCAGCTGTTGCGACAGTACCGATAGTACCTTCGTCAACAAGTGGCTGGGAGGCCGCGAGGTTTTGACATTGCGAGAGATCGTAGTTGTAGTTTGCGCTCACTGGCCCGTCGATGATCGGCGTATAACCCGCCCCTGTATTCGTACATGCGGTGGCCAAGAATAGAAGTGGCACGACTGAAATTTTCGTAAGTTTGAGCATGTTAATTCCCTTCAGAATTTTGATGACCTTGGTATCTTGTTCACTGAGGGGTTTCCTCAGCATACGTTGACTGAAACCAGTCTAGCCTAACCACTAGGAGCAATCCACTCAATTTCTCGAAATGAAGCGCCTGCCGAAGCGGTTGCAAAAACGGCAAATTACCCTTACCTTTCAAACTATTAGAGCAGATGCTTTCCCAACATCACGTGCCATTGTTATCGGATATCAGCCCGAAGAAATTGGATATCAGCCCTAACCTTCAGCAAAAAATTGCTATTTCAAGCGGAAGAAAAATTCCCAATACCAACTGCCGTCTGAGCAAGAACAAAAAATTTTAATTACTTAGAAAGCGCGTTGGTCAAAACAATATGGATTAAACCGCCCTCTCAGCCTACATGTTAACACATTGTTAATAAATGAAATGGGCGGAACTATCAGATGATTAGGAAAACATCATCCATTCTCTGCCTTGTTTTGGTGGTATTGAGTGCAAGCCTCTTTGTCCGCCATGCATCGGGTGAGAATATAACCGCACAGAATAATGGCCGTGAACAGGTGACGGTTTCCGGCTCCCTTATTACGCGGGCCAATGGCGTTGACTGCCCGCAAATCAATACCAAAGACGGAACGCTCATCGCCATTTCGTATATTTCGCCAGAAATTCCGATTGGAACGCACGTCGTTGTAAGCGGATTTTACGCCGTCGTAACCGACTGCCTCGGACCTGTCGTCGTGGCACAAGAAACCACTGTATTTTAACGAGGACGAAAAACCGAAACGTCGATACCCCTCTGCCGGTCGCCGTTTGAGTTTTAAATTTTACCAAACAAGGATTTCCGAATGCCCCATCCAATTGTAAATGACCCAATGCTGAGCCAACAATGGCATCTTCGCAATTCGGGGTCTGGGCTGTTTGATCTAAATATAGTTGGAGCCAATGGGATTGAGTCCCTTTGGGACGACTATACGGGCGCAGGTATCAACGTATTCGTCATCGACAACGGATTTGACTATACCCACGAGGATTTGGCGGCCAATTACGCCACCCTTCTCGACTATAATTTCACCGATGATGATGACAACCCCTTTGGCATCGCAAGCAATTCGCATGGCACTGCGGTCATGGGTATCATTGGCGCGGTTGGAAATAACGATATCGGCACAACAGGTATCGCCTATGAATCTACGCTGGTTGGGTATCGGATTGAAAACTTCATTGGCGACGCTTGGTTGCAAAATGTCCGCGACTCAATCGCGAGTGCCGCGACGGGTGGAGCTGATGTGGTGAATATCAGCCAAGGCATCGCAAACGACACCAGCTCTGAATTCGGCATAGGCTACGATGCGACGCGATTCACCGAGATTGACGCGTCGATCAGCCTTGCCGTTTCAACGGGACGCGGCGGGCTTGGAACAACCATTGTAAAATCTGCGGGCAATTCGCGTGGGGCCCATTATGATGTCAATTCTGACCTTTGGACCAACAACACCCAGCAAGTCGTCGTCGCCGCCGTTGATCAGGACGGTTTTATCTCCAGTTATTCGTCCTACGGTGCTGCCAATCTGATTTCTGGTTTTGGCAGCTCGGGCCAAGTTGTCACCACGGATCGCACCGATAACGAAGGCTATACCACCACAAACTACATGAGCACGTTTAACGGCACTTCGGCTGCGGCACCAATGGTCGCGGGCGTTGTTACCCTCATGTATGATGCCGAGGAAGGTCTTGGCTGGCGCGATGTCCAGACAATTTTGGCCTATACGGGGCGGCACGTCGGCAGTGTTGTCGACAACGCCACGTTTGCAGGTTCCGAACGCACACCGTGGCACTTTAACGCCGCCGAGAATTGGAATGGCGGCGGTCTGCACTACAGCAATGATTACGGATACGGCCTTATCGATGCGCATGCGGCGGTACGGTTGGCTGAATCATGGCTCACTATGGGAGCCGCACAAACAAGCCTCAATGCGCGGGGGAGTTTGGCAAGCGTTGCCGTCGCGGCCACGATCCCTGACGAGAATGCCACCGGCACCAGTTTCGAACTCCAAGGCGGGGAAGCTATTTTGGTGGAACGGGTCGCCGTCACGCTGACGTTCTCGACAACGTTTCTGGGTGACATGATGATTTATCTAACCTCGCCGGAGGGAGAAGAGCACCTGTTAATCGCGAACCAAGCGGGAGGTGCCGTTTTTGACGGCGCTTATACGTTCGAAAGCCAAGCTTTTCGCGGCGAACGGAGCGACGGCACTTGGACTGTGCGGATTGCGGACGTTGGGCCAGGCGACATTCTAACTGTTTCGGACATTGTGCTGACCACCACCGGATCAGAGATTTCCGCCGATGACCGCTATATCTTTACCGATGCGTTTTCCGATTATGCAGGCATAAGCAACCACCGTGTCGCCTTTGACGACACAAATGGCGGCGCCGACTGGATCAATGCCGCTGCGGTCACAACCGGGGTAACCCTCAATTTCGCCACAGGCACAGGGGTGATTGACGGCGTCGCCATAACCGTTTCGGGCGTTGAGAATGCCTATACGGGCGATGGCAATGACCATGTCGAGTTAGGGGATACCGCGACAACGGCCCATCAAATTCACCTTGGGCGCGGAAATGATTCCGTGGAGATGACAGCCGAGACCATCGACGGCCTCTGGAACACTTATGACGGCGGACAAGGGAACGACACGTTCTATTTCCACGTTGTTTCACAGTCGTCGGGGCATGTTATCAACTTGGAAGATGGCGTCATAACCTATGACGGCGTGGCCCAAGCTTCGGTTGCGCGTTTTGAGGCTGTCAACGTATCCGGTGCTGCGGGAAGTATCGGCACCTCCGCTCAGAACGTGTTTTACGCTCAAGGGAATTTCGGCAATACAATCGACGGGCGCGGCGGCAATGACTTCATCAACGCGGGGGGCGGCAACGACTATCTCATTGGCGGGCTTGGGGCGGATTACCTCAATGGCGGGAACGGATTTGACCGTGCAGAATACTTGACCGCGACAACTGGCCTTCGCGCAGACTTGCAATATTCCAGCGCAAATACGGGTGAGGCCGCAGGAGATACATATATCTCCGTTGAGGGCCTTGGCGGATCTATCCACAATGACATTTTACTCGGAGATGCGCGCGGAAATTCCCTCCTTGGGCGCGCGGGAAACGATGGTCTTTATGGCCGAGGCGGTAACGACACACTCTATGGCCAAGCGGGTAACGACCATCTGGAGGGCGGCGAAGGAAACGACGCATTATATGGCGGGACCGGAACAGATGTTGCGCAATACACCTATGCCACAAGCGCTGTGTGGGCCTTTCTCGAAACGGGGGGGACCCTTGGGGATGCTGCAGGGGACACATATTTTTCGATTGAAAACCTCTCGGGATCCAGTTTCGACGACCGCCTCATTGGCGATACTGGTGCAAACACGCTTGTAGGTCGCTTCGGAAACGACGTCATTTTCGGACGCGACGGCGACGACGCTCTTGTTGGAAACCAAGGCGATGATCGGCTTGAGGGGGGAAATGGGGCGGACGCCCTATATGGCGGCACCGGCTTGGATCAAGCGCAGTATTACTACGCCACAAGCGGTGTGCGCGCCGATCTCGTTTTAACGGGCACCAATACGGGGGCTGCAGCTGGCGACACGTATCATTCTATCGAAAATATGGTCGGCTCTGGGTTCAACGATGTGTTGGCTGGCGATGGGAATACCAACACGCTTTGGGGCGTGAATGGAAATGACTCGCTCTTGGGACGTGGCGGCAATGACACGCTCATTGGGGGCAACGGCAACGACTACCTCGACGGCGGTACGGGAGCCGACAGGCTCTATGGCGGATTGGGTATTGATCGCGCAAACTACATTAATGCGGCGAGTGGCCTACGCGTCGATTTGCAAATTACGTGGTCCAATACAGGGGAGGCCGCAGGCGACACTTACTTCTCCATCGAAAACATTGGCGGCTCCAACCACAACGACCTTCTGATCGGAAATGCGGGTGCGAATTTGCTTCTTGGGCGCAACGGCAATGACACGCTCTATGGCCGAGAGGGTGTCGACAGGCTCTATGGTCAATACGGCCAAGATCGCCTCGCTGGTGGCACAGGAAACGATTTCCTAAATGGCGGTGTTGGCGCGGATACATTTGTTTTTGGCACAGGATCGGGAAGCGACTTTGTGGACGATTTTGTGGTGAATGTGGACAGGATTGAGATTTGCTCGGGCGCAAACAACTATTCCGATCTGACATTCACCACCGCAGGAGCGGACACGATCATATCCTTCTCGAACGTGGCCATTCGACTGGATGATGTTTTACCGGGGCAACTCGACGCGGGCGATTTCGCCTTCGTTTAGTCCAAAAGGATGTCCGCTTTCAACGGGAGTTTGGCGATGAGGTCCGCGTTCACCAGATCATTGCCCTGTGCCCTTATGAGGGCCGCCGCGGGCGACAGGCCCTGCCCTAACCAGCGCTCTAGGAGGCGTTGCTGCAAGATATCCCGTGACACCTTCAGCCGAAGAGAGATGTCCCAAAAGGCCACCAAGTCCCGCCAGTCTTGGGCATCAAACAAAAGATAATTCCCTTCGACGATCACTGTGTCACAAACCTTATCGACGCGCCCTTCTGCGGCAATAGCGGCATCTAGCGTGCGATCAAAAATCGGGTAGAAAACCTCATCCTCGGTCTGAATCCGCGCGACTAACATCAGAAACCCCCTGACATCAAAGGTTTGCGGTGCGCCTTTCTGGGCAAAATTTCCCTGCGCGTGTAATTGCGTGTTGCCCAGATGAAACCCGTCCATAGGCAAAACCCGCGTGTCACACCCCGCCGCCGTCATCCGATCGGCCAAATCCTGCGCGAGGGTGGATTTCCCGCTGGCGGGTGCCCCCGCGAGCGCTACAAGGCGTCGCCGCCCCTTGCGTGGAGCGGCGAGGAGTGTGGTGCAAATCGCGTCTAGGTCCCTCATTCAGAACCTTCCGGTGCGTCTTTTGCGCCGGTCATAAAGGCCACGGCATCCGACATTGTATAGTCTTTGGGATCAATAACACACAGACGTTTGCCCAACCGATGCACGTGGATGCGATCCGCGACTTCAAACACATGCGGCATGTTGTGACTGATGAGAATAATCGGTATCCCGCGCGATTTTACGTCTTGGATCATCTCAAGAACCTTACGGCTTTCCTTGACTCCAAGCGCCGCAGTTGGCTCGTCCAGAATGATAACCTTGGAGCCAAACGCCGCGGCCCGCGCCACGGCCACCCCTTGGCGTTGCCCGCCAGAAAGGGTTTCCACGGCTTGGTTAATGTTTTGGATGGTCATAAGGCCAAGTTCTGTGAGTTTTTCGCGCGCCGCTTTTTCCATGGCAGGGCGATCCAATTGGCGCAGGAATTTGCCGCGGAACCCCTTCTTGAGGAGTTCGCGCCCCATAAACATATTATCCGCAATCGACAAAGCTGGCGACATGGCAAGGGTTTGATATACCGTCTCAATCCCTTCCTTGCGCGCCTCAATCGGGGAGGCAAAACCGATCTTTTTGCCTTCGAGAAAAATCTCGCCTCCGTCGGGTTGCACCGCGCCAGAAATGGCCTTGATAAGGGTGGATTTTCCAGCACCATTGTCGCCAATTACCGCCAGAATTTCGCCTGGCATGAGATCAAAGTCACAGTTATCGAGCGCCGTGACGCGGCCATAGCGTTTCACCAGATTGCGGGCGTATAAAATGGGTTCCATCAGACTGATACCTTTCTAATCCACTGGTCGACGGCCACAGCACTAATGATGAGGACGCCAATCAGCAGATATGTCCATTGTGCGTCGGCTCCCAACAGGCGCAGCCCCATACTAAAGACCCCCACGATCAACGCGCCAAACAACATACCCACAACCGAGCCGCGCCCGCCAAAGAGCGAGATGCCGCCAATCACAACCGCTGTGATACTTTCGATATTTGCCAATTGCCCTGAGGTCGGAGACACAGACCCGATCCGCCCGATCATCGCCCATCCGGCGAAGGCGCAAATTAGCCCAGACAACATATAAACCGAGATCAATGTGCGCTTAACATTGACGCCAGAAAGCTCAGCCGCGTCCGGATCATCCCCGACAGCATAAACATGCCGTCCCCACGCGGTTTGGCGCAGGACATAGGAGAGGAAAAGAACCAGCAGAACCATGAACATGGTCCCGAAGGTAAAGACCGCGCCGCCAATTTCCAGCTTTTCCCCGAACAGATGCAGCAATGGTGCGTTCTCGGAGATGTCTTGGCTGCGAATAGTTTCATTGGCCGAATAAAGGAAATTCGTCGCCAAAGCGATTTGCCACATGCCCAAAGTCACGATGAACGGCGGCAATTTAATATACGCCACAAGCCAGCCATTTATGAACCCGACAGCCGTTCCCACAGCAAGGCCGAGCACAATGGCGAGTTCAACAGGCATCCCATAGCGGAAGGTAAATTGCCCCATCACGACCGAGCTGAGCACCATGATCGCCCCGACGGAAAGGTCGATGCCCGCCGTCAAAATGACCAGAGATTGGGCCGCGCCCACAATACCAACGATTGTGACCTGTTGTAAAATCAACGTCAGTGCGAAGGGTGAAAAGAACTTTGATCCCAGTAAAATGCCGAAAATCGCAAGGGAGGCCACCAAGACCACCATGGGAACCAAAGACGGCGTTTCATGCAGCGCATGTTGAATGCGGCGCATCGGGGACGTGTGGTCTTGGGAAAACGACGCAACAGTATCAGGACCGGCGACAGTGGTTTTCGGTTCGTTGGATAGGGGGGGCATGGGAAGCCTCTCTGCCAAATGTAGCACAAAAAGGGGCGGGCCTTGGCACGCCCCTTTCACAGACTGAAGGTTTTATGGTCTAAAGATCAACCCCAGCAGAGGTCTTTGCCTGCAACCGTATCGATTGACTCAACACCCTCGACGGCCTGATCCGTTACCAAAGCAACACCCGTGTCATAGAAGTCCTTACCTGGTGTCATAGCTGGCTTTGTTCCGTCTTTGGCCCAGTTGTTGATGGCTTCAACACCCAAAGCCGCCATGCGCAATGGATACTGTTGCGACGTCGCACCGATCACGCCATCTGCTACATTGGCCACACCAGGGCAGCCGCCATCGACAGAAACGATCAAGACATCATTTTCGCGACCAAAGGCCTTGAGCGCCTCATAGGCACCTGCGGCAGCGGGTTCGTTGATTGTGTAAACCACATTGATCATTGGGTCTTTTGCGAGAAGGTTTTCCATGGCTTTGCGGCCACCCTCTTCGTTGCCCGCAGTGACGTCATTGCCAATAATGCGTGGGTCGGTTTCATCGCCCCATTTGTTTGGGTCGCCCAAATCAATACCAAAGCCTTGAAGGAAACCTTGGTCGCGCAACACGCCAACTGAAGGCTGGCTTACAGCAAGGTCCAACATTCCGATTTTAGCGTTTGCCGCCTCTGCGCCAAGCTTGGCCGCGGCCCATTTGCCAATCAACTCACCGGCCAGAAAATTGTCGGTCGCAAAAGTAGCGTCCGCCGCATCAATCGGCTCAAGCGGTGTATCCAGAGCAATCACAACAAGGCCCGCGTCCCGCGCTTGCGTCACTGCAGTTACAATAGAAGACGTGTCGGAAGCCGTAATGAGGATGCCTTTGGCACCGTCAGCAATACATGTTTCGATCGCCGCAACTTGGCTCTCGTGATCGCCATCAACACGACCTGCGTACGACTTAAGAGTCATGCCCAATTCGGCAGCTTTTGCTTCGGCACCTTCACGCATTTTCACGAAAAACGGGTTCGTGTCGGTTTTGGTAATCAAGCAAGCGCTTACGTCTTGCGCATAAGCGCCGCCAGCGGTTGCAGCGACGGTAAGTGCTGTACACATCAATAGTTTTTTCATGGTCTTCCTCCCAAAAAGATCAACGGATTTATCAATGAAGTGGGCTCCTCCCTCTCCAAAACTGCGCCGTTTGAATTCGCAAGTTCCCCTTAAGGAAGCCTGATTCCCCCAAAGCTGTCAATAAATAAATAAACTTTATTTATTAATGAAAGAATGCCATCTTCCTTCCTAGAAAGGAGCGCGCTATGGTCAACGGTATGGACGGGAGCAAAATCAGAGGCTTAAGTGGCGGCGTGAATCAGAGCGGGGTTCGTAATCATAACGAACGCCTATTGCTCTCCATGCTTCAACGTCACGGCGCGATGCCGGGCATTGATCTTGCTCGCCACTCTGGTCTTTCCCCGCAAACGGTATCCGTGATCCTGCGAAAGCTCGAAAAAGACGGCCTCTTGCGACGTGGTGACCCAATTCGCGGCAAGGTGGGCAAACCCTCCATGCCTATGGCCTTAAATCCAGATGGCGTGTTCTCGTTTGGCCTGAAAATCGGTCGGCGCAGCGCGGATTTGGTGTTGATTGATTTTATGGGTGTTATCCGCCACGAGCTCAACAAAACATACTCCTACCCGATACCCGACACGGTCTTTGAGTTCCTCCAAGAGGGGCTTGATACGATTGCATCCAGAATGTCCGAGGACGACCGCCGTCGCCTCTGTGGAATTGGAATTGCAGCACCATTTGAGCTGTGGAAGTGGCATGATTTGGTGGGGGCGCCCTCGGAGGAATTTCAGGCTTGGCAGCACATCAATATCGCCCAAGACGTTACCCGATTTAGTGACCTCCCCGTGTCGATTGTTAACGACGCTACAGCCGCCTGTCGTGCGGAGCACCTTTTTGGCCGCGGAAATGAATTTCGCGATTACGCGCATTTTTTTATCGGTTCATTTGCCGGTGGCGGCATTGTATTGAACAACACGGTTTTTGAAGGAAATCAGGGGAACGCAGGTGCGCTGGGATCTCTTCGCAGTACAGGTCCCCTCGGCGAAAGCCGCCAACTTGTCGACGTCGCGTCTCTGCATTTACTCGAAGGGCGCCTCATTGAAGCCGGTCTCAACCCAGAGGTTTTGTGGCGCCATCCCCAAGATTGGTCTACCCTCACACGTTACGTCGACCCATGGATTGGGGAAACCGCCCAAGAACTCGCCAAGGCCGCCCTTTCGGTGTGTTCGGTGATCGATTTTGAAGCCATTTTGATTGACGGCTCCTTCCCCGAAGATGTCCGCACCGAACTCGTTGAACGTGTACAACGCTATCTCGTGAACCAAGACACGCGTGGCTTGATCCCCCCGCAAATTGTGCAAGGTCATGTCGGAGAAAAAGCACGTAGTATCGGGGCCGCCAGCACCCCGATTTTCAATCTTTTCCTCCTCAACACCAACGCGGGTTTATCGGCGAACTAAACACATCCGGCGGGGTATTTGGTGATGGGTTGCTTAAACCGCTTGTTTCTCGTCCACAATCTCCGCAAAGCGCGTAAAGAATTTCCCCGCCAGTTTCTTGGCTGTACTGGTCATAAGACGGCTGCCCAATTGAGCGATTTTTCCACCGATGTCCGCTTTGGCCGTATATTTCAGAAGGGTATTCTCGCCATCTGCCTCAAGGATGACATCGGCACCGCCCTTGGCAAAGCCCGCGACCCCGCCGTTGCCGTTGCCCGTAAGCGAAAACTGATGCGGTGCGCCCGAAGTGTCCAAAACTACATTGCCTAAAAATCGCGCTTTGACGGGCCCTACTTTCAACACAACTTTGGCTTCAAGCTCGGTGTCCGAATGCTTGATGAGTTCCTCGCATCCTGGGATGCACTCTTCAAGGATTTTAGGATCGTTCAGGGCAGCATAGACAACGGATACAGGAGCGTTGATAAGGATTTCGTCGTTTAATTCCAAGGGAGTATTCCTTTAGCAGCAGGGAAATTTGATACCGGCAAGAAGCTCGGTCTGTGAGGGTGTTAGGTTGGGAAAAATGCGCCTAAAGAGCGTTGTTACGAGGCGCGTTTCGACGATTTTGGGCTCTATTTCCAAAATCAGTGGTTCAACAATTGACGTCATCGGGGTCTCCTTTTGCACGCTGCAATTCGCGGCGTTTAAGCACAACTTCAGACAGGATCGAAAGGGCGATTTCATCTGGCGTGATCGCTCCAATATTGAGACCCGCAGGCGACTTAATTTGATCCAAAGCCACCTGTGACACGCCCGACGCGATAAGGCGGGTAACAAGGGTTTCAAATTTGCGGCGGCTCCCAACAAAGGCCGCAAATTTTGGCGCAGCTTTGATTGTAGCACGCAGCGCGGCCTCGTCACCATTGCCTTGCGTTGCAATGACAACATATTGCAGCCCCGAAGTGGGCGCGTCAAAATCATGTTTTCCGTCCACAGAATGCGACACCGAAAAATCGAACCGCTCCGCAAGGACAACGAGCTCTTTTGCCACCGGACCTTCACCAAAAACAATCAACTCGGGTTGCGGCAAAACGGGTTCCACAAAAATGTCCATCGACCCTTTGGACGGGCAGCCATTGCGGGCAAATTGAACGCCTTCGCGCGTTTCGCCCGCGCTCAAACCTTCTGCCGCAAGGATTTCTTCGGGTCGCAACGAGATAAACTGCGTGCAGCCCTTCGACAACGCGGCCTTCGCGGCATTCCTAACGGCGGAGCGAATACAACCGCCCCCGACCCAACCTTCGGTGATGGTGCCGTCAGCCAAGATAATCGCCTTGGATCCGGGTTTGGCCGATGTTGCGTTGACGGTGCGCACGACCGTGGCAATGGCAAAAGGCTGCCCCTGCGCGCGCAAATCTGACGCGCGGTTTTCGAATGAATGACTGCTTATACCCATGCCAGTTCCCCCTCTAATTTCGCCAAACTCTCAAGCGTATTTGCCGCCGCAAACATATCCAAATACGGTAAGGCGGCCGCCATTCCTGCGGCAACAGGCGCGTAATCTTTCCACCCCTTCAGGGGGTTAAGCCAAATAATCTTGCATCCGCGTTTCTTGATATCCTTCAGGGCCTGCGCAAGGGCGGCGGGCGGGTCGGTGTCGTATCCATCCGAAAGAATGATCACCACGCTGCGGCCCGAAACGAACCGCCGCGCATAGGTGCGCGCGAACAAATCAAGGTTCGTCCCAATCTTGGACCCGCCGCCAAACCCATCGGCCAGCAGCGTCAATCGGTTAAGCGCGCGCAACGGATCATCGTCGCGCAATGCCCCCGTGATCCGCGCGAGGCGGGTGTGAAACAGATAGGCGTCAGCCGTCGAATCCGTGCGGATCAGACCCGCCAAAAAGGATAGGAAAACACGAGAATAAACCGTCATTGAGCCAGAGACATCACAAAGAGCGGTGATTTGAACGGGGCGTTCGGGGCGGCGGCGGCGCGGCAAGCGGATAGGCTCGCCACCAGTTGACAGGCTTTGCCGGACCACTTTGCGAAAGTCGAGCTGAGCGCCTTTGCACGCGGCCACGCGACGCCGAGACCGGCGGTCGCGCATCGCGTCCGCCATCCGCCGGGCCACTAATGCCGCGTCCTGTATATCTTGGGGCGAAACCAACTCGCGCATGTCTTTTTTCATCATGTTCTGAACGCCACTCGCAACAAGGCGGCCTTCGCCATCGGATGCGGCATCGCCCTCGCCCTGCCCCGTGTCTGGACTGTCGATTTGGCCCGCTCCGGCGCTTTGTTGGCCAGTATCTTCCTGATTGGTCCGCGTGTGTTTGGCGACATTTTCATTCGGACTTTTCACCACTTTGCTGCGGATACGCCCTTCGTTGCGCCAGTAGGCGTCAAACAGCATCTGAAAGCGTTTTGCGTCATCTTCGCAAGCCGCGCAGACCGATTTGAGCGCCAGAAACACCTCCGTCATATCAACCGCTTTGATATGCGTAAGCGCCTCGATGGCCGTTTGCGTTTCCGAAACGCCCAAGGCAAATCCATGTTCTCGCAAATGGGCTACAAACCCGAGAACGCGGGCGGTTGCACCTGGATCGCGGCCTGAAAAACGCGTGACTTTGGTCATGCCGCTTTCCCCGCGAGACGTTGGGCCACTTCGATGGGAATATTCGCGCGGTCACTTTGCGTTTTGAGCAATGTCACCAATGTCGCGCGTAAAATCTGCGGATTCTCATTGAGATCATTGATCCCCAATCCGGTCAGTGCAGCAGCAAAATCCAACATTTCCGCGACGCCGGGGGTCTTTTCCAGCTCTTCTTTTCGTAAAGCTTGCACAAATCCAACAATTTGCGCCGCAAGCTTACCATCAATATCGGGGCACCGCGCCGCCAGAATTGCCAGTTCGGTTGCGCGATCTGGATACTCAACATAGGCGTAGATACAGCGCCGCCGCAGCGCATCAGACAGATCGCGTGTGCCATTGGATGTCAGGATTACGTGAGGCCGCGATTTAGCGGTCAGCGTGCCAAGCTCCGGCACAGATATTTGAAAATCAGACAGAACTTCCATCAAATACGCTTCGAATTCTTGGTCGGCACGGTCGATTTCGTCGATCAGTAAAACGGGCGACGTTTCCTGACGAATGGCTTGCAACAATGGACGCTCCAGAAGGAATTCCTCCGAGAAGATCCTCTCTTCGACGATCGCTCCTGTTTTTCCGTCCTCGGCTGCCGCACGGATTGCGAGCAATTGCCGCTGGTAATTCCATTCATAAATTGCGTGGCCCGCATCCAGCCCCTCATAACATTGCAACCGAATTAGCTTTGTGTCCAAGGCCGCAGCCAATGTGCGCGCGACTTCGGTTTTCCCAACGCCCGCAGCGCCTTCAAGCAACAAAGGGCGGCCAAGTTTTAGCGATATATGCAACGCCATAGCTAGATCAGAGGACGCAATGTACCCCTGCTCTGCAAGCTGCAATTTGAGTGTTGTCCAATCTGACATAATCGGTTCGTCGGGCGACGCGCAGTCGCCCGACACTCCTTTTCTAGCTGTGCAAGCCAAGATCATTGGCGATTTTCCAAATGCGCCATTGATCGTGCGGCATGTGCGACTGTTTCAAGCCAAAGGGCCGGAAAGCATCATGGACCGCGTTTGAAAACGCTGGAACGCCACCCACATTTGGACTTTCACCAACACCTTTTGCACCGATCGGGTGATGCGGGCTTGGGGTTTCGGTGAAGTCGGTTTCATAGGTTGGTGTTTCCCATGAGGTCGGTAGGAAGAAGTCCATCAACGTGCCAGTTTTGACATTGCCGATTTCGTCATAGGCAAGCTCTTGGCCCATCGCGATGGCATAGGCTTCGGTTGCTCCGCCATGCACTTGGCCTTCGATAATCATCGGGTTGATACGGGTTCCGCAATCATCCAACGCATAGAATCTGCGCACTTCATGCGTGCCCGTGTCGACGTCGATTTCCATAACACAGATATACGCCCCAAACGGATAGGTCATGTTGGGCGGGTCATAATAGCTGACCGCCTCCAATCCTGGCTCAAGCCCTGGGATCGCCTGATTATAGGAAGCATAGGCGATTTCCGTCATGGTTTTGAACTGCTCAGGAGCGCCTTTGACGATGAAACGATCAACGTCCCATTCCAAATCGCCGTCGTGAACCTCCAACAGATAAGCCGCGATCATCTGTGCTTTGGCTCGAATTTTGCGACCCGCCATGGCCGCCGCAGCGCCCGCAACAGGAGTTGAACGCGATCCATAGGTTCCAAGTCCGTAAGGAGCCGTATCTGTATCGCCTTCCTCAATCGTGATGCTGTCGGCAGAAATGCCAATCTCGCTCGCTAGAATTTGAGCGAAGGTTGTGGCATGGCCCTGCCCTTGGGAAATCGTTCCCAAACGCGCAATTGCGGACCCTGTTGGGTGAATGCGAATTTCGCAACTGTCAAACATACCCATTCCAAGGATGTCACAGTTTTTCACCGGTCCCGCTCCCACAATCTCGGTAAAGTGGCTCAGGCCAATGCCCAGAAGTTTCCGCGTTTCGCCGCGCTTAAACGCTTCGACACGCTCGGCTTGCTCAACGCGCAAAGCGTCATAATCGACAGCTTTGAGCGCCTTTTCCCAAGCCGTGTGATAGTCGCCCGAGTCGTATTCCCACCCAAGGGCGGATTGATACGGGAACTGATCTTTCTTGATGAAATTCTTGGCACGCAATTCGGCGGCATCCATGCCCAACTTAATCGCGAGGACTTCGATCATCCTCTCAATAAAATAGGCCGCCTCCGTAACGCGGAAGGAACAACGATACGAAACGCCGCCCGGTGCTTTGTTGGTATAAACACCATCAACGCCGAGGTAAGCCACAGGAATATCATAGGATCCCGTGCAAATACTCATGAAGCCCGCTGGGAATTTGGTCGGATCGGCGCAGGCGTCAAAAGCACCGTGATCGGCGGTTACTTGGCAATGAAGGCCTGTGATTTTGCCGTCTTTGGTGGCGCTAATTTTGCCTTTCATCCAATAGTCACGCGCGAAGGCGGTGGCCATCAGATTGTCCATCCGGTCTTCGATCCATTTCACAGGTCGCCCTGTAACAATCGAGGCCACGATGGAGCAAATATACCCAGGGTAAACCCCAACTTTATTGCCAAAACCACCGCCAATATCGGGGGAAACTACGCGGATGTTGTGCTCTTCGATCCCAGACAGAAGCGACGCTACCGTCCGCACCACATGAGGCGCTTGGAAGGTGCCCCACAGGGTGAGTTTGCCGTTAACCTTGTCCATCGACGCGACACAACCGCATGTTTCCAATGGGCAGGGATGCGTGCGATGATAATACACGGTTTCTTCGGCGACGACGTCAGCATCGGCCATAACCTCGTCTGTCGCCGCCTCGTCACCAACTTCCCACAGGAAGATATGGTTGTGGTGTTTACGCGCACCATGCGCCCCACTTGTCTGGCCGGCAAGATCTTCGCGCAGCACAGGCGCATCAGGCAAGAGCGCCTTAAATGGGTCCGTGACAACAGGCAGCTCTTCATACTCGACCTCAACCAAATCGATGGCGTCGGCGTTGATGTAGCGGTCTTCTGCGACCACGAAAGCAACTTCTTGCCCCTGAAACAGAACCTTGCCATCGGCCAGAACCATCTGCTTGTCACCGGCCAGTGTCGGCATCCAATGTAAACCTAACGGCTCCAAATCTTTGGCCGTCAAAACAGCAATCACACCTGGAAGCGCCATTGCGGCTTCGATGTTGATCGACTTGATCTTCGCATGCGCATAGGGCGAGCGCACAAAATCGCCAAACAGCATTCCGGGCATCTTGATGTCGTCGACATAATTGCCTTTGCCTTGGGTAAATCGCACGTCTTCGACGCGTTTGCGGGAATGGCCAAGACCTTTGAGTTTCGTGGCGCGCTCTACGCTTGTGGGGGTTTGATCATTCATTCTGCCGCCTCCTTGGCTGCGTTCATTTCTGAGGCTGCGGCCATGATTGATTTGACGATATTTTGATATCCGGTACAGCGGCACAGGTTGCCCGCCATGCCGAAACGTACGTCTTCTTCGGTCGGCGTCGGGTTTTCCTGAAGCAAGCGGTGCGCACGGGTAATCATACCGGGAGTGCAAAAACCGCACTGAAGTCCGTGGTGCTCCCGAAAGGCGTTTTGCAGAACGTTCATTTCACCAAGCGGCGAAAGGCCCTCGATTGTTGTAACCTCGGCACCATTGGCTTGGGCCGCAAAAACCGTGCAGGACTTGACGGATTTACCATCCAATTCAACGGTACAGGCGCCGCAATGCGAGGTTTCACATCCAATATGGGGGCCGGTGACGTTCAGTTTTTCCCGCAATACATGGATAAGGAGTTCGCGTGGCTCAACCAGCAGTTCTTCTGCCTTGCCATTGACGGTGAGTTTTAAGTGCATTTTGCTCATGTTTTTTCTCCTACGCAGCCGCGATTGCGCGGGTAATTGCGCGCGTGATAACAATGGAGGCCACGTGCATTTTAAACGCAACTGGGCCACGATTATCTTCGGTGGGGTCAATATCGGCCAGCGCATTGGCGACAGCGTTTTTGATATCGTCCGTGCTGCATTTGGTGCCAACAAGTGAAGCACTCGCCGCCTCGGACCAGATCGGAGTGTCGGAAAGATTGGTCATCGCAATTGATGCCGCAGTACAGGTTCCGCCATCCATTGAAACAAGCACCGCACAGGCCGCCGTCGCATAATCGCCGATTTTGCGCTTTTGCTTTTCGTAGGCATACCCGCCGCTTGTTGGATCAAAGCTGATCAAAACAAGGATTTCGTCGTCTTCGCAGGCTGTCACATAGGCGGCCTCGTAAAAATCACGGGCCTTCACCTCGCGCGTCCCGTCTGGCCCCGCCAACGTAAAAGTCGCGTCCAAGCATTGCATGATGCCCGGCATGTCATTCGCTGGATCGCCGTTGGCCACATTGCCGCCAATCGTGCCGCAATAGCGCACTTGTGGGTCGGCGATTTGCAGCGCAGCCTCGCGCAAAATGGGCGCAGCCTTGGCCAGCGCGGCGTCTGCGATTAGGGAGTGCTGCGTGACCATTGCCCCAATGGAAATTTTGCCGCCGTCAATGTTGATCGCCTTCAATTCGGCGATATCTTGCAGGTCAACAAGGTGAGTCACGGCCGCCATCCGCAGCTTCATCATCGGGATCAAACTGTGCCCCCCTGCAAGAACCCGTGCCTCATCCCCTTGTTCGTGTAAAATTCCGACCGCTGATTTTACATCGGCGGGGCGGTGATACTCAAATGCTGATGGTATCATTGTCGACCTCCCTAATTGTCTAAACTGATTGGGGAAAGTCTGTGCCTAAAGCGGCGAGGTCCACGCATTTGACGCACCGCTTGGGTCGAAAAATTCACGAAATGCGAATAAGCTGCACGAGTTGCGATCTAGATGAGGCCAAACGCCGTTCGGACTTCGGCCATCCGCGAGCGGCTCACGGGGACGGCCCCCAAGGCGAGGCTGCCCGCGAACAAACAAACGCCTGAGTCCTTTTTACGCTCGAAACTCGTGACGTGTTCAGGGTTAATCAGGTAGCTGCGATGGCAACGAATAAAGCTTCCCTTAAGCAGTCGGCTCTCCGCTTCGGTGATCGACCATGGGCAGAACAGTTTGTCGCTCCCAGTATAGATAATACTATAATGGCCCTCGGCGCGAAGGCCCGCGATTTCAGAGGGACGAATGAATTGAACATGCCCATCTTTTTGATAAGGCACTGAGGTTGTCGGGTGGCCCGATTTTTCTTGCTCAACCAAAGGGGGTGTTGCCGTGGGAGCGGGAATAAAAGTCACCCCGAGCAACAAAAAACCACCGCAGATAAAAAACGCAATAAGCGTGACGATCAAGGCCAGTGTTTCGTTGTCGATGAGGGCCGCCAACGTCCCCACATTATCCACCTCCAGATAGTTCGTTCCAGCCATCGCCAGAAAATGCACCGCACAAACGGCGATCCCAAAGGTGAGCGTTCCCAAAATGATACTGCGATGCGTGCGTTCGCCGTAAGCGATTGCAAAGGTTCCAATGCCGAGTACCACCGACGACGCGACCGCGAGCAAGACACCAAACGGAGTATAAACCGCCGTACACAGCTGCATTCCCGACATGCCGATGTAATGCATCGCCGAAATCCCCAATCCGGCAATCGTTCCCGCCAAGATAATGCTCAAACGTGTTCGTTTGCGAAAATGCATAACTAACAAAGCGATACCGACCACAAGAATCGCCGTGAGGGCTGAAATCAAGGTTGTCAGGGCATCGTAGTAAAACAGGATCGGCAATTGCAGCCCAAGCATGGCCACAAAATGCATGGCCCAAATACCGCCGCCCAAGGCCACCGAGGCCATCGCGATCCGCTGTTTACGCTGATTTTCAGGCAAAAGAGAGACGCCACGCGTCAACGCCAACCCCGTAAAACTCGCCATAAGGGACACAGCCACGGCGGCAAAGACAAACAGATAGTTATGTGAATAGTCTAAAAACACTCCGTCTCCTCCCGCGGCGTGAAATGTACAATTTGTGCTCATTGCTCGTCTATCGACAGTGACCTTGTCAAGGTTCAACACCGTCGGAGACTTCACGCCCCAGAGGTTCACTGCTGCCAACTTTGGTTCTATGCTCTAGATCTCTGCCTTGAGGGGCCTGGTAATCTTGCTGTGTGGCGGCGCCCCCCCTCGCGCATATTCTCATTTGGGATCAAGCCCAAAATGCCCTTTCTTCTTCGCCTGTTCCTGCCCTATGTTAATCGAAAGACCTCTTTTATATTTTTCCTTTTCCAGCTCAACAGGTGGCCCTTTTGCTCATTGCTCTCTCTGGTTTCCTCATTGTCGCGCTATGTGTTGTTCGAATTCTTCTGCGTCCCAACCGCGATCCTGCGGCGCGGGCTGCGTGGATTGCGACTGTCCTTGCGATACCGTTTGTCGGCGTGGCCGCCTATATTATGCTGGGCGAAACCAGCATCGGGCGCAAACGCCTCAAGCGCATGAAGGACGTAAAAGCGACCTTGGAAAGCGCCCCAGACCCTGAGGGCGGCGGCCTTGCCATGTCCCAACCCAAAATTAAGGACGTGCATCTGCCGCTCTTTAATGTCGGGACATCGATCAGTGGATTTTCGCCCGTTGGTGGAAATTCCGCGCGCCTTATGGACAACTCCAATGCGGCGATCGACGCGATGGTTGCCGATGTGGACGCCGCACAAGACCACGTTCACCTCATTTTCTACATCTGGGTGCCCGATCGCAATGGTACCAAAATGGCGGAGGCCCTCAAACGCGCCGCCGCCCGAGGCGTGACCTGTCGCGCAATGGTCGACGACATCGGATCGCGCAGCATGGTGAAATCCGACCTCTGGAAAGAGATGGCCGCAGCAGGCGTAAATACCGCCGTCGCCCTTAAAGTGGGCAACCCAATCGCGCGCATTTTTGACGGTCGCATTGACTTGCGAAATCACCGAAAAATCCTCGTTATCGATAATAAAATCACCTATTGCGGCAGCCAAAATTGCGCCGACCCAGAGTTTGTCCAGAAGGCAAAATTCGCGCCGTGGGTGGATGCCGTTATGCGCTTTGAAGGGCCGATTGTCCGCCAAAACCAACGCGTGTTTGTCGGCGATTGGATGGAAAGCAACCAAGAGGATATCACAAGCGTTTTGAGCCACCCGTATCCCGACTATGCTGAAGGTTTCCCCGCTCAAGTGGTTACTTCGGGCCCCACGTCGCGAGCCTCCGCGATGCCGGAAATGTTTGTGACCCTGATCTATTCGGCCACGCGCGAACTTTTCATCACCACGCCCTATTACGTGCCCGTCGACGCGTTACAGGCTGCGATTTGTGCCGCGGGCAACCGTGGTGTCAAGACGACCATCATTTTTCCAGCCCGCAACGATGATTTCGCCGTCGGCGCATCGAGTCGCAGCTATTACGCAGACCTGTTGGCGGCTGGCGTTACGATTTACGAATATGAAGCGGGACTTCTGCACACCAAATCAATGACCGTTGACGATGAAATCACCTTCATTGGGTCGGCGAATATGGATCGCCGCAGCTTTGACCTCAACTATGAGAATAACATCCTCCTCCAAGACCACGGCATGACCAAAGCAATGCGCGCACGCCAAGAGGACTACCTAAAAGAGTGTCGCTTGGTCACAGTCGAGGAGGTCCAGAACTGGAAATGGTGGCAACGTCTCTGGAACAATGCGCTCTCAATTGTTGGACCACTTTTATAGTTGGGCGTCGCCTAAACCCGCATAGAATTTCAGGCAAAACAGGCCGCACTTCTTATAATGAATGCGGCCTGTTTCGTTTGATTTAGTTACCGAGGTGAATAACCCGTTTTCCGAAAGCTTCGCCCCTCAGAAGACCGATAAAGGCCTCTGGAGCTTGTTCCAGACCTTCAATCATCTCTTCGCGATACTTGATTTTCCCTTCGCGCACCCATGCGCCCATTTCACTGGCGAATTCGGGATAATACTGGCCAAAATCATCAAAGACGATAAAGCCGCGCATTGTAAGACGTTTGCGCAAAATTTGCCCCATCAGATAGTTCATCCGATCCGGTCCATCAGGCAGAGATGTGGCGTTATACTGCGAGATCAACCCGCAGAGTGGAATACGCGCCAAAGTGTTCAGCAAAGGAAGAACCGCATCGAAAACAGCGCCGCCGACGTTCTCAAAATAAATGTCGATGCCTTCTGGAACAGCCGATTTCAACGTCTCGGCAAAACCGTCGGCTTTGTAGTCAATACAGGCATCAAACCCAAGATTTTCCACAACATGTTTACATTTATCAGCGCCACCCGCGATCCCAACGACCCGCAGACCCAAAATCTTACCGATCTGCCCAACGGTGGCGCCCACAGGCCCACTTGCCCCCGCAACCACCAGCGTTTCACCCGCTTTAGGCTGTCCGATATGCTTTAGCGCGGCCCAAGCCGTGAGGCCGGGCATGCCCAAAACGCCAAGCGCCCACGATGGGTTTTCCGGATTTTTGCCCATGTTAATGATGCCGGTTCCGTCCGACAGCGCGTAGTCCTGCCATCCGCCAAACGCAACAACCCAGTCGCCCTCGGCAAACCCGTCTAGGTGCGAGGAAACAACCTGCGAAACGGTCCCGCCAATCATTGGTGCATCCACCTCAACGGGGGCCGCATAGGACGGCGCGTCGCTCATGCGGCCACGCATGTAGGGGTCTAGGGACAAATACTCATTTCGGAGCAACATTTGCCCTTTCTCGGGCACGGGTATAGCAACCGTTTCAAGCCGCAAAGTGTTGGCATCTGGTTCGCCTTTTGGTCTTTGGGCGAGTACCAGACGGCGGTTTTCGGTTGTTTTTTGTGTCATTTTTCTTGTCCTTTTATGTATTCAATCGCAACGGGGGGGCGAACACTTCATCAATCTCACAGCAGCCGCAAATCTAACATCTTTATTTGGATCAATCTGAAGTGCGTCCTTACAAACTAAACTTGGTAGTTCACTTTGTTAAATTCAACCTCTCAAGCCTAGAAAACCTTCTAGTTTTAGGCATCGTTATCCCAAACGCAAGACAGGCGAAATCCCCCACTCGACGGCATGTCTTTATCTATCGGTCACGGAGCTAAAACGCGCGGATGTTGTAGCCAGACAATTCCAGCTTCGCCCGCAGCCCACGCGCCATAGGAACCGCGCTTTCGCCGTCACCATGCAAGCAGATGGTATCAATCTGACACGGGATAACCTTACCGCTTTGGGCGATAATTCCGCCTGCTTCAAGCATCGCAACAATCCGCACCGCCGCCACGTCAGGGTCCGTAATAACCGCCCCCGGAGTGCCACGCGTAACCAACGTCGCGTCATCGTTATAGGCCCGATCCGCAAATATTTCGCCCGCCCACGCACAGCCCAAATCCTTTGCCACAGCCTCCATCGCCGTCGCGGTCAAGACCATCAGAATGATATCGGGCTGAACTTTCAAAGCGGCCTCATAACAAACCCGCGCCATCGACTCAGATTCCGAAGCCATATTCGCAAGGGCGCCATGCAGCTTTAAATGCCGAACCTCCCCACCAACGCTGCGTGCCATCGCAGCCGCTGCACCCAACTGATAGGTGACCATATGCGCAAGTTCGGCGTCCGACAGAGCAATGCGACGGCGCCCGAAACCCTGCAAATCCGCAAAGCCTGGATGCGCGCCAATGCCGACGCCCTTTTCAAGGGCCACTTGCATCGTTTGCGCCATTGTATCCGCATCACCTGCGTGAAAACCGCAGGCAATATTGGCGGAGCTGACAACATCCAGAAGGGCCGCGTCATTGCCCATTTTCCATGGGCCGAAACCCTCGCCCATGTCCGCGTTCAGATCGATTGTCTTGGCCATTTTACGTCCTTTCCAGATCGTCGCCAGCGGTCACGCCACTGATCAATTGGTACCTGAGTAAATCCGCGATATCATGCGGGTCACGCAGGGCAGGCTGCACCTTGGTTCGCAGCACCCGCAACTGCTCGGCCTCATTGGGGGCACTTGCATCAGCAACCTCCAACGCGACCATTTCGAACCGCAAATTGGCTCCCGCCGAGGCCTGTGCCACAAGGGGCAAATCCTGTGCAACGACCGTGCCAATACGCGGATAGCCGCCAACCGTTTGGCATTCACATAATAAAACAAAGGGCACGCCATCCCCCGTCATTTGGATATCCCCGGGCATGATAAATTCGGACGCCAAGCCTTTGGGTGCAATATTGGCAAACGGCGGCTCCGAGGTTTCCAATCTCAGGCCTTGCCGGTTGGCCTGTGCGCTTCGGAGAAATGTGGTCGATTGAAAGCGCGCCAGAGTTTCGGTGCTAAAGAATTCCGTCTGTGGCCCTGCGATCATGCGTATGACGCCTCCAGAAAAGCGCGCACTTGGAACGAGTTTTTGTGAGGGGGCGGCGATGTCTGTATCCTGTTTCAACGCAAGCATATCCCCTGCCGCCAAAGCCTCGCCAACCCCTGCCACAAGGTGGGTCGAAATACTGCCCATCCACTCGGGCGCAACCAATCCTGCGGCAGGAGTAAGATAGCCATATGTGCCGTGCAACGCGCCGCCAATTGTCAAACGCTGATTGGGCAAAAGGAGATGCGTCATGTTCCAACTAATGGGCCGCTCATCAATACTCGCACGCATTGGCGCACCCGTTAGAGCGAAGCGCATCGGCACATCACAGCTAAACACGCCGCCCATACCCGCCATTTCGATCGCGGGGATCACGTCGGGCAAACCTAACAACGCAGTCGCCTCGAACAAGGCAAGACGGTCCGCAGCGCCCCCCGCCGAAAGCCCCTGCGCGATATGGTTTGGTCGCCCCAAATCTTGCACGCTCATGCTTGGTCCTGCCCGCTCAATCGTCAGGGTGCCGCTCATCGGAGCACCTCGCAACGTGCGCCGCCAAGCCCGTCCGGATTATCCACCGAAATGCGGGCCATTTCATCCTCAGTGACCGCAGAAAAGCGCAGTGCGTCCCCCTGTTGCAAGGCAATAGGCTCGCTGCGTGTGGGTAAAAACGGCCGAAACGCACAAAGCCCAATTTGCCGCCAGCCCGTCACACTCGGGTTGGCAAAAAGGACCAATTGGCGCACGGCCACAACCAAAGCCCCCGCTGGGACTTTTGGCGTCAATTCTGTTTGCCGCGGCAAATCCCATTGTGGCGGGAGCAGGCCAATATAAGGTTGGCCCGGTGCAAATCCGATGGTCAAAACCCGTAGGTCTGTGTCCGTCACATCGCTTATTGCCTGCGCCTCAGAACGTCCGGCCATCGCGGCGGCCTCCTGCAATTGTGGTCCAACCGTGCCGCCGAATTGAACTGGAATATGCCAAAGACGTATCGCATCGGGCATTTCAGTCGCTTGCAAATCAAACCGTGCAAGCAAGACTTCAAGCTCTTTCGCCAATTCAGCGCGCGTTGTGCGCAATGGGTCAAATTTGAAGAGGACCGAGGTCAAAGCCGCCGCGATCTCGTGCACGCCGCTAAGCTTTGCCGCATCTGCAATGCCGAAAAACCGCTGCACGGCACTTGTGGCCTGCGCAGAACTCGTCAAAGCAAAGCGCACAATCAGCCCGTCTTGCCCCATAGGCAGAACTTCAGGCGAAATATCTCCGTTGGAATTGGTCATTTCATGCCTTTTCTGGGTTCAAAAAAGATTCTGCTTGACCAGAATCGCAAAACAATGACAATTTGTCAACGTTATATCATTAAATGGCTTCAATCATAAAAACGCCATCAACGGGAGATCACAAATGTTAAAATATGCAGCCACGCTCGCCATGGGCCTTGGACTAGCCGCCCCAGCATTCGCGGAAACTTGGGACATGCCAACACCATATGGCGACAGCACCTTCCACACGGTCAACATCCTACAGTTTGCCGACGATGTCGCAAAAGCCACCGATGGCGCCCTTGAAATCACCGTCCATTCGGCGGGTTCTTTGTTTCCCCACGGCGAAATCAAAACCGCTGTGCGCTCTCGTCAGGTCCCCATCGGCGAGTTTTTCTTGTCTACCCTGTCCAACGAAGATCTGGCCTTTGGCATCGACAGCCAACCTTTTGTGGCCACCAGTTACGCGGATGCAGCCAAGCTTTGGGACGCTCAAAAACCCGTCATCACCGCCCTCCTCGCGGAACAAGACTTGATGCCGCTTTTCTCGGTGCCATGGCCCGCCCAAGGCCTTTATACCAAAGGTGAAATCGCTGATATCGACGGGCTGTCTGGCCTGCGTTTCCGCGCGTATAATGCTGCCCTAGAAGAATTCGCAGCCCTCGCTAAGGCCGCCCCCGTACAAGTCGAAGCCTCCGATATCGCGCAAGCCTTTGCCACTGGCCAAGTGGAAGCAATGATCACCTCTCCCTCGACTGGTGCCAATTCCACGGCTTGGGATTTTGTGTCCCATTACACCGCGATCGACGCTTGGGTTCCTAAAAACATCGTTGTCGTCAACAAACGCAGCTTCGACGGGCTTGCGCCCGAAGTTCAAGCTGCCGTGCTAGAAGCTGCCGCAGCCGCCGAAGTTCGCGGTTGGGAAATGTCCAAAGCAGAAGCCGCCGACAAGACCCAAATCATGGCCGATAACGGCATGATCATCGTTGAACCTTCCGAAGCTTTGGTCAGCGGTTTGCAATCCATCGGCGCGACAATGCTCGACAATTGGAAAGCAAGCGCAAGCCCCGACGCCTTAGCGATCCTGAACGCCTACCAAGAGTAACCCACATTACCCCAAGCGCTCCGCTGCTCACAGCGGGGCGCTTTTTGCTTTGGGAGGGGCACACCATGTTACGCACCAGTCTTGATCGACTCTATACCTTTGCCGCCGCCATCGCGGCACTTGCCATTGTGGCGATTTGCCTTCTGGTAACAGCACAGGTCAGCTTGAATATCCTCGCGCGGATCGGCGGCCCTGATTGGTCCTACACCATCCCGTCCTATGCGGATTTTGCTGGATATTTCCTTGCCACCGCCAGTTTCATGGCCATGGCATATACGTTGCGGTCTGGCACCCATATTCGCGTCAACCTGCTGGTTCAGCGCCTTCCGGAGCACTCCAGATGGATTTTGGAGATCGGAACGCTGGTTATTGGTGCGGCGGTCTCGAGTTATGCCACGTATTTCACCGCCGCTTTGGTACAGGAGAGCTGGCATTACGGGGATAAATCCACTGGCATTATCGCCATTTCCCTCTGGATACCGCAGCTCACCATGGTCGCGGGCCTCGCGCTTTTGACCCTCGCTTTTGTCGACACGCTTCTCGAAAGCCTGCGCGCCAAATCCCCCATCCTCACTGACACCGGATCGGAGTAGCCCATGTCCGACCCCGCAATTTTCCTCCTCCTGCTTGGGCTTTTGCTCTCCCTTCTTGCTATGGGAGTCTGGGTTGCGATTTCCCTAACGATCATGGCATTGGCCGCGCTCGTTTTCTTCTCCAACGCGCCGCAAGGTCTCGTTTTGGCGACCACCCTCTGGGGTCACAGCCACAGCTGGCCCCTCGCCGCCCTGCCCCTCTTTATTCTGATGGGGGAAATCCTGCTTCGGTCGCGTTTGAGCCAAGACATGTTTTCTGGCCTCGCGCCATGGCTGGGCCGCGTTCCGGGCCGATTGCTGCACGTCAACGTGCTTGGTTGCGCGATCTTTGCAGCGGTGTCTGGCTCCTCAGCGGCCACAGCAGCCACGATTGGCCGAATGTCCGTGCCTGAATTAACCAAACGCGGCTACCCCGAGCATCTGATCCTCGGTACCCTCGCAGGCTCCGCTACTTTAGGCCTCCTGATCCCGCCTTCGATCATCTTGATCGTTTATGGCGTAGCCACCGAGCAATCCATCGCCCGCCTTTTTGTTGCGGGAATCCTCCCCGGCATTATGCTGGTTTCACTGTTCGCGGGCTATGTGATGTTTAGCGCATGGCGCAATCCCTCCGACTTTCCCTCCGAAGAAATTACGCTCCCCTTTCGCGCCAAACTCAGAGCGTCCCGCCGTCTGATCCCCGTTTTACTCCTGATTGGCGGGGTGATTGGCACGATTTACACGGGCGTTGCCTCACCCACCGACGCGGCTGCCGTTGGCGTCGTGCTCGCAACTATCCTTGCGCTCAGTTCTGGCGGTTTTGGCTGGGAGCAATTCAAGGAAGCGCTGATGTCCGCCACGCGGACCTCCTGTATGATCGCCTTTATCCTTCTGGGCGCGGCCTTTTTGGCCATTTCCATGGGCTTCACTGGTATTCCACGCCATCTGGCGGAATGGATCGCGACGTTCAACCTGTCGCCCTATGCACTGCTTGCCGTGCTGACGGTTTTCTTTATCGTTTTGGGGTGTTTTCTGGATGGTATTTCGGTTGTCGTCCTGACCACCTCGATCATCCTACCCATGGTCGAAGCCGTGGGCATTGATCCGCTTTGGTTCGGGATTTACCTCGTTCTGGTTGTGGAAATGAGCCAGATCACGCCGCCTGTTGGTTTCAATCTGTTTGTCATTCAAGGGCTGACTGGCATCAACATCCTGCGGGTTGCCCGTGCGGCGCTGCCGTTCTTTTTCCTGTTGCTGTTTGGCACCCTATTGATCACGATCTTCCCACAAATAGTCACTTTTCTACCTGACGCAATGAACAATTAAAGCGAGGCTGCCGCGCGACTGGCTTGATCAAAAAGGCCTGACATAGCCCGAAGCGCGGCAGCAATCTCTCGCAACTCTTCGCCCGCCAATCCCGAATGGGGCAAGGATTCCAGCAAGCATTGGGCCCGCACATCACGGTAGCGTTGGCACAGCGCTTGCCCTGCGTCCGACGCCTTGTAAAACACCTCTTTACCCCGTTTTTCCGAAGTCAGCAGTCCAAGTTTTAACAGTTTTCGTAAGGCGTAGGTTACCGTATGAGAATCCTCAATATTCAGTAAAAACGCAATATCGGTAAGGCGCTTTTCACGATCCCGATGATTGGTATTGTGCAGCACCAGAATTTCGAGCGGTGACAATTCGGGCATTCCCGCCGCCGTCATGCAGCGCTGCATCCAACGATTGAAAGCGTTATGAGCAATGATCAGCCCGTATTCAAACTCCGACGCCTCCCAGCCATCGCCCTCCGCCAAGTGACGGGATGAAACAATACGTCGATTATTCGGGGGCATGGTCATAGCAACTCGCAGATAAATTAAAGATAAAGTATCAACATAATGCGACTAATACTTCGCATTCGCAAGCTTTCTAACAGCAAAAACATACGTGACTTACCCCAGAGAATGCGAAGGTTTTCGTAACGACATTGACGGCGTGAGGGACAACAGGGTTTTGGAATAGTCGCTTTGAGGATTTTCAAAGAACTGCTCTGAAGGGCTCGCCTCAATCACTTGCCCGCCCTTCAAAACAACAACATCATCGGCCATCTGCCGCACCACGGCGAGGTTGTGACTAATGAATAGGATCGTTAGCCCAAAGCGATCCTGCAAATCTTTGAGCAGATTAAGGATTTGCGCTTGAATGGACACATCCAACGCCGAGGTCGGCTCATCGCAAATCAGCACTCGCGGACGCGCCAAGAGCGACCGCGCAACGGCGATCCGTTGACGTTGGCCGCCGGAAAACTGATGCGGATAACGGTCGATTGTGTCCGCTGGCAAGCCCACCAATGAGATCATCGCGGCACATAGTGCCCGCCGTCGCCGGGCATCTGGTTCAAGCCCGTACAGGGACAATGGCTCTGACAGGATCGCGCCAATCCGGTGTCGACCGTTCAAGCTCGAGTAAGGGTCCTGAAAGACCATCTGAATCAACCTGCGTGAAGGGTCTTTTCGGCCACGATCGCGCGCAAGGGGCAAGTCGTCGTCGCCAAGGCGCATGTGGCCCGTCGCGGGTTGAATCATCCCAGAAATCACCCGCGCAAGCGTCGATTTCCCTGACCCACTTTCGCCGACCAGTCCCGTAACGCTTCCCGGCCTGACCAAAAATGACACGTTATCCAACGCGACGAAGGGCGCAGGCTTTTTAAAAAGGCTCGTGCGAGTTCCGAAAAAACGCACCGTAATATCTGTAACATCCAGCCCTTCACCCAAAGTTTGCGCGCCTTGCCGAAGCCATTCGCTCGCATCCTCGCTCGCCTGCACCGTAGACGGCAAGGTACTTTCTGGCACAAGGAAGCGTTGCATTTTATGATCTAGCGGAGGAACCGCCGCCATCAAGGCTTGGGTATATTCATGTTGCGGCGCGCCCAAAACTTGCTCGGTTGGCCCCGTTTCAACAACCTTTCCCCCGCGCAGCACGGTCACCTGATCGGTAATTTGGGCGATGACGCCAATGTCATGCGTGATTAGGAGAAAACCAATGCCACGGGTGTCTGCTGTTCTGCGTATCAATTCCAAAACTTGGCTCTGAACGGCAACGTCCAAAGCGGTTGTCGGTTCGTCCGCAATGATCAATTCGGGGTTCGTACAAAGCGCCGAGGCGATCACAACCCGTTGCCGCATCCCGCCCGAAAACTGGTGCGGATAGGCGCGGATGCGCTGCGCTGCGTTTTCAATGCCAATTTCTTCGAGCAGGTCGATCGCCCGTTGTCGGGCTTCGCTGGCGTCGATCCGTTCATGCGCAAGGATGGTCTCGATCAATTGATCCTCAATGGTCATCAACGGATTGAGGCTGGTTTGCGGATCTTGAAAGATCATTGAAATACGCTTACCACGCACGTTATGCGCCTCATTTGGCGAGAGGCCGCGCAGGTCGGTTTGATCTAACTTTAATGTGCCCGCAGCGATCCGACCGGGAGGCTGTAGCAAGCCGATTATGGCCGCGCCGATGGTCGATTTCCCCGCCCCGCTTTCACCGACAAGCCCATGGATTTCCCCCGGAGCAATCGTCAGGGACACGTCCTCGATGGCGGTAAAAACCCCATGACGCCCCGGAAATTCGACAGTAAGACCTGAAACTTCCAGCATCATCGCACCTTCGGATTAAAAACGTCGCGCAGAAAATCGCCAAGGATGTTAATCGACACCACAAGCGCCACAAGGAACAGCGTGGGCACCCAGAGAATCCACCACTCACCCGACAGTAAAAACTGCATACCAATCCGGATCAACGTGCCGAGAGACGGGCTGTCGGCGGGGAGGCCGATGCCGAGAAAAGATAACGTCGCTTCGAGCAAAATCGCCGAAGCAAGGTCGACCGTCATGATGACCAACAGCGGGCCGAGGATATTTGGCAGGATATGATACGTCATCACCCGCAAAGGATGTTGCCCCATCATGATCGCCGCTTGAACGTAATCTTTGTTGCGTTCCACAAAAACCGATGCCCGTGCCGTGCGGGCAAAATTCACCCAAAGGGATAGCGCAATGGCCAGTGTCAAAACCGCCACGCGAAAGCTCTGTTGAACATCCGGCGGCAATAATCCGCGCGAAATTCCATCAATCAAAAGTGCCGTCAGGATCGCGGGAAGCGCCAGTTGTACATCGGCAATACGCATTACAATGGCATCAAACCGGCCGCCGAAATACCCCGCGGCAAGGCCAAGCCCAATGCCCAACACTGAGGCAATCGCCATCGCCATCAACCCGATGGTGAGCGACAGCCGTGCGCCAAATAATATCGCCGCGATCATATCCCGCCCCTGATCGTCCGTCCCCAACGGAAAGCGCGGATCGCCCCCCTGCCAAAGCGGAGGCAGGAGGCCATCGATCAGCGAAAACGACGCGAGATCATAGGGGCTGGTCGCGACAATCCAAGGCGAGAGAAGCGCGCCACCAATAATTACAATGGCAACAATCGCCGCCAGAATGGCCGCAGGGCTACGCCAGAAAAGCCACATCCCGTCGCTGTGCCAAATACGCCCCAACATCAGACGTCCTCCTTCACGCGCAACCGTGGATCAATCGCGATGTATAATAAATCGACCAGCAAATTCACGAGGACAAAGAAAAACGCGATGACAACCAAATAGACGCCCATCACCGGAATATCGACAAACCGAATGGATTCAAGGAACAACAGCCCCATCCCCGGCCATTGGAACACGCTTTCGGTGACGATGGAAAAGGCGATCACGCCGCCAAATTGCAAGCCAATGATCGTGATAACGGGGATCATCGTATTGGCCAAAGCATGGCGGAAATACAGTGAACGATACGGAATGCCGCGCGCGGTGGCAAAGCGGATATAATCCGATTGCATCACTTCCATCATCTCGGCGCGCACCAGTCGCATTGTTAATGTGAGTTGGTAAATGCCCAAGGTCAGCGCTGGCAAAAGGAGCGACCTCCAGCCATCCAAAGTAAAGAGCGACGACGTCCAGCCACCAATTTGAACGGTCCCTCCCCGTCCGAATGTCGGCAACCAACCCAGCTGAACCCCGAACAGAAAGATCAAGAGAATGCCAATAACAAAGGTCGGAATGGACACCCCAACAAGGGTCGTTAGAAGTATCGTTTGGCTTGTGAGACCCTTTGGCCGTAGGGCGGTAAAGACGCCCGCCGGAATACCAACAAGCAGCGAAATCAGCAGGGCAACAACCCCAAGTTCGAGCGTCGCAGGAATACGTGTGGCAATCATGGAGGCCACGGGTTGGCGCGTTCGATAGGAATAGCCGAACTCGCCATGTAGCAAATCACTGGTGAAGCGATAAAACTGCGCAACAATTGGATCATTCAGCCCCAATTCCTCGCGCAGTCTGTCTTGGTCGGCGACCGAAGTCTCGACCCCCGTCATTTGGCTCACCGGATCGCCAACGAAGCGAAATAGCGAGAAAGCCAAAAAGGCGACGGCGATCATCACAAATACGGATTGGATCAACCGCTTGAATATAAACAATGCCATCGCCTTGATATCTCGATTTTTTTCTTAGTTCACTGTCACCCAGCGCAAGATAAAGAAGTTATCCGCACGTTGGGTAAGGTCGATATTGTCTTTGGATGCCCAGATCAACGGCTGTGTATACAATGGAATATAGGCCACCTCGTTTTGGGTGATCTCAACGACCTCGTCGATCATAGTCTGACGTGTAGTGGAATCGATTTCCTCTTGGATCAGTGGCAGCAATTCATCGACGCGTGCATTGGAATAGTTGCCAAAGTTCCACGATCCGAGCTTTTTCTCATCGTCTTGCGAGTTCAGCAAAAAGCGGATCGGGTGCTCGGCGTCGAACGTGCCGGGGGACCAACCTAACAAGAACATATCGAAATCGTCTTCGCGAAGTTGTGTCCAGTAATCGCGCACGGGTCCGGTACTCAACTCAGCATTCAGACCCACAGCGGCAAACATGGATGCGGCGGCACGACAGAGGGCTTCGTCGTTGATGTAACGGTCGTTTGTACATTTCAGACCGAAGGAAAATCCGTCGGGATAGCCTGCCTCGGCCAGCAATTCTTTTGCGCGTTCGGGATTGTATTCCGGCCGGTTGGTGTGGGCGTTTGAGTAGCCGGAAATGCCTTCAGGTACCAACTGATTTGCTGCCTCAATTTTCCCGCGAAAGATGACGCGATCAATGGCATCCATGTCAATCGCATGGGCCGCAGCAAGCCGGACTTTGGAGTCCTGAAAGGGGTTGGCATCGGTGACATCAGAAGAATACAGCAACGCGTCGTGCTCATGTCCAAAGCCAAACATGATCACGCGGGTTTCTTCGCCTTCCAAAACCTTAAAGCCATCGCGGCCTTCGACTTGTTCCGCATCCTGCAATGGAATGGGTTGAATGAAGTCAATTTCTCCTGAAAGCAAAGCCGCCAATCCGGTAGACGAATTGCCGATGGGCGTAAAGATGGCCTCTGTCACATTGTGCTCGACGTCGCCCCACCATGTGGCGTTAGGCGACAGACGTGTTTCAACCCCTGGGTCGCGACTGGACAAGGCAAAGGCCCCAGTTCCGTTGGCGTTCATCGTGGCGAAATTCTCGGCGTCGCGGGCAGGGAGCGCTGCGTCATTGCTCTCGGCCCACCCCTGATCCAAAATCATGAAATTCGCGATGCTGTCTGGGAACAATGGATTTGGCGCTGTGGTCACAAAATCAATTGTGTAGTCATCCACAATACGCACTTCAGAAACCGGTGCAAACCAAGACCGCGTGTCCGCCGCCTCATCGGAAGCCCGTTCGTATGAAAACAAAACATCTTGCGCATTAAACGCGGAGCCGTCCTGAAAAGTCACACCTTCGCGCAGGTTGAAGCGCCAGCCATTTTCGCCAAATAGTGGTTCCCAAGAGACGGCCAGCGAGGGCTCAATCGCCATGTCTCGGCCGCGGCGCACAAGCCCTTCATAGATATTATTCAGAAACGACAGAACCGGTGTCGAATTGACGGCATGTGGGTCCATCGTTTGCGCATCCGTCGTTGAGGCCCAACGAAATGTTTCTGCGGAACCTTGTGTCGCGGTCAATGCAAACAGTCCCGTTAAGGCTGTGCTCAGCATAAAACTTGTCGATTTCATTGAGTATCTCCCGTGGATTTTTTTGACTTTTTAGTTGGAAACAGTTTTACCGCCACACTTGCAAGCGTCAACTATCGAAAAAGTGATGAGTCCGCGCCAAAGTCTGATTGGCAAGCCTATGTAAATGTGTTTGCGCACACAAGTAGCGTGTCAAACGACCGTTACGACCAGCTTTCCCATGTCCTCGATTGTGGCCTCCATCACATCCCCGACCTCAACAGGTCCGACCCCAGCAGGCGTTCCCGTGAGAATAACATCGCCCGGTGCAAGTTCGAAGTACTCCGACAAATAGGAAATCATTTCCGGCACCTTCCAGATCATTTGGTTCAGGTTGCCCTCTTGACGAATATCGCCATTCACCTTCAATTCAACGCGCCCTTGGTCAGGATGGCCAACCATTGAAGCAGGGTAAACTTGAGTGATCGGCGCGGAATGCTCAAAAGCTTTGCCGATTTCCCACGGGCGACCCATTTTCTTCATGCGCGCCTGCAAATCACGACACGTCATGTCGAGGGCCACGCCATAGCCAAACACATGGGCCATCGCCTCGGTCACAGGAATATTGGTGCCGCCAGACTTCAACATCACGGCCATTTCGATTTCGTGATGCACATCCCTGGATTGAGACGGGTAGGAAAACACGCCCGAAGCATCAAGGTTGTTCGGGTTTTTCTGAAAGAAAAAGGGCGGTTCTCGATCTGGGTCGTGGCCCATTTCAAGCGCATGTGCGGCGTAGTTACGACCAATGCAATATACCCGTCTTACGGGGAAGAGCGCATCAGTACCGGCAATAGGCAGCGCAGCAGCCAAAGGCATCTCAAAGGCGTATTTGGCCATTTCTTTCTCCAATTTCATCTTTAACGCCCCCGAAACTAGGGGAAGATAAGTCCGTTTAAAACTCAAACACTTAAATCAAATACAATAATTCCATCGTATCCGCCGTTGCACATCGCGACCATTCGTGCGCCCAAGGCCACGTGATGCGGGTGGTTTGCATAGGCCAAAAGAGCGTCACGATTTTCAAACGTCACGACAAACCCATCGCGGTACGCTGGGGATTTATTCTCAAAATCGAGGTTGGGGCCAAAGCAATAGTCCAGCATTCCGGGCACGTCCGCGGCCACCTCGGCGAACCCCGCCAAAACGGCGTCGCGCTCATTTTGTGTGTATTGCAGTTGAAAATCGACGAAAACACAGTGCTTCAACATGGGAAATTCCTTATTCTGGTGATTGCAAAGATGAGGGCACGACGCTCGACTGTCTGATTTCCAGATGCACCGGAGCACGGTCGGGGCAAATAGGCTGAATCCCCGTTTCAAGCCAATCCAGAACGATCCTCGAACTTTGCCGCCCAAATTCTGCGATATCGCAATGAACCGAGCTAAGCTTTGGATAGACGTGGCTGCATTCTTCGATGTCATCAAACCCGATCAAAAAGAAATCCTTGCCAACAACAACCCCCGATTGGGCAAATGCGGACATCATCCCCAAGGCAACGAGATCATTGAAACAGATTGCCGCTTTGACTGTCGGATGCTCCCTGAGCAGTTTAAAAGCGACTTCCCGACCAAAGACCCGCGTGGCCCGCCCGTGAAAAACATGCCCCTGCAAGCCCTTATCAATTATTCCAGTTTGATAGGCCGACATTCGTTCGCTAGTAATGGCCACGCCCTTTTCGCCGCCGACAAAGGCAATCTCGCGAATGCCTTGACCGATCAAGTGCTCAACCGCCAACTGACTGCCCGCACCATAATCAAGCGAGTAGAACGGAAAAATATCCGCGCGCATATCCGCTTGTCGCAACACCTGAAGGGTTGGAATGCCCGACTGCGCGATTGCATCAAAGGTCCCTTTTGTGTCGCCATAACACGGAGAAATCAAAAGCGCGGAAACCTCATGTTCAAGCATGGATTGGATCACTTGGTGCTGAATTTTCGGGTCTTCATTTGAATTTGCAATCACCGTGGCCAGCCCATGATCGGAAAACGCCATCTGTGCGCTTGCTGCAAATTCGGTGAAAAACGGGTTGCGCAGGTCATTGATCACAAGCCCAACAAGCCCCGTGCCCGATCCGCGCAAGGTTGCGGCGGCGCGATTGCGGACATAATTGAGCGCTTTCATCGACTCCTGCACCAATTTGCGCGTGTCGTCTTTGACCAAGGGGCTGTTTTGAACCACCAACGAAACGGTCGACTTTGACACGCCCGCATGGGCGGCGACGTCGATTATTGTTGGCTTTTTGTTCATTCAATGACCTTTATTCGATTCCATGCAGAGATAAAAGTTGCTTCATTCGATGGACAGCCAAATCCGGCTGGCTCAGGAGGCGGGCCTGATCGGCCAAACGAAACACCTCGGCGTAATGCGCGATTTCACGCGAGGATTGGAACCCGGCGGGCATAATAAAATGGCTCTGGGCGCCATTGAGCCATGCGAGGAAAGCGATGCCTGCTTTATAGAACTGCGTCGGAGCTTTGAATATCTCCCGACTGAGCGGAACCGTGGGGCCAAGAAGCGCATGGAAGGTTGCGGAATCGCCTTTGGCCAAGGCCGTAAGCGCTTGCGAGGCGGCGGGAGCGATGGCGGCAAATATCCCGAGCAAAGCGTGTGAAAACCGTGTTCCGTCCCCTTCGATCAAGGCGGCGTAGTTAAAATCATCGCCGGTATAAAGGCGCACAGACTCTGGAAGACGCGCCCGAAAGGCCTCCTCGCGGCTTTGTTCCAGCAGCGATATTTTGATGCCGTCGATCTTGTCTTCATGCGCCGTAATGATGTCCAAAACGGAGTCCGCTGCGGCATCCAGATCCTCCGCCCCCCAATATCCTTTGAGTTGCGCGTCAAACATATCGCCAAGCCAATGCAGGATGATTGGCTCCTTGGCCTGCTCAATCAAGCGACCGTAAACACGGGCATAGAAATCTGGACCCGTTCCCGCAGCAACCATAGCGCGGCTTGCCATGATGATGACTTGGCCACCTGCCGCCTCAATCGCTTCCATTTGTTCGGAATAGGCGCGAATGAGCATGTCTTCGGAGGTCAACGCGCTGATGTCGTATTGATCGGTGCCCGCACCACAGGCGACGCGCGGTTTTAACGGATGCGCTTTGGCCTCGATCATCGTGCGTTCAATCAATTCCTTGGCTGTGAGCCAATCAACCCCCATCCCGCGTTGGGCTGTGTCCATCGCTTCCGCCAACCCGAGACCCTGATCCCAAAGCGTGTGGCGAAACTTAAGTGTATTTTCCCAATCCACCGCAGGGCGTCCCACCCATGGCGCGCGTTCGGCCAACGGATCAGAAACCACATGCGCGGCGGCAAACGCTGTGCGGGTAAAAGGAACCGACGGCACTTGCGGCACCAATGGATCGCCAATCAATGTGTAGGTTTTGAGCGTATTTTCATATGTGGGTAAGCGCATCTGTCAAAGTCCATGTTCAGCGCGGATCATGTCGGCTGCTTTTTCCGCAATCATGATCGTCGGCGCATTTGTATTCGAGGAAATAAGGCGTGGCATGATCGAGGCATCCACGACCCGCAATCCAGCGATCCCGTTGAATTTAAGCTGTGGATCAACTACTGCCGCCGCGTCCGCGCCCATCCGGCATGTGCCTGCGGGGTGATGATCGGTTTTGGCGTTTTGGCAGGCAAAGTTGAAATAATCCTCCTCCGTGCGCACATCTTTTCCCGGAAGGATTTCCGACTGCACGAAGGGCTTAAGGGCATCCTGCCGCATGATTTCTTGGGCAAGTTTGAGCCCGCGAATGGACATCTCGCGGTCATGCGGATCGGCCCAGTAGTTTGGATCAATCAACGGCGCATCTGCGTGATCCGCAGTCGCAAGGCGCACGGTTCCGCGCGAACGGGGCCGCAAATAGGCCGAATTGAGCGTCACACCCGGATTGCGCATTTTGCTAACACCGGCCTCAATCCCCGACCCAAGTCCGAGGTGGAATTGAATATCGGGCGAACGCGCCCCCTCCTCCGCGTACCAAAAGCCACCGGTTTCAAACAGGCTGGAAGCGACGGGCCCGCTTTTGGAGAAGATGTAATGCAGGCCCGCGACCACCGACCAATGCGGCTTGGCATATTTGTCATAGGTATGGTCGCCCGTGCATTCCGAAATTGTAAAAAGGTCAAGATGATCCTGTAGGTTTGATCCCACTTCAGGCTGATCAAAAATCACATCTACGCCTACGTCGCGCAGGTGATCGGCGGGACCGATACCCGAACGCATCAACAGGGTTGGCGAGCCGATTGCGCCCGCCGAGACGATGACTTCTGCATTGGCGTGCAGAGTTTCGGCGCCGTTCTTCGCCAGAACTTCAACACCAACCGCGCGGTGATTTTCGACAAGGATCTTCCGGACCATTGCATCGGTCCGCACGGTCAAATTGGGCCGCCCTCGAGCGGGATCAAGAAAGGCAACCGAGGTTGAAGAACGGCGCGCATCCCGTTGAGTCAATTGATAAAAACCAACTCCGTCCTGCGTCTCGCCCGTCATATCATGGTTGCGCGGAATCCCGAGTTCGGCCCCTGCGCCGAAATATGCGTCGCAAATCGGCAAAGGCGCGCGCGGTTGGGAAACCCCCAAGGGCCCGCCTTGCCCATGAAATTCTCCGCCATACGTGTCATTGTCCTCGGACTTGCGAAAATACGGCAGGACGCCTTCATAAGACCACCCCTCACACCCCATCTGCCGCCATTCATCATAGTCCAGAGAATTGCCACGCGTGTAAATCTGAGCATTGATCGACGACCCACCGCCGATCACTTTACCCTGCGTATAGCGGATCACCATATCGTTCATGTGCTTTTGCGGAACGGTATGCCAACCCCAACTGCCAATGCCCTTGGTCATTTTCGCAAAGCCTGCGGGCATCTTGTAGAAGGGGTGCCAATCGCGCCCGCCAGCCTCAAGCAAAAGAACAGAGGTCTGTGGATTTTCGGACAATCGCGCGGCCAAAACGCACCCAGCCGAGCCCCCGCCGACGATGATAAAGTCATATGATTTGGTCATTGCACCCTCACAATCGATGGATGGACAAGCCACCATCCACTGGAATAATCGCCCCATTGGCGAAGGCCATTTTCCCCCGCACAAGAGGCACCACGATGCTTGCGATATCGCTTGGAATACCCCATCGTTTTGCAGGAACCAAGCCACCTTCAATGCGGGGCGTGTAGGCGTCCTTTACGCCGGCGGTCATATCGGTTTCGATAATTCCGGGCCGCAATTCAAACACGCCAATGCCGTCCTCCGCCAGTCGTGCAGCAAAGAGTTGCACCATCATCGCCGCCCCCGCTTTAGACAGGCAGTATTCCCCCCGTTCAATCGACACCATCGCGGCGCTGACGGAGGTCACAAATACGATGGAACGATAGTTTGCGCTTGCAGGCGAAGCGAGCATCCGCTGTGCCACCGCTTGGGCCAAAAAAAACGCCCCCTTGAGGTTAACGTCCATCACGAAGTCATAGCTATCTTGGGTGAGGTTCAGCAAATCGCCGCGCAATTTTGCGGGCACCCCTGCGTTTGAGACAAGGCTTGCGACGGGTCCACAATCGGCTTCAATTTGATCCAATAGGCGATCAACGGCGGCAATATCCCGTAGGTCGTGCTGAAAATACCGCGCGTCCTCGCCCAGCTCCGCAAGGGCGTCACGCACCGCGACACTATCAGGCGCACTGTCGGCAGCAAGCGCCACCCGATAGCCGTTTTCCACAAGGGCGTGGGCGATTCCAAGGCCAATGCCTTTTTGTCCACCTGTGATCAGGGCAACCGGTTTCATTCTTTCAGGTCCTTGTGTTTGATATGCTCGGCGACACGCAACGCCTGAGCGGCAATGGTCAGCGCGGGGTTCACAGCTGCGGAATTTGGCAAAAAGCTGGCGTCGACGACGAATAGATTTGGGTGATCATGCGCACGACAATGCAGGTCCAAAACGCTTGCTTTTGGGTCGGTGCCAAAAACGGCGGTACCGCACTGATGCGAAGGAGTCGCACGGTCGAAAGCTCGGGAAAGCAAGATAGGATAGCCTGCTTTACGCATCACTTTTTTTGCTTGTGCAACAAGGGCCTCATGAGATTCCCAGTTCGAGCGTTTCCAATCCAGAACGATTTGGTCCCCCTTCACCGTCACGCGGCTTTCAAGCGACGGAAGGTCTTCGCTCATGGCATACCAATCGACCGAATGTCGGGTGATCCAATCCGCCACGCGCGTGGGTATACGGGCCTGCGAGCGAAGGATGGGTGTTGTGATTTTCCCAAGCAATTGCATGTTGCCCAAGGGGGAATTATTCGGGCCCCCCTTTAAGTAAAAGTCATTGAAATACAGCGTTTTCTGATAGATTGCGGTGTTGAGCCGCAACGGATTTATCGCCATGAGGGCTGTGCAATTGTGGTTCATGAACCGCCGCCCGACAAGATCAGAGCTATTGGCCAGCCCTGTGGGATGTGCGTCGTTCGCCGAGCGCAGAAGCAACGCCGCCGAATTCACCGCACCTGCGGATAAGATCGCGATTTTGGGCTTGAGGGTGTGAAATTCACCGTCTTTTTCATAGTGAATTTCGGTGATCCGCTGTTTTGAATCCGCCTGCAAACGCGTAACCATTGCGCCCGTAATGAGCGTGAAATTCTCGTATTGTTTTGCTTTGGCAATGCCAACACTTTGCGCATCGCGCTTGGCCCCCGTTGTGTCGGGATGGCCATCCCAAGAGTCGTCGCCCCCCTTGAGCCAATGTTCGATGTCCACGGCCAACGGCAGGCTCGCGGGCGACACGCCTGCACGGCGCAATCGTGCGCGGACATCCGCAATAGATGCCTCATCTGGGACTGCGGGAAAGGGATATGCGCCCGCGCGAATAGGGTCTGTTGGGTCCTCGCCCGCGTGGCCACGCACATCAAAAAGCGCTTCGGCCTTGTCATACCAAGGGGCGAAATCCGTGTAAGAAAGCGGCCATGCGGGGGAGGTTCCGCCTAAATGTTGCATCTCTGCGAAATCCTCGGCGCGATAGCGCAACATCACACCGCCGTAGAATTTCGTGTTTCCACCGACATAATAGAAGTTGCCGGGGCTAAAACCTGCGCCCGACGGCGTAAGCCACTGCTCTTCAGATCGGAAAAATCCGCGTTTAAAAATGGCGTCGTCGTCCCGACACTCGGGACTTGCGCGCATATAATCGCCACGTTCCAGCATGACAATTTGAACGCCGGTTGGAGCGAGGGACGCAGCCAAAGTTGCGCCGCCCATTCCAGAGCCGATGATGACAATTTCGGGTTTCACAAAGCCAAAACTCCCTTGTGCCAATCAGGCAATGCGGTTTTCTGTTTGCGGATCAAACGGAATCGCTTTTTCCATATTGATCGCAAACGGAGCAATTTCACCCGGCTTAACTTCGGCATCCGCACGCATCCGTGCGACACATTCAAATCCGCCGAAGGTGCAGGTGACAAAAGTGTCTGATCCCGCGGGTTCGGTTACTTCGACACGGGCTTGAACCGCCTCAATATGACGCGAAGATTGGTCGGCACCATCTGGGTCGGTGATCGCCTCAGGACGAATGCCCATGGTGATTTGTTGTCCGTCGTAGGCGCGCAATGCATTGGCGGAATTCACGCATTTCAGACGCACACCTTCGCCGTCTTTGGTCTGGGTTTTTACGTAAACGGACTCGCCTTCGACCTGCACAGTCATGGGCAGTAAATTCATCGACGGAGACCCCATAAAGGAGGCCACAAACAGGTTGGCGGGGGTGTCGTAGATTTCCTTCGGCGTGCCTAATTGCTGTACATAACCGCCGTTCATTACCGCGATCCGCGTGCTCAGAGTCAGGGCTTCGATTTGATCGTGGGTCACGTAAACGATGGTTGTACCGAGTTTTTGATGCAGTTTCTTGATCTCGGTCCGCATATCGACCCGCAATTTGGCGTCCAAATTCGACAATGGTTCGTCAAACAAAAACACATCCGGTTTGCGCACAAGGGCACGCCCCATCGCCACACGTTGGCGTTGGCCGCCCGAAAGTTGCCCCGGTTTGCGGTCCAAAAGCGGTTCGATCTGGAGCAGTTTGGCCACATCCGCCAAGGCTTTTTCGCGCTCGGGTTTGGGCACTCCGTGCATTTCCAAGCCAAAGGTGATATTTTTACCCACGGTCATATTCGGGTAAAGTGCATAGCTTTGAAACACCATCGCGATGTTGCGTTGCGAGGGATGCACCCCGTTCATAAGGTTGCCCTTGATACTGATGTCGCCCGTCGTGATTTCCTCTAGACCCGCGATCATATTCAGCAGAGTAGACTTGCCACAGCCGGAGGGGCCGACGAGGACCAGAAACTCCCCCTCTTCAACAGATATATCCACATTGTGCAGCACTTGCACGGAGCCATAGGATTTCGTTGCATTGTTAATATCGAGAAAACCCATTGGATTAGCCTTTCACTGAGCCAGCCATCAAACCGCGGACGAAGTACCGACCAGCGACGATGTAGACGAGGAGTGTTGGCAGGGCGGCTAAGATCGCGCCTGCGAAGTGGACATTGTATTCTTTGACCCCAGTCGAACTCTGAACGAGGTTGTTGAGGGCGACGGTCATCGGCTGGCTGTCAAAGTCCGCGAAGGATGCGCCAAACAGGAAGTCATTCCAGATATTGGTAAATTGCCAGATAACGGACACCACGATGATCGGCCCTGAACTTGGCAAAAGAATGCGCCAGAAGATGCGAAAGAAACCCGCGCCGTCGATCATCCCAGCCTGCACAAGTTCCGTTGGGAACGCGGCGTAGTAGTTGCGAAAATAGAGCGTGGTGAAGCCGACACCGTAGACGACATGCACCAACACAAGGCCAGAAGTTGTTCCCGCGATATCCAACAAGCCAAGAACGCGGGCCATTGGGATCAGCACTATTTGGAACGGGATAAAGCAGGAAAACAGCACCAACCCATAGAGCAATGTGTCATAGCGGAACCGCCATTTCGTAAGCACATAGCCATTCAACGCCCCCAAGACGGTCGAAATCGCAACGGCAGGCACCACCATTTTGAGGGAGTTCCAGAAGTAGGGTTTCAGGCCCGTTGGCTCGACACCAATTTGAGCAGTCGACCACGCACTGCGCCATGCGTCAAAGGTCCAGATTTCGGGCAAGGCAAGCATGTTACCGCCCGTAATCTCGGCCAAAGGTTTGAGGGAGTTCACCACCATCACAAACAAGGGAAGCGCGTAGAACAGGACAAAAAGGAGCAAGAACAGATAGATAAAGACGCGCGTCACACGACCTGTGCGGATGGCGCTATCGGCAGAAGCAGCAGACATTATTTGCCCTCCTTGAGTTCAGCATAGAGGTAGGGGATCATAATCGCAGCGATTGTCATGAGCATGATCACAGCACTTGAGGCCCCAATTCCCATCTGATTTCGCGAGAACGTATAGGAGTACATGAAGGTTGCGGGCAGTTCTGTCGCGCGCCCTGGACCGCCGCCCGTCAAGGCGATAACGAGGTCGTAGGACTTGATCGCAAGGTGGCTCAGGATCACGAAAGCAGACAGAAACGCGGGACGTAATTGCGGGATGATGATGCGGCGATAGAGGTTCCAGTTGGAGGCCCCGTCCATTTGCGCCGCTTTGAGGATTTCGTTGTCTATGCCGCGCAGGCCAGCCAAGAACATCGCCATGACAAACCCGCTGGTTTGCCAGACGGCGGCAAGGACCACGGTGTAAATCGCATAGTCGCGGTTCTTGATCCAATCGAATTGGAAGCTGGTCCAGCCCCAAAGATGCATGGTATGTTCAAGCCCAATTCCGGGGTCGAGCAGCCATTTCCATGCCGTACCCGTCACAATAAAGCTCAAGGCCATGGGATAGAGATAGATCGGGCGCAAAACGCCCTCGCCGCGAATTTTTTGGTCAAGGAAGATCGCCAGTGCAAGGCCGATCACCGTACAAATAATGATATAAAGCGAGGCAAAAATGGCGAGATTTTTGAGGGCAATCGTCCAATGGCTTAGGCGAAAAAGCTTATCATAATTCTCAAATCCGACCCAGCCAAAACTGGGGAGCATCCGACTGTCGGTAAACGACAGATAGACGGTGAAAATGATAAATCCATAGACAAAGACAAAGACCATCGCCACCGAGGGAGACAGGACGAGCTTGGGAATCCAGTTTTGTAGGCGTGTTTTGAAATCTGGCTGGGCAGTTGGCTGCGCCATAGTGCTCTCCCTGTTTTTGAAAGCGATTGCAGGGTGGGCCGACCCACGCGAGGTCGGCCCAGATGTAGAGATCTTATTGTGCGATGGAGACTGCGTCGACCAATTCTGACGTCGCTGTTTCGCTGTCGTACTCGCCATTAAAGTGCGCGGTTACAACGTCATAGATCGCGTTCTTAACGGACGCATTCGATGCGTGGCCGTGCGCCATTGATCCATAGAGATTACCGGATGCAGAAGCGGCTGCGAGATCGGCAATGCCTTGTTTACCACAGGCATCGAAGGCCTCGTCGCTCACATCAGTGCGGGCAGGAACGGAGCCTTTGACCACGTTGAACGCCGATTGGAAGGACGGTGACAAGATCGCTGTTGCAAGGGCTGCTTGCTCATCCGATACCGTATCGCCTTGGCTGAACATCGCGAATTGGTCCGCGTTGAACGTGACTTGATCTTGGGTGCCTGGAAAGCGGAAGCAAAGGAAATCTTCGCCGGGAACTTTACCCGCATTCAAGAATTCGCCCTTGGCCCAATCGCCCATCATTTGGAAGCCCGCTTCGCCATTAATGACCATCGACGTTGCAAGGTTCCAATCGCGACCCGAGAAGTTGTCATCCACATTTGCGCGAATGAAAGACATGCGGTCGAACGCTTGTTTCATTGTGTCCGAACCCAGTGCTTCGGGATCAAGATCAATAAAGGCCGCCTTGTAAAAATCAGGGCCGCCCGTAGACATGACAACCGCATCAAAAATGGTCGCATCCTGCCAAGCTTGGCCACCGTGAGCGATGGGGGTGAGGCCCGCTGCTGCGAGGGTGTTTACCGCCGCTTCGAACTCTTCCCATGTCGTTGGAACAGCAATACCATTGGCTTCTAGCACCGCTTTATTTGCCCAAACCCAGTTGGTCGAGTGGACGTTAACAGGGGCTGCAACCCACTGGCCATCCACCTTGGAAAAGGCTTGCAATGCGTCTGGCACAACCGCGTCCCAGCCTTCAGCGGCTGCAACATCGTTGAGGTTCGCCAAGGCACCTTCATCGGCCCAATCGAGGATATCAAAGCCCAACATTTGAACGGCTGTTGGTGCGTTTCCTGCTGTAACACGTGCGCGCAAAACGGTCATCGCCGCATCGCCGCCACCGCCCGCAACGGGCATATCTTGCCAACCGATGCCTTGGCTTTCGAGGTCTTGCTTGAGCACGTTAAGCGCTGCGGCCTCCCCCCCAGACGTCCACCAGTGTAGGACCTCAACATCTTCGGCAACAGCCATGCTGCCCGTGATCGCAAGTGTGGCCAAAGTAGAAGTAGTAAGTTTCATAAATTTACGCATTTGGTTTCCTCCCTTTTTGCGTTGTCGTCTTTATGGATTTAGACCCATCTGGAGCGCGTTTTGCCGATCCTCATTTGAACGGTCTTTGTCTCAAGATATTCATCCATTCCGTGGTGGCCCAACTCCCGGCCTAATCCACTTTCTTTCGCGCCGCCAAAAGGCAGCTCTGCAAACCCGTCCATCCACGTGTTGGTCCAAACAGTTCCCGCTTGAACCCGCCGTGCAAATTTCAAACAGGTGCTAATATCTTGGCTCCAGACTCCCGCCGACAATCCATAATCGCCACCATTCGCGATTTCCAAAGCTTCGTCAAATGTTGTAAACGTTAGGACGGATAAAACGGGTCCAAAGACCTCCTCAGAGGCAATTGCCATATTTTTGGTCACATTTGCCACGACCGTCGGCTGATAAAACTCGCCCGACATCCCGTCAATGGTAAGGGGCGCGCCGCCAATCGCAACGGTTGCGCCAGCCTTAACTGCCTCTTTTACATAACCGTCTATTTTGGCTTGGTGTTGTGAAGAAATAATAGCCCCTACCTTTGTGGACGGGTTCAGCGGATCACCGAATGGAACCTTGCGTGATAATTCAACAATTTTCCGTATTAGCACCGCAGCAATATCATGATGTACGATAATCCGTGAACCAGAATTGCAACATTGGCCCGCATTGAAATATATACCAAACACAATCGCATCTGCGGCTTCATCCAAATCGGCATCGGGGAAAATGACCTGCGGGTTTTTGCCGCCAAGTTCCAGCGAGACTTTCTTTAACGTTTTGGAGGTTGCGGCCACGATCGCTTTTCCAACTGCCGTGGAGCCGGTAAACGACACCATATCGACATCGGGATGATTGGTGAGATTTGCGCCGACAGGATCGCCGTAGCCCAAAACGATATTCACGACCCCAGCAGGCAATCCGGCCTCGATCAAAAGCTGGCCGAGGATCACAGTGGTTGCCGAGGTCAACTCGGAGGGTTTGATAACGGCGGTACAGCCTGCCGCCAAGGCAAAGGGCAGTTTTTGCGACACGATAAGGAACGGAAAATTCCACGGCGTAATCATTGAAACAACGCCAATCGGCTCTTTGAGGACAACTCCGAGCATATCGGGGCCGAGCGTGTTGTGGCTGTCACCATGGATCGTGCGGGCAAGCGAGGCCGCAAAGCGCCAGATGTCGGCTGCACCTTCGATTTCCGCTTCGGCTTGGGCGATGGGCTTGCCGCTTTCCATCGTTTCATACAGGGCAATGCGCGACCGATTGGCGTCGATAAGGTCGGCAACTTTCAACAGAAATGTCGCACGTTCCTTGCCAGAGGTATCCGACCAACGCCGATCATCAAACGCAGTACGGGCCGCAGCAATCGCCGCCTCGACTTCGGCCTCTCCCCCCAAAGTGGCCTGCGTCACCAACTGTCCATTGGCGGGCGAAAAACGATCAAACGTTTGGCCAGACGCACTGGAGACCCAAGCGCCGTTAATGAGGTGCTGCGCAATAAAAACATCCGTGGGGGCAGGAACAGCACCCGCTCCAGAAATCAGCGTCAGATCATGAGTCATCACGGGAAATATCCTTGAAATTTGCAGGGCGTTTGGCGCGAAACGCGGCAACCCCTTCGGTTTTGTCTGGCGAGGCGGCCATAACCGCACCGCCTAAAGCCTCGATCATGGCGCTGCGGTCCTCATTTAGCGCCGCCGCCAACATATATTTCGCCACCTCAGTGGCCTGTGGCGACTTGGTTTTTATCTCGGCGGCCATAGCAAATGCGTCGCCGCGCGGATCATCGGAAACGGAATTCACAAACCCCAATGTATAGGCGCGCTCAGCACTTAACCGACGCCCCGTTAGGACAAGTTCTTTGAGAACGGCCGCTGGCATCAACTGAACTAGGCGCTGTGTTCCGGACCATCCAGGCACAATCCCAACCCCTGTTTCAGGAAGGGCCAGCGTTGCGCGCGGGCTCGCTACACGCAAATCACAGGCAGCCGCGAGTTCCAGCCCGCCGCCAAAAGCGTGGCCCGAAAGCACCGCAATTGTCGGCACGTGAAGGCGCGCGATACGGTCAAAAATCCGATGACCGCTGCGGATCCAATAGCGTGCGAAATCCATCGGCGACAAGTCCGCCCACGCGTTGATATCTGCCCCCACGCAAAACGCGCGATCCCCTTGCGCCGTAAGGACGACACAACGCAAATCGGCATTCGTTTCCAGTACAGTCAAATGGCGCTCAAGGTCGGCAAGCATTGCGGGCGTCAAGGCGTTGAGTTTGGTGGGATTATCCAGTCGCAACTCTGCGACACCATCGGTGAGATCAAGATGTACATTGCTCATAGCTTCAACCCCATCTTCCCTTCGGACAGCAGTGAAAGCGGCATAATATTAGCGTCTTTAGCCACAGCAACGCGACCTTCACTTGCGGCGATTATGTCAACCTCCGGATCAATTCCGGGCATAATTTCGAAGGCAACGAGACCGTTGTCTTCCAGACGTATCACGCATCTTTCGGTGATGTAGATAACGTCTTGCCCTTGGCGTCGCGCGCGTTGCCCCGCAAAGGTAACATGCTCAACCGTCTCTACCATTTTGGTAAACTTCCCCTGTGCCGTGACCCGAATTCCGCTCTCGGACACTTCCAATTTGGCACCTGCGGCGAAATATCCCGAGAAAACAATCTTGCGAGCGTGGGCCGTGATGTCGACGAACCCGCCGCATCCCGCCGTCAAATAGGGCTTCTTCCCCAGCTTTGACACGTTGACATTTCCGTCGCGATCTACCTCTAAAAACGACAGGAACGAGACGTCAAACCCGCCCCCTTGAAAGTAGGTAAACTGCGTTGGCGACGGCAAAATCGCATCCGCGTTGGAGGCACAGCCAAAGGCGAAATCAGTCAATGGGACGCCGCCGACAGCACCTTGTTCAATCGTCCACGTCACCGATTGCGGATGCCCTTCCTCCAGAAGGACCCGTGGCACATTCGCCGAAATTCCAAACCCTAGGTTGGCGGTATCCCCCTCCTTCAGCTCCATCGCAGCGCGGCGCGCAATAACCTTCTCGACGCCATATTCAGGAAGGGAGAAACTGTCCCACGGACGCATAATTTCCCCCGAAATCGCAGGATCATACGTGGTTTCTGTTGTCTGTTTTTGATCGGGGTCAATCACTACATAATCGACCAAATGTCCGGGGATATGCACGTCATGTGGACGGAGCGAACCCGCCGCCGTCACACGTTTCACTTGCGCGATAACGATGCCACGATGATTGCGCACGGCAATTGCCTGATCTAACGCGCCAAGCGTTGCACCTTCATGTTCAAAGGTGAGATTGCCGCGTTCGTCGGCGGTGGTGGCGCGAATAATCGCAATATTGGGTACGATATTTGGAAAATGCAGCCATGTTTCCCCCGCAAATTCCAGTTTATGGACAATTGGTTCAGCGGCGGCACATTCATTCATCGCACAGCCTTCCCGCGCTGGATCAACGAATGTCTCAAGCCCCACTTTGGTCAAAACGCCCGGCCTTCTGGCGGCCACATCTCGGTGCATATCAAACAGAATACCCGACGGCACATTATACGCAGCCACGCGATTTTCGGTCAGCATTTCCCAAATAGCAGGCATCGGCAAAGAGGACGGCCCGCTGGGATAGGACCCCGCAATGATCCGCGCCAGCAAGCCGTCTTGCGCAAGATGGTCGATACCTTTGATGCCGTACATATCGCCCGCAGCAATGGGATGCAGCGTGGTCAAATCGCGAGGACGGCCCTCCAGTGCGAACCTGTCGCCGAGCGCCTTAAGCACCAGATCAGGACACCCCAATCCAGACGACGACGACACAGTTACAACGTCCCTGTCCTTAATTTTCGAGACCGCCTCTGCGGCGGACACAATCTTCGAGGGCATGGCTTACAAGCCTCCGTAATTGACAGCGACGCGGGTTCCCGTGGTCGCGGCCTGTTTGACGGCTGCGGCGACGGCAAGCGATCGCATGCCATCGCGCCCTGTCGCAGCAGGCTGTCCCTGCCCTGCAACCGCGCCCATAAAGCGATCTATCGACCGCGCATAGAGATTATGATCGCTGAACTTAATCTCCTCAACGCCGTCCGCCGTGCGCAACTCAACTTGCCCAATGGGCTGTTGCGTCATTACGTTTTTAGCAATGATCGACCCTTTGGTGCCATGAAATTCGAGACCCGTTTCGGCGTGGCGAAGCGTGAAACCTTCATGGGTCTGGACCAATATTCCTGACGGCATTTTCCAGACAGACATGACTGAATCCTCAACCCCCTGCCCCAAACTGCCGGAGGCCTCAATCGCCGTAACTTCCAACGGATATTCCCCGAGATGAAAGCCAACCGTGTCCGCGTCATGCACAACGATATCTGGTATGACACCGCCCCCCGCCGCCGCATTGTTAATACGCCAGCCTTGAAGCGATTCAGGTAGGTAAACCGCATGGAAAACGCGCACAGCCTGCACATCGCCAATCCGGCCCGCATCGATCAACTCTTTGATTTTCAAGTGCGACCCAGCGTTGCGCAAATGGTGGTTCGTCGCGAGAATAACGCCCGCCTCCTCGGCAGCATTGACCATCTCAAGCGCATCCGCACAGGACATCGCCAAAGGCTTCTCACACAGCACATGTTTGCCCGCAGCAATCGCAGCAAGCGCTTGAAATTTATGCTTTTCGTTTGTGGTTGAGATATAGACGGCATCAAGATTCGGGTCGGCAAGCATCGCCTCAAGATCCGTTGTGGAGGACATGATATCATGCGTCTTTGCATACTCCGCACCCCGTTCAGCATTTGTGCTGAGCACTGAAATGATCTGATTGTCCGCACAAGACCGGATCGCCGAAATCATATGCCCGGCTGCAATCGTGCTCGCCCCTATCAATCCCCAGTTCATACTATCTCCTAACTATTTGGAACGTTCCAATTTCGAATCCACTATTATTTGGAACGTTCCAGCCAGTCAACACATTTTTGGAATTTAGTTATAGAATACTATTTGTCAGACTTCTGAGCGGCAACGAGTTACAGCGGGAAGGATCATCCCGCTACAGTCGCCAAACCCAATGATATACCCGTCCCCTTGCGCTTTACCTCGCAAAGTTAGCGTGTCACCATCTTCGATGAAGCTGCGGATTTCGCCAGTGTCTAAGGCGAAAGGTTTGCGCCCTGCCCAGCTGAGTTCCATGAGCGACCCAAACTCGGCGCGTGTGGGCCCCGAAATTGTGCCCGACCCCAACATATCCGCCGTGTTCATGGCGCAACCGCTGCTCGCGTGGTGGCACAGTTGTTCGGCGGCGGAATAATACATGCGATTGTAGTTGGTTCTGCTGATTACGGTGGCTGTCGCGCCCCCTTTGGGTTGCATCAGCACCTCAAGATCAATGTCATACAACCCTTTTTTTGTGCCGTTTAAATAGGGTAGCAGCGCCTTTTCACGTGGTGGTGTCCCCGCGCGGAAGGGGTCTAGCGCAGCAGACGTTACGATCCACGGGCTGATGCTTGTGCCAAAGGCTTTGCCTTGAAACGGGCCTAGCGGTTGGTATTCCCAGCCTTGGATATCGCGCGCAGACCAATCATTGAGCAGAACATAGCCAAAGATCATGTCGTCGGCCTCATCCACCGTAATCGGTTGGCCCAACTTAGTGCCCGCCCCCACGATGGCGCCCAATTCCAATTCGATGTCCAAGCGTTTGGTTGGGCCAAAGGATGGCACCTCGGCGTCCGGCGCTTTGGTCTGGCCGTTGGGGCGGTGGATCGGCGTGCCCGACACCACAATCGAGGACGCGCGCCCATTATAACCGATGGGAATGTGCAACCAATTCGCGGGCAAATCTGGCGACCCACGCAGGATTTCACCCATATTTTTGGCGTGCTGAATGCCTGCGTAAAAATCGGTGTATTCGCTCACTTGAAGGGGCATGTGTAAGGTGGCCTCGTCGCGCGCCACCAAGTAGGCTGCGACGCGCTCCTGCTCTTTGCTTCCCTCGGCCAACAACTCGATTAAACGCGTGCGCAGCGCGTCCCATTTGCTGCGGCCCTGTGCCATAAACGCGTTCCACGAGCCCCCCCCAAATGCGCCGTTAAAGTCGAGCAGCCCTGTGCCTTCAAGCAATTGAATATCAAGGATATAGTCCCCGATAGCCACCCCGCATCGCGGAGAGGTTTCGCCTACAGAGAACACACCATACGGCAAGTTATTGAGTGGGAAAGAAGTTGAGGCGTTGTTGGCGCTTTCCACCCAAGAGCGATGCAATTTCGTCATGATATCCCCTTAATAATTTGCTGTTGATCGGCGCGATCCATCACATATTTCATTGCGACTTAAACATAATATACCGTTTCATTTCTTGCCCGCAGTCCCGTTGAATTTCTTCTCAAGGCTCTCCCAGCAGTCGATATAATCATCCTGAAGCGGCGCCTCCTTACCGGCGAATGCGGTCAGATGTTGGGGGAAACGGGTCTCGAACATAAACGACATCGTGTTGTCGAGTTTCTCGGCTTTGAGGTCGGCATTCGACGCGCCTTCAAACGCATTTTTATCTGGACCATGCGGCAACATCATATTGTGCAAACTAATCCCGCCGGGCACAAACCCCTTCGGTTTGGCATCATACTTGCCATAAATATTGCCCATCATCTCGGACATAATATTCTTGTGGTACCAAGGCGGACGGAAAGTATCTTCGGCCACCATCCAGCGCTCGCGGAACAGCACAAAGTCGATATTGGCCGTCCCAGCTTGCCCCGAAGGCGCCGTCAGAACGGTAAAAATCGAAGGGTCTGGATGATCAAACAAGATCGCCCCTACAGGGCAATACGTCCGCAGATCATATTTCACCGGCGCGTAATTTCCGTGCCACGCCACCACATCCAAAGGCGACTGGCCGATCTTGGTTTCATGGAACTGGCCGCACCATTTCACGGTCACAGTTGAGGGCACTTCGCGATCTTCATAGGCTGCAACAGGCGCCTTAAAGTCGCGCGGGTTGGCCATACAATTCGCCCCAATCGGACCCCGCCCCGGCAGCTCAAATTTCTGTCCATAATTCTCGCAGACAAATCCGCGGGCAGGCCCCTCAAGCACTTCGACGCGATACACAAGCCCGCGCGGGATAATCGCGATTTCCTTAGGCTCCACATCCAGAATACCAAGCTCGGTATAAAACCGCAGCCGCCCCTCCTGTGGCACCACCAGCATTTCGCTGTCTGCCGAGAAGAAATAGCTGTCTTCCATGCTTTCAGTGACCAGATAAATATGGGTCGCCATGCCGACTTGGGTGTTCACATCTCCCGCCGTCGTCATCGTGCGCATGCCCGTCAACCACGTCAGCGGATGATCGCCGTGGGGCACCGGATCCCAGCGATATTGCCCAAGGCTGGTCACATCATTCAGGACGTTCGGCGCGGATTTCCAATACGGCAGATCGATTTTTTCATATCGGTGCGAATGCTTAACCGACGGACGAATTCGATAACACCACGTGCGTTCGTTTTGATGGCTTGGAGCCGTAAATGCGGTCCCAGAAAGCTGCTCACCATACAGACCATAGTTGCATTTCTGCGGACTATTCATGCCCTGTGGCAACGCCCCCTCAAGCACTTCGGTCTCATAGTCATTGCCAAACCCGGGCATGTAACCCGTGTTGGGTCCCGGCAAGGACGGGGCCTGAACCATTCGGTGTGGTGGAATTTGCGTATTCATGGAGGCCTCCGACAATTGCCATTGCGTCTAAAATATCAGTTGCTTTTGTAACTAACAACGCTTGTTTTTCCTAAAACGTAGTACTAGACATTTCCGAAACTTTCGGGGCGCTTCTGTCAAACCCTAGCAAAAAACATGCCTGAGGAATTTTGATAGCGCGTGTGAGGTCGCATGTTTAGATAGTGTCGCTTGCCCACTGAGGTTGATGTGACGCATTAGAATCGAATAGTAACCTATTGAATTTAATATATATACTTAACCACTCTCCATCACTAAGTTCATCACAGACATAAAAAATGAAGTGCACGCAGATCAGCCTGTGATACGTTATGTATTAGGTCAGTGCGGTTTCGCGCCGCAGGTTTTTGAAAACGCGTACCGCAGCTGGTACGCTCCACCCTTGGATAACGGGCAGCCACACTATGTCATTACAATTCGAAAGAATCCGCGACACCAATTTGCACTACAGCTTCCACTCCGGAACTAAGGGAGCGAGGCCGATTGTCTTCCTCAACTCCTTGGGAACGGATTTTCGGATTTGGCAGGGTGTAGCAGACAGGTTGCCGGATGTTCCTAAATTGATGATGGACAAACGCGGGCACGGCTTGAGTGATATGGGAGCGATTAGCATTGAAGGCCTCGCTCAAGATGTGGCCGATTTGATGGACCATCTTGGCCTCACAGCGGCCATCATTTGCGGCGTGTCCGTTGGTGGATTGATTGCCCAATCTCTTGCTGCCCTTCGCCCCGACCTGGTCGCTGGACTTGTGTTGAGTAACACGGGCGCCAAAATCGGCGACGACGCCACGTGGAACCCACGCATCGACGCGGTCGAAGCCACGGGCCTAGAACCCATGGCGGATGCGGTGATGGAAAGGTGGTTTTCAGCAGAATTCCACAAGACTAAATCCGCGCAATTGACGGGATATCGCAACATGCTGACGCGAACCACCGTCGAGGGCTATGCGCAAACATGCAGAGCCATTCGCGACGCGGACCTGACCGTATCAACCCGCGCAATCACCGTCCCCACAATCTGCATTGGCGGCTCCGAAGACAAAGCGACGCCGCCCGAACTTGTGCGTGCACTCTCTGACTTGATCGCGAATTCAAAACTGGAAATCATCCAAGGGGTTGGGCATCTGCCCTGCCTTGAGGTCCCCGAAATCATCGCCGGCCACGTGAACGATCTTTGGCGCCCCCTTAACCAGTAAGCGCCTTATAAGGCCGGAGTTGTGGACGGCAACGCAACTGGTGGAGAGGCGTTTACGCGGCATTCCACCAGCACGAGCGCAGCGCCCGCAAAAAATCCAACTGCTCCAATCAACGTCCAAGCGACCGACGCAGTAATAACAGCACTGCTCGCGCCACCTGACGGCACGAAGGCCATGACGGCAGAGATCATAAACGCGACGCAACCCGCGAAATTGACCAACGCGCCCCACCACGAGATATCCCACGGACGCCACGACCAATAGCGGTGGCAGGTCTCGATAAATGCCAGATATCCAGAGGTGAGAAAAAGGATGGACCCAAGCAGGTCGGGCACCCAAATCGCTAAATCCTGTTGAAGCCAGCTTTCAATCGACAGCAACGCCATAAAAGTGCAGGCATTAAACAAAAGCGTTCCCAGAAATTGCAAAAAACTACTAAGCCAGCCGATTTGAGAGGGTTGCCAGCCAATCAAAAAAAATCGCCGAGGTTCAGCGCTTTCATGCGGTAATGCGCCCGAGTTCGCTGCCTGAAACAACTGCAGGTATCCCGCTATCGTGAAAAAGATCGAACCGAGGAAAAAGACCGCATTAACGTCAAATCCAGACATCGAAAAGGTGCGCGCGGCCACAGGCCACAGCGTTAGAATCGAACCTGCGATGAACAAGAACGATCCAATCGAGAACCCGCTGCCGATCCAGACGTTCAGGCTTTCTGGTTTCCACGCGTCACTATAAGTGGGCAAAAATGCCCGCCGCAATCCCTTGCGATGATCTCGCGAGCGCCAGACGTGCTGCTGCCCTTGGTGCGCATATTGCCGGCGCGTTACAAACGGCCATGGGCCGCTTGCAGCGCTGACTTTCGGCCCATCAGTGGAGGGGGTGCGACAGTCTTCGGTCAATGATGAAAACCACCGGCGGCATTTTCGCCGAGCGGTGTTTCCGCCGGATGTTTTGTCAAATGTGCCAACGCTTTACGGATATCGCGCATCAGGAGCGTAGCAAGGTCGCGACTGACTCCGTTGCGCACCAAAATGCGTTGAATAGCTTGGGTCTGACAGTTTGCAGGCAAGGTATATGCGGGCACTTGCCAGCCATAAATCCGCAGACGGTCGGCCAAATCGAACAAGGTAAATCCAAGATCAACATCGGGTTTGAGCGTCCAACACAGGGCTGGGATGCCAGATGTCATGTCCCCATCGTAGACAATATCAAAAGGTCCAAGCGCGCCGATTTCGGCCGCGAGATATTGCGCAGTCGCGTAGCACGACTTGTGGATTTTGGTGTAGCCTTCGCGCCCAAGTCGCTGGAAATTATAATATTGGCAGGTAATCGGGCCACCCGGCCGCGAGAAATTAAGCCCAATATCGCGCATATTCCCGCCCAGATAATTCACCCAGAACACCAAGTTTTCGGGGAGGTCTTCGGCGCTGCGCCAAACGATCCAGCCCACACCAAGCGGCGCGAGGCCGAATTTATGGCCGGACGCGTTGATCGACTTCACCCGCGGCAAGCGGAAATCCCACATCAATTCAGGGGCACAGAACGGCGCGAGAAATCCGCCAGAAGCTCCATCAACGTGGATCGGAATATCAAGGCCCGTTTCCGCTTCATACTTATCGAGCGCCGCAGAAACCGCCTCAACGGGTTCGTATTGCCCCGTGAACGTTACGCCAAGCGTGGGCACGACACCAATGGTGTTCTCGTCACACAGGCTCAACACCTCTTCTGGCGTCATCAAAAGGCGTCCGTTTTCCATCGGAATTTCGCGGTGTTCCACATCCCAATAGCGGGTGAATTTATGCCAACAAACCTGCACGGGACCTGTGATCAGGTTGGGCTTATCGATCGGCTTACCCTCGGCTTTGCGGCGGGCTTCCCAGCGGCGCTTCATCGCCAATCCACCCAGCATCGCCGCCTCGCTCGACCCTGTCGTAGAGCAACCCGTAGCTTCATCGCTGGGCGCATTCCAAAGGTCCGCAAGCATACGCACACAGCGTTGCTCGATCTCCGCAGTCTGTGGATATTCGTCCTTGTCCACCATGTTTTTATCAATGCAATCGTCCATCAATTGGTGGATTTCAGGCTCTTCCCAAGTCTGGCAGAACGTTGCGAGGTTTTGGCGCGAGTTACCGTCAAGCATCAACTCGTCGCGGATCGATGCATAGACATTGCGCGGGTCACTTTCGCTTCCGGGAAAGATGCTTTCTGAAAGCGGGACCGACATCTCGTCGGAGCCGTAAATTTCGTCGAAATGGTTAGATGGCGCAGGCGTCTTGGTGGTGTCGACCATTGTAGTCCCTCATTGTTGGCGCGCCGAAGGTCGAGAAGAACCAAAATATGAACTCTCTGTTTTCTGGCGCAAGATCAAACTGTTGTCTGTTGTATAGTACAAAATTTGTCCGTCGGTCCACCTTCCAACCTAGTTGGGCACTGCGGTTTTACAACTAGAACCGTATAAACATATCTCAGCCCAAGTAAGCCTCGTTACGGTCAACCTTGAATGCGTCAGGCATAAATAGGGATAGCGCCGAGAGTTAACGCGGACGCGTTTATCCTCGGAATGGATTGTACACGTAGTTCAGATAACTCTCGGAACGCAGTTCAATTTTCCGCAAGACCTTGAGTATATCGGCCGCGTCGGAGGTATAAATCGCAGCGATCCCCTTAGCCCCAAAACGCAACGGGAAGTTGGGGTACTGATCGGTCAGCCTCATTGCCACAAAAAATGTTTCCCCCGGTACGACCTGTTGCTCCCTCGGGAGCACGCCAGAAGGCTGCAACTGGGCGTTTCCATTGCCGTAAATGATCCGCGTGACTTCGGCGGCAAACACGTAACCCGGGTACATTTCAAAGGCCACTTCGCCGATATCGCCAACGGTGATATGCTGCGCACCCTTTTGGCGAATTTTCATCAAAATCCAAGGATCGGCTTCGTTCACGAATGTCAGGACGGGCGTTTTAAGCCGCACAACATCGCCGGGTTGAAGTTGGAGATTCAGAATCTGACCATCCGAGGGCGCATAGACTGTGCGGTCCTTCAAAATTGCTGTGGAATGGGCCAACGCCGCCTCAGCCAATCTAACGGAGGCATGTTCGCCATCGATCATCGCATCAAGCGACAGTTTTGCTTCTTCGTAGGCTGCCTTTGCCACGTCCAGTTCGGAGCTATCACGCGCAATCAGTTCGTCTTCTTTTAGCTGCTTTTCAGCCTCGATAACCAATTCGGTTGAAACAGCCGCGGTCTGACGCGCACGCTCCGCTAGGTCCTTTCGTGCAGCACCTTCTTCTGCCAGTTTTGTTTGTCTGGCCGCTTCGTCGACATCGTATTTAGCTCGGGCCTGTGCCGCTGAGACAGCTGCTTTGGAAATTTCAACCTGAACAGAAGTCTGTTCAAGCAAGCTTTCCTGATGCGCAACATTTGCTCCGGCAGAGGTCAATTGCGCCTGCATGATTTTTATATTTTGCTTGGCCAAAACCAGACTGGCTTGATTTTCATCGACCGTAGCTTGGAACGTGTCCTTCTCGAGACTGAACAAAGGATCGCCGAGCTTCACTATGTCGTCCTGTTTAACGTGAACCTCTGTGACTGTGCCGCCAAATTGGGGCCCAATCTGGACGACGTATCTCTGGACAAACGCGGAATCCGAATAAGGGGTAAGTTGTCCAAGAAAAACAACCTCAACCAAAGCGGCCGAAGCATAAAGGCCAGAGCACAAAAGCCCCCAGACAAGATTGAACTTCAACCATTTAAAATCAAAGAAAACCAACCGGATCAAAAACAGATAGGCAATCGTAACAAGGATTTCCATTTTCTGGCGTCCTGACTGGGTTGTATGAAGAAGGGATCGTTGGCGGGGAGGCTATTTCTGTTCCGGCGGAGGGCTGTCGGAAGTCCCCTCAAGGCCCGAAACGGTCCAAGGACGGAAGTGTGCCCAGATGAGAGCAAACATCCACAGTGGAAAGACCAGCAAGCCTAAATAACTGGTGATCTTGATCGCATCCAACTGTGGGTGATTGCGCGCTTTTGCGCCTTTACTCGGGATTTCATGGACGACAACGATCCCCACGACAATCACAAGGGCTGAGAAGAAAATCAGGAAGAGAGAAACATAATCTAATGTTGTGTGTGGCATTAAAGAATCACACATTAGAACAAGTTGTCTTACAAATATAATTTGCACGGCGCCTCTAAGCTTCAAATTTTGCGGGCCTCTTTTTCTTGAATTCACATGCCATTCTTTTGGATTTGGCCACGTCTGACCTCATGGAAAAACTTTTCCCATAGCTGGCATCGATGCGAATATTTCCCCGTTCCTAAGCTCCATACCTTAGATTGGATTTAGCAATGATTTTACGCATGAAATCAGTATGCGTCCCGAGATAGCGCGATCCTTCGATTGAAAGATGCCCTTCATTGCGAAACATAGAAGTCGACCCGATCATTGTGTCACACACGCCATTCGGGCACAGGAAATTCTCAAGTTATAAGACCGAAATCTCGGGATCCAACGTCCGCAAAAAGTCTATTTTGGCGGTGCTCGCGGGATGGAAACGCTGGTGGGTCGCGGTGTGGATTGGGCAACCCCAATTGCCAACACGACACCGACGACGGCAAGAGATACGCCCGCGTAAGGATATCACGGCCCTTTTGTTACGTTTTCGGAAGGGTATTTCAACGAAGTGGTATGTGAACGTCGCTACCAAGATCGACAAGGCAATCAATCCGAAAACGTCGGGGGACTGGGGGTGTTGAAGCGTGCAGTCGCGCTGCAACTGATCAACCCCATAGCAACCAATGGTCGCCACGACAAAAGAGGTGCGATTGGGGTGTTGCCAACTGCAAACACTAAAATCACGGAAGCACCCGCAACTAAGGGCAGCGTAGAGGCGTTAAGCAGCGCGAGGGATGAAATGACGGCGCGCAGACCTAATGTCGCTAAAATCGTGGCAACCCGTAAGGAAGTTCCCGAAGGTAAATCGTCCGAGGCTCAAATTTTCCATGATTAATTGCGAGATCAAGGCCCCCTCCCCTCAAGAATGTCGTATCAGCATGATAAACAATGACCGCGAGAACTGTGATGGCACGCAGTCCGTCAATCTCCGGACGATATTTCGCCGCAAGCACTTTCGTTCTGCAACGCAACTGGCAGGTTTTAAGTTCTCATTTTCCGGCCCGAGTCTGTTTGTTTTATGCTCACAAGAACCGGGCTCACAAAATTTAGGTTGCCGCTTAGTCGGGAAGCTGTGCGTTCCAGTTTTTGCCAGCCGGGCAAGCGGCCAGTTATCGCGTCTCTGATCGCTTGAAAGGACGAAAAATAGATCAGTTGCCGATATCCAAAACGCAGGATAATTGTCAGCAACAGCAGTTTTAGGTCGAACTTTCGTTCAAACCAGAACGCTGTAAGAGTGTAGGCCATGTCGATAGCCACAAGGACAATATAGCTGATCAAGACCACGGTTGGAAATCCTGTGACGTTGAGCGCACCATGCAGGCTGTATTCAATCACCGTCTTGACCAAGATGCTGAGCAAAAGCAAATCGACGAAAGGCGACACCATACTCGTCAACAGACTAAACCAGATCGCGTCCATAATCGACACAAGCCCAATCGCACGGCGTTCTGGAATAGAGCGCCAATGTTTCCACGAGGTTTGCAGCATCCCCAACGTCCAGCGCCGCCGTTGCTTTAAGAAAGCTTTAGTCTGTTCGGGGGCCTCAGTATAGGCGCGCGCTTGCTCCTGAAAACGCACGGTATAACCGGCGCGATGTACCGCAACCGTCAGGTCGGCATCCTCGGTGATTGTATCGCCCGAATACCTATTTGCGGCCTCAACTGCCGCAACGCGCCAAGCCCCGATCGCACCGGGCACAACAAAAATACCGTTGATGGTTTCGAAACTGCGCCGCGTGACCGCTTGGCTAACGAGGTATTCCAGCGCTTGGCAGGATGTCAGATACCCCTTTCGATTACCGACCTCCACAAAGCCTGCCACCGCTCCGACACGCTCGTCTTTGAAGTGCTGAACCAACCAACCTAGAGCATCGGGGTCTAAAATAGTATCGGCATCCACCCCCACAAAGAAGGGCGTTTTGATATACTGCAGAGCGTGGTTCTCGGCCTGCCATTTGCCGCCGTTTTCTTGCCGGATGATCCTTACGCGTGGATGATTGTGAAACTCCGCGTTGACCGTATCATAGGTTCCGTCGGACGAGCCATCATCCACCACGATGATTTCAAAGTTGGGATAGTTGGAGCCCAGAATTGACCAAACGCTCCGCACAATAACATTCGCCTCGTTATAGGCTGGCACCACAACTGTAATCCCCGGAAGGTATTCAGGGTCACGCTGTGGCGAAGGCTTGCGAAAGAAAGCCAAAACAAGGTAAATCAACGATCTGGCAATCGCAAAAACAAGCAAGACAAGGAAGCTTGTCGTTAGGCCAAAATACCAGAAGTTGAGAAGGCGATAGGTGACCGTGTCGCGCGCCCTCATTGAATTCGGATCGAGCGGAGCTATTTCCGCCGCACCAAGGTTGGCGACTTCGGCCAAGGGCGCAAACGTGAACCCGTCCCGCCGCAAATCGGCAAACAGGTCCGGCAGAGTTGCAATAAGCTCCGCAGCATATTTGGTTGTCAGATCAAACGACATAACCGCCGGATGGCCTGTGAGACTTGCTTCACGAAGTTGGGCAACAAAGCCTGCGCGATCCGTCTCGGGATTTTGGAATACGGCTCCGTTGGATATTGGAATGAAATCTTGCGCAACCCACGCACGCGTTACTGCGAGTTCCTTTCGGGTTGATGGCATATCAAGGGGTTGGCCCGCGTTGCGAATAAGCGTCGTGCGGTGTCCGGTTAGATGGGCCAATACATGTTGCGCTTTATTATTGGCCAGTTGTTCTAGATCGGCTTCAAATGGGCCTGCCGTAGCAAGGCTTCTGACAATTGTACCAAGAGTGTGGCCAAGCGCCTCCACATGAGGGAGTTTGGCCCCAATATCAAGCAGCCCGCGATCTCTTAGGAAAAAGGTCGCGCTGATATTGTTGTCGTGCAAAACACCAAGCAATGTATTGAGGTCGCTTTCACCCCCAAAACCGTTGAACGTCACGAGCGCTTGCGTGTCATTGGGATGTACGTCATGGCGCAGTATTGCAGGGGTCGGCAGTGTTTCATAGGTTTGCGTGATCGCACGTCCGGACCCGTCGAATGTGACTTTCCGCCTTCCCACGGTGGCATTCACGACCTCCATAACCGCAACGCCGCGGCCGATATGGATCAAGCTGTCCTCAAGGGAAATGCGCCTCGACAAACTGTTGCGCGCCGCATCACTGTCGACTGGCGCCGACAAAACCGGCCAAATCGCTGGATCTTCATACCCTAACGGCCAAACTGCGACGGTCTGGTCGTTTTCCAACGCGCGCATCTGATTGTAGAGCGAAACAGCATCAGAAAGCCAAATCCGGTTTCGTTGCCGGTCTGTGTCTACGAATTGAAGATACGTGTTTCCGAGTTGAAGGTTTTCGCCAACGCTGCCCTTAAATCGGTTCGTCATCCACTGCGCCTCACTGTAGGAAACGGTTTGGCTGGTGGCACGGCCCGTCTGCCACTGTTCCCCGAACGCTCCAAGGGCAATGACCCGTTTTTCGACAGTAAGATGCGTAGACACCTCGGCCATTGCGGGCGCGAACCAGTCCGCGGGGGCAATGGGTGTGAACGCCGTTCTATTCGTCTGGAAGCCCTGAACGACCCCAAAATCCACAGCATCGATCAAGTCCTTGCGTTGCCAAAGCGCCGCATTCGCACCTGCGATGAGACAGGTTTTTGTGTCGCTCCCCTCCCGCATGGACGCAACTTCATCAAGCAAGGCGACAAGCCCATCGGAGGCGAGCGCGGGATACCCTGTCAGATCCAAACACAGCCCCGCAAAGGTGCGACCAGCGGTTTCCAACGCGAGTTCATCCACCAAGGTTGCGCGTTTTTTCTGGTCCATAAGGAACCGTTCAAAATCTTGCTCCAATTCGCTCGACTGCGGCTTGATGGAGAGCAGGACGTCTGGCAACTTCACATCTCGCTTCGACGCAAAATAATCCTGACCAACGGATGTTAGACCTTGGCTGTGCGCGTCAAAAACAAAGCTTTCCGCGATGACCGCATCTAAGTCGGAGCAGTGCTGCCAAAATCCAGATAAAGCGCGCGGATCGTTCGCTGGAAGATAGCCAAAGACCTTGCGCGCACCATTTGCCGAGTGCTGGCAATTTTCTGTGACTTCGGGCTTAAGGCGGCTTTCAAACCAAGCCTCTTGCCCCAAGCCCGAAAGATCGGGATCAAGTCGCTCAAGTTGTTCTGTGCTAGAAGCCACGACATGTGGTAATGTGGGCAGATTATAAATTCGATACAGATAGTCGCCGGCCCACAGTGGAAGCCCAATTAGAAGGCTCGCAACAACACCCCTCCAAAGGACAACGCGCGTGCCTGTCCTGTCTTCAAACAACATTTTCCGCACCCAATACCCCCCCCCGAGGACTTAATCCCGCGACCCAGACAATGCCTGAAAATGAGTTAGTCTAGAAAAGCAATGAACTGAGTGCGCCGCTGTTGGCGCTATCGCAATATATTCAGCTACAATATACTGCATAAATAACTGAATTTATGACATAAATCAATATGAATAGATTTCCTGGAAATTAATTTATGCTGAATCGACGCAATTTCATGGCCTCCGCTGGGGTGTCTATCGTGCCTTCATTTAGGGTTGGCACAGGTGTGCATGCGCAAGATGTAGCGCATTCTGTGACTATTTGCTTAGTTGGAGTATCGGAGACAACCTCCTCGCATTTGGTGGAGTTGCTCGCAAAACTTTTCATGTCGCGGGGGCTTCCAATCTGCTGCGCTCTAGACTTCTCCGAGGGGCGGGGTTTCGATTCGACTGTCGGGCGGCTGGTCGAAACGCTTGCCCAAACAGAGGCTGGACTTTTTGAAGTCGCAGCACAAATACCGCGACGCGCAAGTGATCGTCGCTACTTTCAAATGCGCACCGCGGCGAAGTTACGCGCCAACCTAACGACTGGCCCCAGCGATAGCCCGCTTCACGTGCTCGGGTCCAATGTCACGACGCTTTATGACCCCTTTCCAGACGACGATCTGGATCATGCCGCGTTTCGTGGCTCTGGGTTTCGGGTCTTTTTGCAACCCTTCAACTCTGAGAAGACACCGGACATCAAGGCGATGGGCCGAGAGCAAATCGTCGTTAGTGGCGGGACTTTTTTCAAATTTTCGGACACGGGCGCGCGCCCATTTGGGACGTCCGCCAGTGAGGAAACGGTCGTGGGTGGCCTTATATGTATTCCCGTCGATATCGCGTCTAAATTGCCTGAAAAAGACGTGGTGGAACAATTGACCGCACTCGCCATGAAGCTCGCCGACGCGAACAATTCCGGCAGTTTTTTTATCTCGCGGCCCACCGATCTTTTGCTCCAGACCGACGCCTACCCCGCCTCAAGCTTAAGCCTTGCTTTGATTGAGAATGAGACGCCGCTATCAAAGGATGCCCTTGATGCGTTTGAACAAGAGCTTACGGCGGCGAGCATCCCCTTCACGCGCTTTGGCAAGGACGCCTTCAGCCCCTGCCCTGCGACCGCCTCGCATGAAATTGAAACCAAGTGTATTCACTTTACGCAGGGCGACAGCGCGCTCCTATCGGCAGACACGCGGATCATTCTGTTGCCGCCAGAAACGCCGAATGCCTATTTTGGCCTGCGCCCCGACGGTCGGTACCAAATTGCCAGTCACGGCGCTCCCGACATGCCAGCGCAAACGCTTCTGCCGTTGAACCCCGTCGCAGATATGACGATTGTCATCACGCCCGAAAATGTTTCAACGTATATCAAGCGGGCGTCTCTCATCCATCGCTTGACCACGATGCGCCATGAGGGCCGTGCCAAACTTCGCTCGGTCAGCGGTATGGTTGACTATCTTTTTGCGTCTGAACCGATCTTAAGCAACCTCCAATCAACGCGGCGCTTGCTGGCAACCTTGCCCCCAACCGTCGCCCCCCCAGTCGCGGAGGAACGTAAAAAGTTGCTGCAAGATGCGGCGCTGGCTTGGCAGTATATTGAACGGTATTCCCATTCAACCACGGGGCTTTGTGCGGGCACAGCCAAGGGCGGATCTGGTGGCCGCGTGAACCGCGACGCCACGATGTGGGACATTGCCAGTCAGTTGCGTGGTATTATGTCCGCATGCTCCCTTGGTATCATCGACCGTAAAAACGCAACCGAACGCGTTGAAACAGTACTGGCGAACTTACCGCCTGTGACAATCGATGGCGCGCGATTGCCGCCTGCAAGACTGTCAACAGAGACGGGGCGCGGTATTTCTGAGGATTTCGACGCATGTGATGCGGGACGGTTCTTGGTCGCGCTTTTTGCTGTAAAACAGGACGGTTTGGCGGCGCCAGAAACCGTGCAGCGTATTTTGGATGGCTGGGACCTGAACCGTATTGTGCGCGACGGTCATCCCTATGATTACATCAACGGGAAATTGGTCGATAAATACCTGTCCCATTGCACCCAGTATTCGCGGCTCGGGTATGCTATGGCAGGTCAGGAAATTGACTCGCCCTATGCCGACGACAGGCAGGGTTCCAAAACTGAGCAGCAGATAAACTTCCTTTATACCGCCGCATCTATTGGGCATTTTGGTACGGAACCTGCCCTTTTGCAGGAAATCGAGCTAGGAAAAGACGAGCCAACGGCCTATTTGGCGCGCGTGTTGTTTGACGCGCAACTCAGGTGGTATGAAAAAACGGGCACGTTGAAATGTGCCTCTGAGACGCTTTTGGATTTTTCGCCGTGGTTTTCCTATCAAGGTGTCCGCTTTGATAGGGATTTGGATGAAAGCTGGGTTGTTGCCTTCACCTCCAGTTCAAGCAAGTTTCAAACACCCGCATTTCGTCGCAAGGCGGAGGTTATCAGCTCCAAATCAGCGTATCTTTGGGCCGCGACGGTTCCCCACCCCTATTCCCAGAAGTTAGTGGCCTTCATTCGCGACAAAGCCAGAATTGAGGGACAAGGGTTCTCGGCTGGTATCTTCGCCCAAGACCACAAACCGATGTATCTCTACAGCGATGTCAACACAAACGGCATCATCCTGACCGCTATCGCCCATATGCTCCGCGACGAGGTCCAAAACAAGGGGGCGATTAGCGCGAGGCGACCCGAACGTCGTAGCCGCTAAATTTGTTGATATATTTTTTGAGCGGCGTGCCATACGGATCGCGCAAATCGGCCTTACCATTCGATTGAATGTATTCTTTCAAAGCACCCGCGCCCAACAAATGCGACGCCGCCAACATGCTACTCGCCGTCAGTTTTGAGCCGCCAACATTGCGACCTTTATAATGCGCGATCTTGTGAAGCTCGATATAGTCCCACATCAGCGTCATCCACGCCTTTGCCGCGCGATCCTGTTCTTTTTTGTTGGAGAGGAAATCTTTGGCTGATCGGACCCCGCCTTTGCCCGTGAAACCACCACTATAGTTGTTATCATAGGCGTTGCCGTCGTATCGGACATACCCAAGATCAGTGAGGGCCGCTTCGCCGAATTGATAGGCTCCCAAAAAGTTAAGCGAGTTTACAGATTGATAGTCTCCACCGGATTCCATCATTTTCAATGCGACCAAAAAGGCCGCAAATGTATTGGACATGCTACTGCTCCTAAGCCTGTATGTTCCGCCTTGAGGCGAATTTGTGTTCTTGCGGGCACTCATAGCCCGTCACAGACTTACGTCCAGCCATTTTCCAAACACACTCGCATCTGGCAAAGGTTCGCCGAAATGTATGACTATTTGGTGACTTTTGGGGGGTTTTAGTGCGGCAGCCATAAAATTTCGAAAGCCAACATCACACACTTGATCGCGGGGAGAAGACGCCTGGGGGAGCAGAATCAACCCCTTTTTGGACGCTGTAAAACGAAATGAAACGGGTATTCTCCAGCCAAGCGGCGCTTCCAAACACGCAGCCATTTGGCCATATTTTGCGTCATACTCGAGGCGCAACCACAACCGATTGCGTGCCCGCGCCTCATTCGCGCAAAAATATAACGCCGAGCGGTCCTGTCATGCGTCTCGCTTTTACGCACATTTTGACCCCGCAAAGAAGGCGGGCACCACGCATCATCGCAGTACCCGCCCCGTTAGTTCCACGCGTTAGACGAAATCAAAATCGCTTGCATTCACATCCGCACGGTCCAGACCGCTCAGGAAAATATCTACACTGCCAAATTCAATCAGCAGCCCCTCAACTGTGTCGGTGAATGTGAAGTCCGCCATGGTTTCTGCACCGTTTTGGATACGGATCAAATCAAGGGCGTCATAATCGGAAATTGTGTCAACACCGGAGTTCGCGTCGAAAATAAAGACATCCGCGCCTTGACCGCCTTGGAGATAGTCATTGCCTGTGCCTCCAAGCAAACGGTCGTTATTGTTACCACCATAGAGGCGGTCATTGCCGCCGCGCCCGACCAAAAGATCGTCGCCATTGCCGCCCAAAAGGGAGTTCGCCGCGTTGTTCCCCGCGAGAAAGTCGTCAAAGGAAGACCCCAGCAGGTTCTCGATGGATACGTAAGTATCCCCTGCCGCTTCACCCGTATTGGTGCTACTATACCCAAGATCAGCGCGCACCATGGTTGTGGCCGTCGTATACTCGGCGCGATCAATACCATAACCGCCGTGGAGCACGTCAGCCCCTGCGCCGCCATTCAGACGGTCGTGGTTGTTACCCCCATACAGACCGTCATTGCCGCCACGTCCGATCAGAAAATCGTTGCCATTGCCACCGAAAACATTATTCGCAGCGTTATTGCCCGCCAAAATGTCGCCGTAAGTGGATCCCAGCAGGTTCTCGATCAAAATGTAGGTGTCCCCTGCCGCTTCACCTGTGTTATTGCTGCTATACCCAAGATCGGCACGCACCATCGTAGTGGCCGTCGTATACTCCGCTCGATCAATACCATAACCGCCGTGGAGCACGTCCGCTCCTGCGCCACCATTCAGCCTGTCGTGGTTGTTTCCACCATACAGACCGTCATTGCCGCCACGTCCGATTAGGAGATCATTGCCATTGCCGCCGAAAACATTATTCGCAGCGTTATTGCCCGCGAGAATGTCTCCGTATCCAGACCCGAGTAGGTTCTCGATGGATACGTAAGTATCCCCCGCCGCTTCACCTGTGTTATTGCTACTATAGCCAAGATCCGCGCGCACCATCGTGGATGCCGTCGTATACTCCGCGCGATCAATACCATAACCGCCGTGGAGCACGTCCGCTCCTGCGCCACCATTCATCCTGTCGTGGTTGTTACCTCCGTACAGATTGTCATTGCCGCCACGTCCGATCAGAAAATCGTTGCCATTGCCGCCGAAAACACTATTCGCAGCGTTATTGCCCGCCAAAATGTCGCCGTAAGAGGATCCCAGCAGGTTCTCGATGGAGAAATAGGTGTCGCCCTCAGCTTCGCCAGTGTTGTTACCGCTATACGCGAGATCCGCGCGTACCGATGCCGTTGCATCCGAGTACTCGGCACGGTCAATGCCATTCCCGCCACTGAGCACATCAGCCCCCGTGCCACCATTCAGACGGTCGTGGTCGTTGCCTCCATACAAACGGTCATCGCCGCCAAGTCCCTCGATAAGATCATTGCCACCGCCACCAGCGAACGTGTTGGCATTGTTGTCGCCCGTTATGATGTCATTTTCGGTAACAACAGCGTCGAGACTGCTGAGTTGGATTGTTGCTCCTGGAGCAAAGGCACCGGTTGGGATCACAATCTCGGTATTCGGATTGTCCAAAAGATCCTGCACCTCTTGGAGAGATGTAAACGCGGGGAACGCGTCCCCTGAGAGAACAAAAATATTCTGGGGGTCGACGACCCCAAGGCCTGGTACATTCACATTCCGAAAGTCGGCAATATAGACGATGGTAGAGCGTGCAACGCCGCCATCCAGCCACTTGACCTCAAAAATACCCTCGTAGAAGTCACTATCTTCTAAGACTGTATCACCGTTGATACGCACTGTGTAATCGTCGATGTGGGTATCAACATTGGTTTCCGTTACATCATCTTCACCAGGTTCAAGCGGCAGAGTTACATATCTAAAATCAGTTGTAGATTCCGGAACCACAATTTCAAGAGTGATGCCCGAAAAGGCAGCGCCCGTATCTTCCTCCACAGAGTTGTCGTAGTAAACGGCGAAGCCTTCAAATGCGTATGTAGTCAAGTTAATCCCTCCCCAGGGTCCGTGAGTTTTCCAAATCCTTACAATCGTATGAAGAAACTACGGTTTTAGCGATTTTTTGGCAACTTTTTTATGGAGACCGTCGAAGAGGAGCTGGCTCTGCCTTCTATTGGAAGACACCATTCAAATACGCGGGCGCGCAAACTTCCCGCGACATGGGTAGCTGTCATACTTGCGAAATTTCGCCAAGTCGAGGATCCCATGGGGTGCTTTGAAGCGGCAAGCTGGTCAACGATAGTATCACCATCGGCCACATCGAGCGCCGATCCCGTCGCGCCCGTTTTGTCTCAAAATGCTGTAATCCTACGCAGGGCGAATGCCTCAAAGCCAAAAGGGATCGCCAAACCGAGGAGCATCGCGCCTGATCCCCATTCCCGTTAAACGGATGCGGCTGCCTCAAGACGGACACCTTGGAACTTTGCCAGACAATTCTCGATTTCCGCACGGGTCTCAAAGAGGCAGGCCGTTGTCGAGAGCGCGTCGGCTAGGGCCGCCGAATTTGCAGAAACTGAAATCTCCTGCCAGTTTAGCGGGGTCGGCAAACCCGTGCGCGGGTCAAGGATATGGCCCACTTGCGCGTCCGTATCAAACGTCGTTCCCAATGGGGCAGATGTGGCAAGAGCTCGTGCAACAAGGGGCACTTCGCCTCCCGCCGCCAGTTTGACGGGCCAAGCACCGCCATTTGGATGCTGGCCAAGCGCGCGGAACTCGCCCGTATTAATCAGGATATTGGTCAACCCCTCGGCGCTTAGCATATCCGCCACACGATCCGCGATATAGCCCTGTGCGATCCCGTTCAGTGTCAGCATCATACCGGGCCGCATTGCAATTTCGTCAGCGTCGAGATTTACGTTCGTCCACCCCGTCAGCGCACGCGCCAATTCCAGCGTTTGCGCATCAGGCAGCGCTCCCTGTGCCGAAGCTTCAGCGTAGCTTTTCCAAAGCGGCTGGATCGTTGGATCAAATCGACCATCGCTCGCCACATGCACAGCGCCCGCAAGCGACAGGCATTCAAGTAATTCAAACGGCGGCGCTTGCAGGGTGCCTGTGCGGTTCAATTGTGACAGCGCGCTGTCGGCACGAAAAAGGCTAAAGATATCTTCCAGCCGTGAAATTTCCGCCACCACCCGTGCGCTGATCGCGGGCGCGTCGGGGTGGGCCAGACGCAGGGTTGCACGCGCACCAAGGGCGACACCCTCCCACGTGTAAACAGGTTGGGCAGCTCCAAAGCCAGGGAAAGCAAATGCGGCGGCACTGATGGCCAGAAAACGACGGCGATTGGTCATAGGTTTATTCTCCGAGTTTGCGCGACAAGGCGCGCTGGCGGGTCTCAAAATCTGCATCATCTGTGTTGCCATCCAAGACAACGGGCGCCAGAACGGCACTATCTGGAATTTCTGCGAGGTTCATAACTTGCCCGCCATTGGTTTTCGCAAATTTATTTGCATCTTCCGGCTTCAAGAACGGCACGATTTCTGGCGCACCCATGCCTCCCACCACACGCGACCCGACAACATAAACGGCCTCCTCGGCGGTGATCCAGTTTGTTGCTCCGGGCGCATCCCAAGTGGCGCTTGCAGCGCCCATGTCATTGACCCAGACGGCGAGAATTTCATGGCTTTGCTCAGGCATCCGCAGATAGGCGACCACGTCACGCACCTGACTGAAAAACAGCGGCGCACGCGGTAGGCCCGCCAAATGGGCCTGCGCTTTGGGGCCATCATGTTCCAACAGGTTCATTTGGCAATAATGTCCGACGGCTTCCTCAGAAAGCGGCACAGCGGTCGTGTCTTGCACGACCTCCTCTTTGCAAGCCGTCAAAGTGAGGAGCGACAGGGCGATCAGAAGGGTCCTCATGGCTCGACCTTTCGAAAAGCCAGCGCAGCAAGTCCAAGCGCCAATAGCGGCCAGACCACGACGGAGAACATCGACTGCCACTGTGGAATAACAGCAGCAGCACCGCCAACACCGGACGCAGCAGCGGTGGCCTGTGAAGCAGTCAGGTTGAACAAGCGGAACGCATCGGCGGGGTTGGCGAGCAGCGCGAAGGGAAAGACGGAGGTGGTGAACGTGCCGCCATCGTCGGCGACTACTGCGGCCAGCAGGCCCAGATCATACAGAACAACCAGCCCCAACCAAAGCCCGATCGCCAGCCCAGCCGCCCCCGAAGCGCGACGCGCCAAAGACGAGAGCGCATAGCCAATTCCGAGAAACGTTGCGCCGAGCAAGGTAGACGTCCACGTCAACCGCCACAATGCGCCCAACCCCGAAACGGCCGTTGGATCAGCAGCAATCGTGATCACCGCCGCCGCACCATAACCTGCGAGTATTGCGACGATCAGGATGGCCGTATGTGCCACCATTTTCCCCGCGAGAACCTCCCAACGGGCAACCGGATAGGTCAAAAGCAGGGGCAATGTGCCACGCTCGACCTCGCCCGCGACCGCATCAAACGACATCAAAAGCGCCACCAGAGGCACCAGATAGACCGACAAAGACGTGAGCGAGGCCACAACAACCGACAAGCGATCCGCGCCAAGCGCGCCAGTCGGAGCCGAACCCGCTGCCGATAAAACCAGCGAGAAGACCACCATCAGCAACACCGCGATCAGAACCCAGAGATTGCGCCGTGCGATGTGAATTTCGGTGGTGGCGGTTGCGAGGATGCGGGCAATCATTGGCCATCCCTCCGGCTGAAAAAACTGTAAATATCTTCAAGGCTTGGGGGGATAATATCGACATCCGCAACCTTGTTTTCCAAAGCAGAGATACGCACGAGCATGGTTAGTTTTTCTTCTTGCGTACAAGTCAGGTGAAGCGCCCCATTCACCCGAATGGCATCGGGCAAGGCCGCCATGATATCCGTATCATACCCGTTGATCGCGGAAATGCGCATCGCGACGGGCAACGCTGCCTTGCGCCGCAACTCGGGCATGGTTCCTTCGGCGACCATTTTGCCACCCGACAAGATCAACAAGCGATCGGTGCGGGCTTCGACCTCGGTTAAGGCGTGGCTCGACAACAAGATCGACGCGCCATCCGCGGCCAAGCCATCCAACAGTTCGTAAAAATCGCGGCGAGAAACAGGATCAAGACCGCTAGTCGGTTCATCCAAAACCAATAGCGTCGGATGACCGATCAGGGCTTGGGCAAGGCCCACGCGTTGCCGCATCCCTTTTGAATAGGTGCCAATCCGTCGTTTCGCGGCATGAGCCAAGCCCACCCGATCCAGCAAGTTCATCGCCCCCGCTGTGTTCACTTTGCGCAGACGCATATAATAGGTGATCTGCTCCAACCCCGACAAAGCGGAATGGAAGGCCGCATTCTCAGGTAAATAAGCGACACGCGAACGCGCCTCAGGATCACCAGGCGCCACGCCACAGACCGAAATGTCGCCGCTATCGGGCGCAATCAGGCCCAATATCATCTTCATCAAGGTCGATTTACCCGCGCCGTTATGACCAAGCAGCGCCACGCGCTCGCCCGGGGCGACGCTTAGGGAAACATTGGACAGGGCTTTGACCCCGCCGAACGTCTTAGTGAGTTGCGAGATCGTTAACGTCGAAGTCATCAAAGTCACTTTCATTCCTGCGGGAAGCCGCGTCGGCCTCCATCGCGGTATATTGTGGGAGAACGGTAATGGTTGGCGCGACCATCAAAGGCGCACTATCGACCACGCCTCCGGGGAGTGTAGCGGGGAAGCTGGATTGCGCCCAGCGGATAAGTTGCACAGCGGGTGCCCCCGTCAGCAAGGCAACGGCGGGTTGGGACCACAAAAGATGGTCCATCAAATCATTGGGACGAAACGCACTGTCGGCGATGCCGTCGCCATTCAAATCGAAACTGGAATGATCCGACCAGTAATTACCCCGCCCCTCAAAGCTCCACTCAATATCGCGCGTTCCGACATATTTGACCTGTGTCCGATTGCCGAGAAAAGCGTTCCCTGTAAGGATGTTACGCTCGGAACCTGCGGTAAAATGGATGCCAATATTGCAGCCTTCAAAGCGGTTATTATAGATCAGATTTTTGTGCGCATTATAGATAAAGGTGCAACGGTTTGCCCCACCGCGCACCAGATTTCCCGACACATCGGCGTTGTTGGCATAGTTCAGCATCATGCCGTGACTGATGTCCGACAGGCTCAGGTTATCTTGCAAAATGACATTGTTGGAAAACATGATGGCAAAGCCAAGATGGTTGCCAATCGACACGTTGCCCGACACCTCGGAGTCGTTGGTATACATGTAGTGCACGGCAAAACGCAGGTCGCGGAACAGGTTGTTGCGGTAGGTGCCCTTGCGCGAGGCATTGGAAAAAATCCCGTCACGACCCCAGCGAACCGAGTTGCCCTCAACAACAGTCCCCGGAGAATTCCACACGTAGATGCCGTTGCCGCGATCATTCATCCGCGGGGTTTGCGTGCCCTCAATCGTGTTTTCGCGCACCACGGCGTCGTGGCCGCCATGCACGTCAACTCCATGCAGATTGCCAAGCAAACGGTTGCCCTCAATCAAGGCACGGTCAGCTTTTTTGAGAATTTTGATACCAGCATCAAGGTTCTTGCTGTCGAGACCCGAACCGGTGATGGTCAGGCCCTTAATGACCACATCGGAGGCATCAATTGTGATGACGGTGCCCTGCCCCATGCCGTCGATGATGGCCTCAGGCGGGCCCGTCAATGTAAGGGGAAGATCGATAATAACAGGGCCTGCGTGAAGGCCCGCCTCAAGAGTGAGCACATCGCCGGAGGTTGCTCCGGCGATGGCATTGGCAAGGAGCCCCGACCCAGACGGCACACTGATTTCCGCTGCCGATAAGGGCAACGCAATCAGAAATGACAACACAAGGGTCAGGGCACGTAACATGGTTTTACGCCTTTGGCTCAACAAACATCCGGCCGCGCATCTCCATGTGGAGTGCGTGACAGAACCATTGGCAATAGTACCAATAGACGCCCGGTTGTGCCGCAACAAAGGTCACGGACGCGGTTGCCTGCGGCCCGATTTCCATGGCAACACCGTGGTTCCCCAATGTGAAACCGTGGGTCAGGTCATCGATGTCATCCAAGTTTGTGACATAAACGGTCACCTCATCGTCCTGCTGAACGGTAAAGGATTCCAGTGAGAAAGCTGGCGCTTGGCTCGACATATAGACCCGAACTTTATTGCCATCACGGATCACTGTGTCTTGGTAGTCGTCAAGATCAACACCATCCGCCTCAGCTTGAATGCGCGCATCCTCCCACATTGGATCGTTGCGATCCCAGACGGATTTCGGGTTGATTTTGCTCGGATCAACCATAATCGCGTCATGCGGCTCGGCAAAGGTTGGGCCATCGTGGATCAATGTCAGCTTGTCGCCATCGATCGAGAACAACTGCTCGTTCTCGGGCTTTAACGGACCAACATTGAGGAACCGGTCTTTGGAGAACTTGTTCATCGTCAGGTAGTATTTACCGGACGCTTCTAGAGTTTCGCCCATAACGGTTGAGTTGTGGCCCGGCTGATAGTGTACATCCTCTTTCGTGATGATCGGGTCAACGTCCGCCCCATTGTAAAGCTCAATAGCCTTTGCAATGTCCCAAACAACAACTTGGCTGTCCAAGAATAGCGTGGTGTAGGCGCGGCCAGTACCGTCGAACGCGGTGTGAAGTGGCCCAAGACCCAGCTCCGGTTCTGCAACAACAGCGCTGCGCATATCTGTTTCGCCTTCGAAAAGGGCGTCCAGTTTCCGCACGTCGATGACGGTCACTGTAGGCGATAGTTTGCCCGCGATGCAGAGGTGGATTTTGTCGGGTGCCATGTTACAACCGTGCGGGTTGTTTGGAACAGGAATGTAACGCGTGTAGTTATTTTCTAGTCCCTTACGGCCATCCAGAACTTTTACACCGTTCAGTTCAATAAAGTCGCCCGCTTCGATACCTTTTTCGATCTCGGCAATGTTGAATACCACGACGTGGTCCATATCGAACTCGGTCATCTCGGCAAGGTTCATACCCATTTCCGAGTTGTAACAAGTCGAGAAGGCGTATTTGCCTTCGTAGTCGCAATCGGTGTTGTCCAAGTTGCCTGTAACCATCACCTGCCATGCCACGGTCATTTCGTCGGCATTGACGGCAGTGTAGAAGTTTACGTATTTTTCGGGCTCGTCCAAAACGGAACCGTCGTTAACCATTGGTGTTTCATCTTCGCCATTACAGAAGACATAGTTGGTGCGTGGCCATTTTTGCGGACGCAGGCCGTGGATCGCCTTCGCGTTCGGAATCTCGATGATCTTGTCACATTTCATCACGTCGCAGCGCACGCGGGCAACGCGAGTGTTGGCCTTGTCGTTCATGAACAGGAAACGGCCGTCATATTTGCCCTCGGTGAAGGACATGTGCGGGTGGTGCAAGTCACCGTTTGGCGGGAACTCGTGACCGTTTGCAGCGAGATATTCCTTGGTCTTGGGCAGAAGGCCCTCAGTCAGAATTTTCTTGGATTCATTGGTGATGCCCCAGCCAGTGGCCGAGCAGGTGTTGAACACGGGAACCCGCATCAATTCGCGCATGGAGGGAATGCCCAAAATGCGCATCTCGCCACATTGGCCCGAGGACCAGAAGCCGTAGAATTCATCAAGCTGACCTGGGCCAACTTCTGCACCTGCCGCCGCGCGTGCGCTGGTGGCAGTGGCCATTGTCGCAGCACCAATGGCTCCACCGGCCATCATGGCGCGGCTGCCAAATGCGCCCGCGAGGGCCGCGGTTCCAGCGGTAGCGCCTAGCATGCTCCGCCGAGTCATTGGAAGGTTCATTTTATCAGACATTTCTCGTCCTTTCAGTTGGTAAATTAGGTTTTTATTTGGTTCGGGTGTCCCAGATTGGCACGCGAAAGATCAGGGGCCGCGCCAGCTTTTTCGCGGCGTTTGACCTTCTTGATGACAACGGGACAGGTTGTTTTGGATTGATAAAGTACCTGACAATGCAGGCAGTTGATGCATTCGTTCGGGTTGATTTCGCCCGTTGGATGGATCGCCTGTACGGGGCATTGGTTGGAGCAGGTCTGGCACGGGTTGCCGCATTCATGGTAGCGTTTGAGCCAGTCAAACATCCGCAAGCGCGCAGGAATGGCCAGCGCCGCACCAAGGGGGCAAAGGTAGCGACAGAAGAAGCGCTCAACGAACAAACCCGCGATAAGAAGCGCGCCAACATAGGCCACAAAGGGCCATGCCCGCACAAAGTTTAGGATGATCGCGGTTTTGAACGGCTCAACTTCGGCGAGGTGCTCTGCCTGCTCAATGCTAACAAGGGAAACCCCGAAAAGACCAAGGAAAATCATATACTTCAACGGCCACAAGCGTTCATGCAAACCCCACGGCAGGGTCCATTGTGGGATGTGCAAGGCCCGCGCCACTTGGTTGAGCAACTCTTGCAACGCGCCAAACGGACAGAGCCAGCCACAATAAGCCCCACGCCCCCAGAACAGCAGCGCCGTGGCGACCGCAAACCACAGAATAAAGGTCATCGGGTCAAGCAAGAAGGCCTGCCAACTGAACCCAGACACAAGCGAACCAAACAGCGCCATAAGGTTGACCACGGACAATTGCGCGTTGGCGAACCAGCCGAGGTAAACCAGCGTCACGGTCAAAAAGCCGATACGGAACCAATAGAATTTGCGTTCATTGCGGGTGGCGAAAGTCTGGAAGAAGAACACACCGGTCAGCACGAATAGCATCACACCCAGCACTGCGATCTCGACCTGCTTGCCCGCCCAAATCCGTTTCCAGAGCGCCTGATGCGCGTCGGCTTCAGATTGCGAGAGCACGTCTTCTACACTCGCGGGCACTTCTGTTGTGGGCGCGACAGCAACTGGACGGATGTATTTTTCTGGCAAACGGTAGCTTAGATCGAAGGTGGTAAAGACCTTCTCGATTGCACCCACTTCGCGATGCACCAGAAGTTGGATGCGGAAAGGTTCAGTCGGGTTAAAGCCGCTATCGGCGGGGATTTTAAAGAGGTCAGCCTCTTCAAACGCCGGAGCGCCATCGGCAGCGATGGTGTTGATCCGCTTGTGCATCCGATCGCGAAACCGGACCGATACGTCGTCTTGGATCAGAACAATTCGATCAAAAATTCCGCCGCGCACATAGCCCGACCCTTTAAAGGAATAGAGCCCGCGCCCCACGATGGCCAAGGCATATTCGCCCTCGCCCAGCCAGTCATCAATATTTGCGGCAACAGCATCCCCCAAGATTGCGCGCGCAATTGCAGGCGGGGAAAGAAGCGCAACCTCCATCTCAATGAAGGTGGTTTCGGGGGATTCGGTTAGGGCGCGCTTGGCCGCGCGAGGGTCTTCCATCGCCGCGAAGGCTTCGTTGATTTGCCCCACATCCAGCGACAGACGCCGCACTGTGCCGTCGCCCTCAAGGGTCATCCAATCGGTGGAGGCTTCTGCGTCTGGGTTGATCTCAAATTGGGGACCTGTGCCTTTTTCCTCAACCGCCAAGCCGCCCAGCCCGAGCACGCGGGCAACTTTCAGGCCAGCCCGAACAATGGAATCGTCGATCACCATAACGGTCACCGTAGCGCCAGAAATAATATCGAGTTTGTGGGCTGTACCACCGGATTCAGCCTCGACCACCAGATCAAGACCGCGATAATTGGCCACCAGCGCTTTCATCTTTGCGTCGGGAATACCAATCAAAACAATCGGTTCGGAGTGTTTGACAAGAAGCACACCCGCCACTTGTGCCGCGTCATCGAGAGCGACCATGGTGTGAATGGGTTTGCCAGAATAGCCAGTGGTCGAAACATAGTCGGACGTAACAAAGGCCCAACCGATGCGCTCTCCGTCTTTGAGAACCTCCACCGCTGGAATTTCCGCGCTCATGGCACCAAAGGCATCCGCCCCTTCGACCAATTCCTCGACCTGAACACTGGGGAGCAGTTTGGCGAGAACCGATTCAGCGGCTGCGGGGAGTGCTAAGAAAAACAATGTCACAACGAATGCGACGATATTCAGGAGGTTTTTATGGAGCGTCATGCGACAGCATCCTTCAGGTAAGGGCGCCCGTCGCTCTGTGTTTTCAGGGTGAACTCTATAGTATCAGTTGAGATCCGGCCTGAAAATTCAGTTAGGGGAGGGCTGCGTGGGTTCGGGCGAATGCCACGTTTTTGAATTAGGGGTATTTGGTAAGAAGCGAAATCTGTTTTAAGTTTCAACTGCGCGAAGGTCAGCTTCTGGCCAAAAGAATTTTCCAGATCCGCCCCGATCTGCAGACAGCACATCACGCAATCATTACAGGTGTGCGAAGGGTCAACTGCATTGCTGTCGTCGTCGATCCGCACCGTTTCAGCTACACCGTCGGCGCAAATTTCCATGAAAACGCCTGCGTCATTGCTGCCAGCTACGGCAACCGCACTGCTCAAGGCGAAACTCACGATCAGCAATAATCTGGAAAAATGTGCAAAGGCGTTCTTCATGCTGCTTATCTAGCGATGGAAGAATCAATCGTCCTTGATTTAACGCAAGTTCAACGCAACCAATCTTTGAGAATCGGGGGACATCATCAGGTTCGTTTTCTCATTGCAACCAAGCGCGCTATCAGTGTTGTTCTGCAGCGCGTTCTGCCAAGCGTTGGCGGGTGATTGCGCGTTTAGAGAGGATCGACACCGTTAAGACGCCAAACGTAACGATACCGATGATAATCGTTGAGAGCGCGTTGATTTCCGGACTAACCCCCATCCGAACGGACGAGTAGATTTTGATCGGAAGTGTGGTCGACGACGGGCCCGTGGTAAAGCTTGCGATCACCAAATCGTCGAGCGACAATGTAAAGGCCAACAGCCAGCCAGAGATGACTGCGGGGGCGATAATGGGCAAAGTCACGCTTTTGAAGGCATCCCAACCAGAACAGCCAAGGTCATAGGCCGCCTCTTCTAGGGAGCGGTCAAACGACGCCATCCGCGACGAAACTACAACCGAGACATAGCACATCGAAAACGTTCCGTGGGCCAGAACGATGGTGACCACACCGCGCGGCATCCCGATCGAAATAAAGAGCAATAAAAGCGACAGACCCGTGATAACTTCGGGCATCACCAATGGCGCATAAATCATCCCCGAGAACAACGTGCGTCCGAAAAACCGCCCCGAACGTACAAGAACAAACGCCGCCATCGTACCAAGGATGGTCGCGATAATGGACGAGAAAAAGGCAACCTTGACGGTGACCCACGCCGCATCAAGGAACGCTTGATTTTGCAGCAACTCGCCATACCATTTGGTGGAAAACCCCGCCCAAACGGTTACCAGTTTGGACTCGTTGAAACTGAAGATCACGAGGATCAGGATGGGGATATAGAGGAATGCAAACCCAAGCGTGAGGGCGATGATGTTGAAGCCAGTTAGACGTCTCATTGCCCCTCCTCCCGTTGTTTTTGCTCGTTGCGTTGGAACAGGACGATTGGAATGATCAGGAGCAGCAACAGGATCGTCGCAACCGCCGAAGCCACGGGCCAATCGCGGTTCGAGAAGAACTCTTCCCACAACACTTTACCGATCATCAGTGTTTCGGATCCCCCCAAGAGCGACGGGATAACAAATTCGCCCAAGGCCGGAATGAAAACGAGGAAACAACCTGCAATAACCCCCGGTTTTGAAAGCGGGGCCGTGACCGACCAGAATGCCGAGAACCGCGTGCAGCCAAGGTCTTCTGCGGCCTCTATCAAGGTGCCGTCTAGCTTTTCCAAGGTGGCATAAATCGGCAAAACCATGAAGGGGAGGTACGTATAAACGATGCCAATATAGACCGCCGTATTTGTGTTCAGGATGGTGAGGGGCTCCGAAATGAGGCCAAAACCCATTAGAAATTGATTCAAAAAACCCTCGTTCGACAGAATTCCAATCCACGCGTAAACACGGATAAGGAAGCTGGTCCAGAAGGGCAGAATGATCAAAAGCATCAGGCTCGGACGCCACTCATCGGGCGCTTTGGCCATGCTGTAAGCAATGGGAAACCCCACAAGAAGGGTGAAAAACGTCGATACGGTCGCAATTTTAATACTGGAGAGATAGGCCTTCCAATAAAGGTCATCCTCGGTCAAGAAAATGTAATTCTCAAAATCCAGTGCACTTAGAAACTCTCGAAACCCTGCCCAACCTTCGGAAAAATCGAGCGTCGGCGTATAAGGCGGAATCGAGAGTTGGATATCGGACAGCGAAATTTTCAGAACGATCCCGAACGGCACCAAAAACAAGATGAAAAGCCAGAAATAGGGGATGCCGATCAAAAGCGAACGAGATAATTTCATGCTGTGCCCCTATTTGTGCAAAATGATGCCGGCGGTGTCGGTCCACGACAACCAGACGGTATCTTTCCACGTGATATTCCTGCGCGAAATACGGCGATTATTTGCCGTTTGTGCTTTTACCAACTGGCCCGTGGCCAAGCGCACATAATACGTCGAAATATTGCCAAGATAGGCAATATCTTCCACCTGCCCTGTCACGCGATTGTGCCGATCAACCGGCTCGTCGGTGTCGATCGTGACTTTCTCGGGGCGAATGGCAAAAGCGGCGGACGACCCTTTTGTAACGCCTTCCCCCACCATGGCGCGAAGGCCACTATTATTCTCCGACCATGAAAGCTCGGCGGCGTCTTCGGAAATTTCCGTGACCATGCCCTCAATGATATTCACGTCGCCAATAAAGTCGGCCACATAAACGGAATTGGGCGATTCATAGACGCGCGCGGGGGTGTCGACCTGAACAAGTTTTCCGTGGTCCATAACGGCAATCCGGCTGGCCATGGTCATGGCTTCTTCCTGATCGTGGGTCACAATCACAAAGGTCGTGCCCGTTTTTTCCTGAATGTCCATAAGCTCAAACTGAGTCTCGTGGCGCAGTTTTTTATCCAGCGCACCGAGAGGTTCGTCGAGCAGTAACAGTTTGGGTGCCTTTGCCAAAGCGCGTGCCAAGGCCACGCGTTGTCGCTGGCCACCGGAAAGCTGGTGCGGTTTGCGTTTGGCGAATTTCTGCAGTTGAACAAGGCGCAGCATCTCTTCGACGCGGCCCTGAATTTCTGATTTTGGCATGTCAGAACGTTTCAAACCGAACGCTAGGTTGTCCGCAACCGTCAAATGCGGAAACAACGCGTAGGATTGGAACATCATATTAACCGCGCGCTTGTTGGCGGGGATGCCAGCCATATTCTGCCCGTCGATGGTGATTGTGCCTTCGCTAGCCTCTTCAAACCCACCGAGCATCCGCATCAACGTGGTTTTCCCGCAGCCCGAGGGCCCCAACAAAGCGAAAAACTCTTTCGGATAAATTGCCAAGCTCATCTTGTCGATGGCGGTGAAATCTCCGTAACGCTTGGTGACATTGTCAAAGGAGATCAGCGGCTTTGCTTTAACATCTTCCCAAGGGGCAAAAATGGCGTTTTGGTTCATGTCATCTTTCCAGAAAGAAACGCCCAAGCCATGTGGCTCGGGCGGAGTATTATAAATTACCTAAACTTAGGTGCCGGACTTAACTTTGGTCCACAAGCGCGTCACAACCCGTTGTAGCTTCGCCTCGTAGGGCGATTTTGTGTAAAGGTTTTTAACGGTATCCTCGTCTGGATAGATCGCCGTGTCGCCAATCACATCCTCAAGCAAGAACTCTTGGCTCGCCTTGTTGCCATTGGCGTAATAGACGTAATTCGACGCAGCCGCCATATTCTCGGCGTCCATAATGAAGTTCAAAAACGCGTGCGCACCTTCTGGATTTGGAGCATCAACAGGGATGGCCATTTGGTCAAACCACATCAAGGAGCCTTCCTTGAAGGCGTTGAAAACAATCTCAACTCCATTGTCAGCTTCGATCGCGCGATCCCGTGCTTGAAGGATATCCCCAGACCAACCAACGGCCACGCAAATTTCGCCATTCGCAAGGGCGTTAATATACTCGGAGCTGTGGAACTTCTTGATATAAGGACGCACAGCAAGCAGCGCCCCTTCGGCCTTAGCAATAATCTCTGGGTCAGTCGTATCAGGATCTTCGCCCAAGAACTTCAACGTCATCGGGATGATTTCCGTTGGAGCGTCGAGAAAATACACGCCACATTCGGCCAGCTTTTCCATATTTTCTGGCTTCAGCACGAGGTCCAAGCTTGAGAGCGGGGCGTCCTCGCCCAGCACTTCCCGAACTTTGCCTAGATTGATCCCAAGACCCGTCGTGCCCCACATATAGTTGATGGAATACGCATTGTCGGGATCATATTGCGCCGTGCGCGCCTCAATGACATCCCACATATTGTCAATGTTCGAGAGTTGCGACTTGTCCAACTTCTGGAAAGCTTGCGCCACGATTTGACGCTGTAGGAAGTCCGCCGTTGGGACAACAACGTCGTAGCCAGAGTCCCCTGTCAGCATTTTAGTTTCGAGAACTTCGTTGCTGTCGAAAACATCGTATATTAGCTTGTAGCCAGTTTCCTTCTCGAACTTTTCCAAAAGTTCTTCGTCGATATAATCGGACCAGTTATAGACCCGAACCTCTTGTGCATTTGCAAATGTCGCCGCAAGGCTGATTGCAACAGTAATTGGAATTAATTTCATCGTCACCTCCGAATGTGTAGATAATAATTTGATCAAAAGTTTGACAAAAGCAACAAAATTCGTGAAAAAGATGTCAGCCCATAAAAAGCGGTATGTAAATTAGATGACAATAGAAGCCAAAAAAATTCCAGAACACCAAGCGGTTTATGAGCGTCTGCGCGACATGATATTGCTTGGTCGTTTTTCGCCAGGACAGCCTCTAACCATCATGGGATTAACCGAAAGTCTTGGTGCGGGTATGACCCCGGTGCGCGAGGCAATACGGCGGCTTGCGGCGGAAAATGCACTCGTTACGCTTGGAAATCGGCGGATTGTCGTGCCAGAAATGAATATTATAAATTTTCAGGACGTCTATTTTTTGCGCTTAAAAGTCGAACCAGAGCTTACACGTCGGGCGATAAAAAACATTACTAAACAAGATATTACGGAATTATCATCGATTGACGCGGAAATCGACACCGCCATTGAAACGGGCGATATCGAAACATACCTCGAACGAAACAATCGATTCCATTTCAAGATATATGCCTTGGCGCAAGCGCCCGTCCTTTTTCGCGCGGCCCTCTCTCTTTGGGTGCAAGTTGGGCCAAGTCTGCGCGTCAATTGCAGTCGCTATGGAACTGAAAACCTACCGGACAAACATTCAGAGCTTCTAGAGGCTCTCGCACAGCGGGATGAGGAAGCTGCGGCGATTGCCATGGCTGGGGACTTAGAACAAAGTTTAAATCTCGCGACCACATCATCGAATTGAATTTTTGATCAAAAGATCGCAAAGGAAGCTACAAGTGTCTAAAATTAGGAAAATCAAGAAAACCGAATCGTGGGCTGACAGTCTTCCAACTGCTTTTTTGGAATACCTTGATGGTCGCTCCATTGACGAGGTGGAATGCATCATTCCAGACCTCGTTGGGACATCGCGCGGCAAGGCGATGCCCGCATATAAGTTTAAACCAGACGAGATATTCTACTTGCCGATTTCGCTCTTTTATCAGACGATTTCCGGTGAGTTTGTGGATATGGAAATCGAGAACCAGTGGCTTGAGAAAGACATTATCCTCGTTCCAGATATGAACACCGCATCCGCGGCCCCTTGGGCGGGTGAACCGACGTTGCAGATTATCTGTGATATGAAAACCCGCGAGGGTGCGGATTTAGAAGTTGCGCCGCGCAATGTACTGCGACGGGTTCTAAAGCTCTATGATGAACTAGGATTGAAACCTGTTGTCGCCCCAGAAATCGAGTTTTATCTGGCCAAGCCAAACGTCGATCCAAATGAGCCCATCGAGCCACCGATTGGCCGCACGGGGCGCAAAAGTGCCGGACGGCAAGTTTTCTCGATGTCCGCAGTGGACGAATATGGGCCCGTTATTGATACGATCTATGATTTCGCAGAGGCGCAGGGATTGCAAATCGACACCGTCATTCAGGAGGGCGGCGCGGGCCAGATCGAGATTAATCTGCAACATGGCGACCCGTTGTTGCTCGCCGACCAAGTGTTCTATTTCAAGCGCACCATCCGTGAAGCGGCGCTACTGAACGGTATTTTCGCAACCTTTATGGCGAAACCGATGCGTGACGAACCTGGAAGCGCGATGCACCTTCACCAATCGATTGTCGACAAAGAAACCGGCAAAAATATCTTCTCGAATGAGGATGGCTCTGCCACCGAAAAGTTTTATCACTTCATCGGAGGGTCGCAAAAATATCTGATGCAATCTGTGCCGTTGCTCGCCCCCTATATCAACTCCTACCGTCGCATTACCGTTGAGGGACAAAGCGCGCCCGCCAATTTGGAATGGGCCGCTGACAACCGAACAACCGGTTTGCGCGTTCCGCACTCCTCTCCAGAAGGACGCCGATTGGAAAACCGCGTAATCGGAATGGATTGCAATCCGTATCTGGCGATTGCGACGTCTCTGGCCTGTGGGTTGCTGGGCATGAAAAACAAGATTGAGCCGCGTGCGGAAGCCAGAAACGAGGTCTGGGAAACGGACGACCGTCTCCCTCCAAGCCTGAACGCAGCGCTCGATATTTTCGCCGATGCCAAGGAAGTCTGGGAGATTCTGGGCCCTGAGTTCTGTCAGCTTTATTTGGATATTAAGCTTGCGGAAAACGAGGAGTACCAGCGTGAAATTTCACCATGGGAGCGGCAGCATCTGTTGTTAAACGTGTGAGGGACCTCCTTACTGTGAACGACACGGCGGGCACCTACCCGCCGTCCTATTACGCATCTGTGGCGAAACATTTGGGCGGTTTTGACGCCATCGCAGGCGATGTTTCATGCGATGTCTGCGTCATTGGCGGCGGGTTTACCGGCCTGTCAACAGCCCTGCATTTGGCAAAGCGCGGCTATGACGTGCGCCTTGTCGAAGCACAGCGTGTTGGATTTGGCGCCTCTGGGCGCAATGGGGGCCAAGTTGGGCAGGGCCAGAGGCTTGACCAAGACGAACTCGAAGCCAAATTCGGTCTTGAACGCGCCAAGGAGCTTTGGACCATCGGCACACAGGCGGTTGAATTGGTCAGGGAGCTCGCCAGCTCAGAATTGGTGCATGCCGACTATCATCAGGGCATAATTCATGCCGATCACCGCGAACGTTTCGTGCGCCACAGTCGCGACTATGTCGACAAGTTGAACACGCAATACGACTATCCGCACGTTCGGTTTCTAGACCAAGAAGAAATGCGCGCAACGGTGAATTCGCCTGTCTATTTTGGCGGCTCCCTCGATACGCGTTCGGGTCATATTGATCCGCTTGAATTTGTTTTGGGACTGGCGCGGATGGCGGTGGCGCAAGGGGCAAAGCTGCATGAGAACAGTCGGGTTACAAAAGTTGAAACAGGGGCAAAAGTCAAAATCCACACGGATCAAGCCTGCATAACCGCCGACCAACTTGTTTTGGCCTGTAACGGCTATATTGGCGATTTACATTCCGATGTTGCGCGCCGCGTTATGCCGATCAACAACTACGTGGTTGCAACCGCACCTATGAGTCCGGAGCAACAAGAACAGATCATTAAAGGCAATGTCGCGGTCGCCGATTCAAAATTCGTGGTGAATTATTTTAGGTTCAGCGACGACAACCGCTTGCTGTTTGGCGGCACCGAGAGTTACGGTTACCGCTTTCCCAAGGACATTGCCAAACAGGTTCGCAAGCCGTTGGGCGAAATCTTTCCCCAGCTTGCAGACGTGCAAATCGACCACGCTTGGGGGGGGACATTGGGCATCACCATGAACCGTTTGCCGCATTATGAACGTTATGCCGGCAACATTTTATCCATGTCGGGTTTCTCTGGATCAGGCGTTGCGCTTGGAACCCTATCCGGCCAAATCGCAGCAGAAGCCATAGCAGGCCAGTCTGAGCGGTTTGACGTAATGGCGCAAATTCCGACGCCCCGTTTCCCCGGTGGTCCAAGAATGCAGCACCCGATGCTGATCCTCGCTATGCTGTGGTATTCTTTGCGCGACAAACTTTAAATTATTCCTGCAAGCCAATCTAAGCTTGCAGGATTTGCTTTGGGGGAAAGCTTATAGCTTGATCCACGTCGCTTTGAGTTCGACGTATTTATCAAGCGCATGCAGCGATTTATCCCGCCCGATACCGGACTGTTTATAGCCCCCAAAAGGCGTGGTCATATCGTCGGCGTCATAGCAATTGACATAGACCATTCCTGCACGGATTTTCGATGACATCTTATGCGCCGTCGAGAGATCATCCGTCCAGACCGCCGAGGCCAAACCATAGGGGCTGTCGTTTGCAACCTTGATGGCTTCGTCCTGATCCTTTACCGAAATGACCGAAATCATCGGGCCAAAAATCTCTTCCTGCGCGACCCGCATGTCGTTTGTCACATTGTCAAAAATCGTGGGTTCTACGTAACTTCCGCCCGTTTCCTCGCGTGTTTTACGGCCACCAATGACAACGTCGGCTCCCTCTTCCCTCGCGATATCAACAAAGCCCAAAACGCGCTGCGTGTGGCGGGCATCAACAAGGGCGCCCATGGAGGTTGCGGGATCAAGGGGGTCACCGGGCGCATAGGTTTTGGCGACCTCTTTGAGCACCTCGATAACCTCGTCATGGATGGACTCTTCGACGATCAAACGGCTAGGACAGGTGCACATTTCGCCTTGATTGAACCAAGCGGAATTTGCAGAAACGCGGGCGGCATGGGCCGTGTCGCGGTAGCTTGAAAGGATGATGTTCGGGCTTTTGCCGCCCAGTTCCAAACCGATTTTCTTGAGGTTGGATTTTGCCGCATATTCCATGAAATATTTGCCGACTTGGGTGGAGCCCGTAAAGAACAACCCGTCGATATCCATGTGCATACCCAGTGCGCGGCCCACGTCAGGGCCAAGTCCGGTCACCACGTTGAAAACGCCTTCTGGGACGCCCGCTTCGAGCGCAAGTTCGGCCAAACGGATCGCTGTGAGCGAGGATTGTTCGGCAGGTTTGAGGATCACTGAATTCCCCATAGCAAGGGCTGGCGCGACCTTCCACGAGGCCATGAGCATCGGGAAATTCCACGGTACAACTGCAGCCACGACGCCCAGCGGCTCCTTGGTGACCATGGCAAAGAAGTCCTTCCCTGTGGGGGCAACCTCGTCATAAACCTTGTCGAGTGCCTCGCCGTAATAGCTGTAGCAATTGGCAACGGCGCGCACGTCGATGGAGAGGCTGTCGGCAATCGGTTTGCCCATATCCAGCGTTTCCAGCAGCGCAAGTTCATCGCGGCTTTCACGGATCAACTCCGCAAAACGCATCAGGACCGCCTTGCGCGCCGCAGGAGGTTGATGCGACCAGCGCCCGTCCTCAAAAGCGGCCCGTGCGCTCGCAACAGCCATGTCGACATCCGCCGATTCCATGAGCGGAACCTCGGCCAGATATGCGCCATCAATCGGGCTGATGGAGGCAAAGGTTTTGCCACTTTGGGCCTGTGTGGATTTACCGCCAATGATCCCATGTGCCTGAATTTTCAGGGACTTGGCTGCGGCGTGCCAATGGGCTGTTGTTTGCTGTGTCATAGGAACCTCGGTTGGTTGGAGACGTTTCAGATAACAACGTCATCACGTAAAGCAATGGCGTCACGACCAGCGGCCGCAACGCCGTCTTCGATGTCTTTTTGAATGGCAGAAGACAGCCCGTCGGCATCTCGATTGTCTAGGGCTGTTAGGATTTCTTTGTGTCGGTCAATTTCGTAAAACGCGCCAAGTTCGGATATCACCTCCCGCTGAAATGGTCCCAATTGAAGCCAGATACTCTCGACAAGGGGCATCGAAATATGGTCTGGGTTTGCACGATAAAGACGGTTGTGAAAAACGTGATTTAACGCCGTGAGAGCATCATAATCCAGCCGCACCAACGCCTCGTCCATCTGCATATCAATCGCCCGCATCTCCTCTATCAAAATATCGGAGACATAGGGCAAAGCGCGCAAGGCGGCGTGGCATTCTAGCGTGATCCGCGTGGCGATCAGGTCTTCAAACCGACCTTGGGTCATATAGGGAATGAGCATTCGACGGTTGTCTTGTGACACGATAGCGGACTCAGAACTCAAGCGGCGCAGGGCCTCGCGAATGGGGGTTGGGCTGAGGTCAAGTTGCTCTGCCAAGCCACGCATTGTCAGGGACTCCCCTGTCGGAATTGCACCCACCATGATTGCATTGCGAAGACGCGCATAGACATACTCTTGGCTTGTCCGCTCACCAGAACTTTCGATCTCTGGGATGTTAAAACTCATTGCGCGTTTTTCCCCTTGGCTCATGCTAAATCCTTAGTCGGACGCTTGACTCTTGTCAATAACGCTATCACAACTAGACAAAGGGTATCACATTATTTTGTGGCCTCGTATTTTAAGGAAGTAATGTCGATGAGCACGAAGTCTGAACCCAAGTACAATTCGGTTATGGTGGCCCTTTGCGATATCAACGGCGCCTTCCGTGGGAAAAGATTGCCCATTGATCAAGTAGATAAAGTCTTTGACGGCTCCCTTCGTATGCCCATGTCGGCGGCAACGGTCGATGTTTGGGGCCGTGATATTGAAGGCAGCGAACTAGTATTTGAGTCAGGCGACGCTGACGGAATTTGCTTGCCAATCCGCGACGAAATCCTGCCATCGCCTTGGATGGGCGCGTCCTCTGGGTTTGTTCCAGTTTGCATGTATGATGAGAATGGTGCACCGCATCCCACCGATTCACGGCATGCGCTTGCGGCGGTCGTCGCGCGGTTTGCGGCTCTTGGACTGCGCCCTGTTGTGGCGACCGAGCTTGAATTTTACCTCACCGATCTGCACGAACAAGGCGGCATTCCATCGTCCGAGAAGTTCGACACCGAGAACGTGCTTTCGGTGCAAGAACTTGAGCGATTGTCGCCGTTTTTAGATGACGTTTATGCTGCTTGTGCAGAGAGTGGCATCCCCGTTGATGCGGCGATTTCCGAAACCGGCGCAGGGCAATTTGAGATCAACCTATTGCACACCGACGATCCCTTGCGCGCGGCCGATGACGCGATGATGTTCAAACGCATCGTCAAAGGCTTTGCAAAAAGCCATGGCCACACAGCGACCTTTATGGCCAAACCCTATGGCGATGGCGCGGGAAGCGGGCTTCACGTTCACTTCTCCCTGCTGAACGAAAAAGACGAGAATGTATTTGATGATGGCTCCGAGGAGGGTTCGGATATCATGCGCGCAGCGATTGGCGGCCTTACGGATGCAATGCAGGAAAGTGCGCTACTCTTTGCGCCACATTTCAACAGCTACCGTCGACTGCGCCCCAATTCACATGCCCCCACGACCGTTGCTTGGGGCTATGAAAACCGCACGGCGGCCATTCGCATCCCCGGTGGAAACAACAAAGCACGCCGCATTGAGCATCGTGTTGCGGGCGCGGACGCAAACCCCTACCTTGTTCTCGCGGCAATTTTGGGTGCCGCCCTTGCGGGTATTGAAGGCAAAACACGTGCGCCCGAGCCTTTAACGGGCAACGTGTATGAAGCCGGAATGCCGCAACTCCCATTGGATTGGGCGGCGGCAATCGACGCCTTTGAACAGGGGCCAATCGTCGCAGAAATTTTCGATCCTTCGCTCATCCAGCTTATCGTGCAATCAAAACGGCAGGAATTGGAGCGGTTCCTCGAAACAGTAACTAAGTTAGAATATCAAACATATTTGGAGGTCGTCTAATGGCCGTTACACAAAAAAACTACGCTGGTGATGGCGCACACACCACCAGCTATTACGCCGCATCTGCGAACACGCGGACGTTGCGTGCGCCATTGATTGGCGATCAAAAATTCGACGTTTGTGTTGTAGGCGCAGGATACTCCGGCCTCTCGACCGCGCTGCATTTGGCCGAAAAGGGCTACCAAGTCGCCATCGTTGAAGGCGCCCGCATTGGCTGGGGCGCGTCTGGTCGCAATGGCGGACAGGTCGTTAATGGCCTGAACGCCTCGCTGCAAACCATCGACCGTCGCTATGGTAAAGACACCGCGAATTTTGTTGCGGGTTTGGTCATGGAAGGCGGCGACATCATCCGCGAGCGCGTGGCCACTTATGGCATTGAATGCGACCTCAAACCGACCAATGTTTTTACCGCCTATACCTCGGCTCACATGAAGGAGCTAGAGGAGCGCCTAGCCTTGTGGCGCGGCTATGGCATCGAAACCCAAGAGATGATCGGCCCCGACAAAATCCAGAACTACGTCGGGTCTGACGTCTATGCTGGCGGGATGATTGACCACGCCGGCGGCCATATGCATCCGCTCAACTTGGCCCTTGGAGAAGCGGACGCCTTTGAGAAAAATGGCGGCACAATCTTTGAGATGTCGATGGTGCGTAGCGTAAATAGCGACGCCAAGGAGCCTGTGATCACGACCGACACTGGCACGATCACCTGTAAAACGCTGGTCCTCTGTGGCAACGCCTATCTTGGCCACGTCGTGCCGGGGCTTACCAGTCGTGTCATGCCCGTCTCGACCCAAGTTATGGCGACGGAACAATTGGACGATGATCTGGCGAAACGCCTTCTTCCAACGGACACTTGCATCGAAGATATTCGCTATATTCTGGACTATTATCGCCTCTCTGCTGATAACCGTCTTTTGTTTGGCGGCGGTACCGTTTACGGCGGTGCTGACCCCAAGAATATCGAGGCAAAACTGCGCAAAAACATGGATAAAGTCTTCCCTGAGTTGCGCGACAAAAAGGTCGAATATGCATGGAGCGGCAACTTCGCCCTATCCTTTAGCCGCGTCCCGCAAATGGGCCGGCTAAACGACAACACCTATTTCGCACATGGTTATTCTGGGCACGGTATTACCGGATCGCACACCTTTGGCCGCATTCTGGCCGAAGCGATTGACGGCGACCGCACTCGTTTGGACGTTTTTGCCAATGTCCCGTGGATTCCCTTCCCGGGGGGACGCATGTTCCGCGTGCCCTACTCCGTGATTGGCTCTTGGTATTATGGTTTTAAAGACCGGTTTGGATTGTGAGGCTGAGATGACAAATTCTGGCGATCAAGCGTTTAGAAAAACGGACCCCAAGGGCAGGTGGCAAGAGATGACCTACGGGGGCGCGTTAAGCTTCCTGCGGCGCAAATATTCCCGCGATTTGACGGGGGTCGATGTGGCCGTTATGGGCGTTCCTTTTGACAACGCCGTCACCTTTCGCCCCGGTTGTCGCCTCGGCCCGCAAGCCGTGCGCGCGGCCTCCGTTCAACTCGCGGAATTGCAAGCGTTTCCGTGGGGCTTTGACCCATTCCAAACCCTATCGGTTGTCGATTTCGGCGATGTATTTCTTGATCCACATCACCCCGAAACGATCAAACCAGCGATCGAAGCGCAAGCCCGCGAGATCATCGCCACAGGCACACGCCTCCTCACGATTGGCGGCGATCATTCCATCGCCTACCCCCTCCTTAAAGCCCATGCAGAAAAACACGGCCCCATCGCCCTCATTCAATTTGATGCGCATTGCGACACATGGGAAGACAACGGCACCGAGATGAACCACGGCACCATGTTTGCGCGTGCTGTCAACGAGGGTATCATCGATGTAAGCCGCTCAACCCAAGTGGGATTGCGGACTTATAACGCAAGCGATTACGGATTTGAGGTACTCACCAGCCCATGGATTCACCGCAACGGTATCGACGCCGCGATCAAGGTTGCGGTTGAGCGCGCAGGCGATGCGCCGGTGTATTTGAGCTTTGACATAGATGGCTTGGACCCTGCCTTTGCACCGGGCACAGGGACGCCTGTTCCGGGGGGCTTGGCGTCGTGGCAGGCTTTGGAATTCGTGCGCGGCCTCAAGCCCTTAAACCTCATTGGGATGGACATCGTCGAGGTTTCGCCTCCGTTCGATCACGCGGAGATTACCGCCATTGCAGCAGCGCACGTGGCGCATGATTGGCTTTGTGTGCTTGCCGAACAGATGGGGGCAAAAACCGCACCCGTTGGAAGGATTTAATCCATGAAAATCGGCATCCTTCAAACCGGCCACGCACCCGACGAAACCCAAGACGAACATGGCGACTACAACGAGTTTTTCGTGAAGCTCCTTGAGGGCAAAGGCTTTGAGTTTGAAAACTTCCCCGTCCTCGACGGGATTTTCCCCACCAGCCCGAATGACGCGGAAGGCTGGTTGATTACCGGATCGCGGTTTGGCGTGTATGAAGACCATGACTGGATTGCGCCGCTCGAAGATTTCCTGCGGGAAACCTATGCGTCGGGCATTCCGATTGTGGGCATCTGTTTCGGCCATCAAATTCTGGCACAAGCTTTGGGTGGGAAGGTCGAAAAATTCAAGGAAGGCTGGTCCGTCGGCCCACAAAAATATACGTCTGACATGTTTGGCGAACAAAATATCATCGCGTGGCATCAAGACCAAATCGTCGAAAAGCCAGCGGATGCAAAGGTTGTTGGCAGTTCGGAATTCTGCGAGAATGCGATCCTTGTCTATGGCAACAAGGCACTGACTATTCAGCCGCATCCAGAGTTCACTGGCCCCTTCTTGACCGATCTTTTGGCAACCCGTGGCAAGGTATTGCCTGTGGATGTCCGCGAAGATGCCGCAAACCGAGCGGGTGAAGACTTAACTTCCGCATCCTTCGCCGATCACATCGAGAAGTTTTTCAAAGCTGACCGCCCTTAAGAGCTTATCGCCATAAAGATAATGGAGACCGAAATGACAAACGCAGCAATCGCAGAACGCCGCACGGGGGCAATTGCCCGTGGCGTAGGCATGATGACGCAAATCTATGTTGACCGTGCGTTAAACTCCGAAGTTTGGGACGTTGAAGGCACCCGTTACATCGACTTTGCGGCGGGGATTGCGGTGGTCAACACGGGGCATTGCCACCCGAAAGTCATGGCCGCCGTCCAACACCAAATGACCCGTTTCACCCATACTTGCCATCAAGTTTTGCCCTATGAAAACTACATCAGCTTGGGTGAGAGGCTGAATGAAATCGTTCCCGGTGACTTTGAAAAACGCACCGTGTTTGTGACGACGGGCGCGGAAGCTGTTGAAAATTCGATCAAAATTGCGCGCGCGTATACCGGACGCCCTGCGGTTGTCGCCTTTGGCGGTGGTTTTCACGGACGCACGTTTATGGGCATGTCGCTAACGGGCAAGGTTGAGCCCTACAAAAAGGGCTTCGGCGCCATGATGCCGGATGTCTATCACATCCCGTTTCCGATTGAACTACATGGTGTCTCAACCGACGAGTCGATGTCCGCCTTGACCAAGCTTTTCAAAGCAGACCTTGATCCCACCCGCGTTGCGGCGATCATTATCGAACCCGTCCAAGGCGAAGGCGGGTTTTATGCCGCCCCTGCCGCCCTCATGCGCGAAGTGCGCCGCCTGTGTGATGAGCACGGGATCGTCATGATCGCGGATGAAGTTCAGACAGGATTTGCGCGTACGGGGCAAATGTTTGCGATGGATGGCTATGATGTGTCCGCCGATATAACGACGATGGCCAAAGGGCTTGCGGGCGGCCTGCCCCTTGCTGCAGTAACGGGAAAAGCCGAGATTATGGACGCCGCAAATCCGGGTGGTTTGGGCGGAACATACGGCGGCAACCCCCTTGGAATTGCGGCGGCGCACGCCGTTTTGGATGTGATTGAGGAAGAAGACCTTTGCGCCCGCGCCAACGAGCTTGGCTCGCGCCTAAAACAGCGCCTAGAACAAATCAGGCAAACGACGCCACAAATGGTTGATGTTCGTGGCCAAGGTTTTATGGTGGCCACAGAATTTAACACCGTTGATGGCTCCAAGCCGGATGCGGATTTCACTAACCGCGTGCGGATGGAAGCGCTCAAACGCAACCTCGTGTTGCTCACTTGTGGCGTGTATGGCAACGTCCTTCGCTTCCTTGCGCCGATCACTATTCCCGACGATATCTTTGCTGAAGCGCTTGATATCCTTGAAGATTCAATCTCCGCAGCAAAGGTAGATGCATAATGACCCTCGCTTTAAACGATCCCAGTCTTTTGGAACCGCGCGCCTATATTAATGGCAAGTGGATTGAGACCGAGAAAACCTTTGCCGTTCTCAATCCGGCAACCGGCGAAGAAATTGTACAGGTCGCCGATGTGCCCGTTGAGATGGTCCGCGACGCAATCGACCACGCCCATAAAGCCCAAAAGGAATGGGCCAAATGGACGGGCAAGGAACGCGCGGGGGTTATGCGCAAATGGTACGACCTCTTGGTTGCGAACGCCGATGATTTAGCCACCATCCTAACAGCGGAAATGGGCAAACCATTGGCCGAAGCCAAAGGCGAAATCCTCTACGGCGCGTCCTTTATTGAGTGGTTCGCCGAAGAAGCCAAGCGCATCTATGGCGATGTTATTCCGGGCCACCAACGCGACAAACGTATCCTTGTGATCAAGCAACCCATTGGCGTTGTTGGCTCCATTACGCCGTGGAATTTCCCCAACGCAATGATCGCTCGCAAGGTCGCTCCCGCTTTGGCGGTTGGCTGTACCTTCGTTGCGCGGCCCGCAGAACTCACGCCTTTGTCGGCGACGGCCATGGCCGTTTTAGCCGAACGTGCGGGCATTCCAGCAGGGGTTTTGAATATCATTCCGTCGAGCAATGCCGCCGAAACGGGACAGGAACTCTGCGAAAACCCTAAGGTGGCGAAAATCACCTTCACGGGGTCCACGCGCGTTGGGAAAATCCTAATGCAACAATGCGCGGACACCATCAAAAAGATGAGCTTGGAGCTGGGCGGCAACGCGCCGTTTATTGTTTTTGACGACGCCGATTTGGATGCGGCCGTCACGGGCGCCATGATCTCGAAGTTCCGCAACAACGGTCAAACCTGCGTTTGCGCCAACCGCATTTACGTTCAATCGGGCGTCTATGAGGCCTTCGCGGCCAAACTTCAAACGGCGATGTCGGCGCTGAATATCGGCAATGGCATGGAGGCCGGCATCACAACTGGCCCATTGGTCAGTGACGCGGCTGTGCTCAAGGTCGAAGAGCACATCGCCAATGCCACGGGAAAAGGCGCAAAAATTGCCATGGGCGGCAAGCGGCATGCCTTGGGCGGAACCTACTTTGAGCCCACAATTCTTACGGACGTGACGCCCGACATGGCCGTAGCGCGCGAAGAAACCTTTGGCCCCTTGGCACCCCTGTTCCGCTTTGAAACCGAAGAAGAAGTGATCGGCATGGCGAATGATACTGAATTCGGCCTCGCTGGGTATTTCTATGCACAAGACGTTAATCGGATCTGGCGCGTGGCCGAGGCTTTGGAAACAGGGATTGTGGGCATCAACACAGGTCTGATCTCTACTGAAGTCGCCCCATTTGGCGGGGTTAAGCAATCTGGTCTCGGGCGCGAAGGCTCGAAATACGGCACAGAAGATTACCTTGAGCTAAAGTACATGTGTTTTGGTGAAGTGCAGTAAGAAAGTTGGAGCATGCTAAAAGCTACTATGCCGCTTCGGCCCGTCATAAGGACGGGTTTCCAGCGTTGGATGGTGACATCGACGTTGATGTCGCCATCGTTGGCGGGGGATTTACGGGGATTGCAACGGCCGTTGAACTGGCTGAACGCGGCCTGCGCGTGGCTGTCTGCGAAGCCAACCAAATCGGTTGGGGTGCGACGGGGCGTAACGGCGGGCAAATTACCGGAAGCCTGTCTGGCGATACAGCAATGGAGCGCGAATTCAAACGAACCTTAGGCGATCAAGCCTCTGAATTTGTTTGGGATTTACGGTGGCGGGGCCACGACATCATCAAAAACCGTGTGGAAAAATACGGGATTAAGTGCGATTTAAAGTTCGGGCAAATGCAAACGGCCTTGAACAAAAGCCATCTGCGCGAGTTGACGGCGACCTTTGAGCAAGGATGCGCGCGCGGCATGCAGGATCACCTTGAAATGGTCCCCGCGGACAAAATGGGCGAGTATCTAGAATCCGATCTCTATATCGGCGGGTTGCTCAACCGTCGCAACATGCACGTGCATTCGCTGGACCTATGTGTGGGTGAAGCGCTGGCGGCCCAATCGCTGGGCGCGCAGATTTTCGAGAACACTAAGGTTACAGCCATTGAATACGGTGCACGGCCAAAACTTGTGACCGAAAACGGCGTCATCACAGCAGATAAAATTGTCCTTGCTGGTAATGCCTATCATCTGCTGGAGCAGGAAAAACTTCGCGGAAAACTGTTCCCCGCCTCTTTAGCAAATATGGTAACCGAACCACTGGACGCCGACGTCGCGCGGGCGATCAATCCACAGGATATCGCGGTCTATGACGGGCGTTTCATTTTGGATTACTACCGTCTGACAGCGGACAACCGCGTCATGTTTGGCGGCGGCACCAATTATTCGGGACGCGACAGCGGCGACATCGCGGCGGAACTTCGCCCCGCATTGGAGCGCACATTCCCGCGCCTCAAAGGTGTCGGTATTGATTACAGTTGGGCGGGGCTTGATGGGATCATCTTGAACCGCATTCCGCAAGTGGGTCGCCTCTCAAAAGACGTTTTCTATGTGCAGGGATACTCGGGCCATGGGATTGCCCTCACGCATATCCTCGCCGACCTCACCGCACGAGAAATCGCTGGAGAGGCCTCAGAATTCAACGTTTTTGAAAATGTGCGCCATTGGAGTTTGCCTGTTGGTCGCAGCATGGGGAGCCTCATGATCGCAGTGGGCATGGCGTATTATCGTATGCGGGACAGGATCGCCAGTTAAGGCACCCGCCCCATAGCTTGCGGAAAATTTCGACGCCAAATGACGCGCAATCATCTGGACTGCGCCTTTCCCTGACAGGTTCAGGCGCAGTATGTTTAATTGGACCGTGAGATCGAACAAACGAAAAAGCACCAAATCAGCGAGAGCTCTCTTACGGATGGCGGCCTTCCATTTCCCCGTGGAAAATACAAAATTCACCACGGGAAAACTGGTTAAAAAGGAAAGTGCCCCGGTTTGCTGCTGACCGTTGTTAAACGAATTTCGGTGAAATCCTCGACGGCATAGTGACCCGACCGGCCCCAGCCAGAATCCTTGACTCCGCCATTGGGGAGCGACGCTTCGCCCGCCATTGTTGCGCCGTTGACATGGACAATACTGGACCTGTCGCGCTTTAGTGCCGCCCCAAGTGCTCGTTTAAGCCACTTTCCGTTCGAAAGCGACGGGACTTTTCCATCCCAGTGCTGAATGGCGCCGTCGCGGATTGTAGAACCCATTGA